>JAFCCH010000090.1 GCA_017610265.1 Nitrososphaerota archaeon
AAGCATGTTTTGAAGAAGACCTGTTGCATCGGTGTATTGCACTGCAATTTCTCCTTGTGCAAGGTCGGCTGGAACTGTGCAGAGTATTTCGAGTTCTCCGCCTGCTATAACTGTGTCGCTTGTGTTTGAGGCAAGGCAGTTGTAGTAGCCTGTGCTTGTAATTTCTTCAACTTTTATTTCTCCGCCTGTAATATTTTGAAGTTTGATTGTCGCAACTCCGTTTTCAACGCCTGTTGCTTTTATCATTAATTTGGTTGGGTCAGAGCTTGAAAAAGACGGTTCTGCCAAAGGCCCTCCTACTACAAGAACAAGTGTTCCAATAACTGCTGCAACCAGGACTATAGCCCAACCATAGGTCATTAGGTATTCCAGTGCAGCTTGGGTTTTTTTGCGCATATATTAAATAATTAAGAAGGTTTTCTTATTTTTATTTCTTTCCTAAAATCCAATTAAGGGGGAGTAACACAAATACCGTTGTCACAAATCATTCCTTCGTTTTCGCATACATGATAGCCCCATGCCCTTGTTCCGCTTGAACTGCACCAGCTTTCAATAAGCCTTCCTCTGCCATCACAACTGTCAGTATTGCCAAGAAGTGTTCCTTTAACCTCATAGTTGTGGCCAAGGATATGCTCTGCATCAACGTCTGTGTCAGTGCATTCTGGAACATATGGTGTGAATGACTTAATTGCCGAATGATCATTTCCTGATTTTACATAATAAGAGTAAACTGTTTGGATATCACTGGCTGCTCCGTCTCCATAAGATATTCCTGGAGTTGACCAGGGTGGTGCATAAATTAGTTCAAAAGGAGCCCCGTCAATACTTTTGTATAATTCGAATACAGCATATCTTCCGTCAGCATAGAAGAGTCCAACATGGGTAAAAATATCATTTTTATTGGTGCCCAGTGACACATTTACATTAATGGGTAAGTCAACACATGCTTCTGACCAGCAGGCCTTTGTTTGGGCTCCATCGCAGAATGTTCCATCTGAGCAGTCTACTGTGTCAAGGCAGTCTGCAAGTTCGTCCATGTCCTCATCCCCTATGACTTCACAGAGTTCAACAGGGGGCACACAGTCGGAATCGGCATCGTCAATGTCTCCGTCTGCATCGTTGTCAAAGGAATCATCGCATGTTTTTTCTTCGTCAAATTCGCAGTATTTTATGGTTGGGAGGGGACAGAGATTTTGTGGGTGGTTTGGATCACATCCAATAAGTGTATCGCAGTCTGGGTCCTCGCAGTCAATTAATGAATCAGTGTCATTGTTGTAACCGTCTGAGCAAAGGTAATCAGTATTTTCTCCATCTGGAGGCGCTCCCATTGGCACTGTTCCACCTCCTGAAATAAGGGTGCTTTGAAGAATGCCTGTTACATCCATATATTTAATGTCAACTGTTCCTGTTGTTGTTCCCACTTCAACATGGCAGCTTAATTCCAGTTCCGAACCAGAGCCAACTATTTTTGGAACATAATCACAGTCATAAAATCCGTCTCCGCCTGTTGCTGCCTGAATTTCTATTTTTCCGCCTGTAACATTCTGAAGTTTAATTGTGCTTGTTTGGGTAACAGGGTCAATTAAGCCGCCCTTCATCAGTAATTTGGTTGGATCAGAGCTTGAAAAAGCCTCTTCTCCCAAAGGACCTCCGACTAATAAAACAAGAACTCCAACAACTGTTGTAACCAGAACAAGTGCCCATCCATAAGTAATAAGGTATTCTAGTCCTGCTTGGGCTTTTGAATTCATAATCTTTGTAATTATTACTCTTTTGCTCTTTTTAATACTTTTTTTACAAAAAACGCAAGCCTTTAATGCTTTCCCAATTATTTCTTTTATATGCAGGAATAGGGAAGCGGTCAAACCCGCAGGCCTTAGGAGCCTGTCGCCCCAATTATTTCTTTTATATGCAGGAATAGGGAAGCGGTCAAACCCGCAGGCCTTAGGAGCCTGTCGCTTAGTGCGTTCGGGGGTTCGAATCCTCCTTCCTGCAAACCTTTTCTTTTTACAAAAGAAAAGCTTTACCAAAAGAAAATTTTTAAGACTAGTTTTGCCAAAAGAAAATTTATTTTTTCAAAAGTACAATCTTTTTGGCCTTTTTTGAGAGTTTTGAAAAGAGCCTTTCTCTCTCTTTTTTTCTTGGAAGAAGGATCCAGCCGCCTTTGTCAATTTTTGCGTTTGGAATAATTTGAATGTTGCCGTTTTCAAGCCGCAGCCTGGTCTTTCTCAAACCAACCTCAAGGATTTTCCCCTCAGTGCCTGCTGTTTTAATCCTGTCACCCAGGTCAAAGTGCTTGTCTTGAAGCAGGAGAACTCCTCCAACTGCGTCTGCTAAGCTGTCTTTGACTGCCAATGCAATTGCCAGGCCTGCAAGTGTTCCGCCTGCAATCAATGCTGCAAAGATTTCTTCCTGGCCAAGCTGTCCAACAAGCCAGACAAGAACAAAAAACCATGAAATCCAGGCAATTGCTCGGTATGCAAGATATTCCAAATCCGGATTGAAGTCCACTTTGTCCAAAACTTTTTTGGCAATCCTTTGAAGAATATTAATGATAATATATGCAATCAACAGTGTTGCTCCGACAAAAAGAAGGGTTGGCAGTGCCTCAGAAACTGTTGAATAAACTTTGTCAATGCCTGCAGTTATTGTTGCAAAAGGGTTTAAGTCCAGAGCCATTTTAACCAGCTAATATTATGTTTGTTCAGTTTAAATAGTTTTTCAAACCCCTCTTATTTTGGTTTTAATGGAGTGCAAAAAAGAAATAAACCTAAAAGACTGTTCTTGCTCTTATCCTGGCTGTGAACGAAAAGGAATCTGTTGCGAGTGTGTCAGGCATCACAGGCAAAGGGGAGAGCTGCCTGCCTGTTACTTTGGAAAAGAAGCCGAAGCCAGTTATGACAGAAGCATTGAAAAGTTTGTGGAAGAGCAAAGCTAATTGCCCTAATTTTTTCTAAGCAGGTCGCCAATGTTGAACGGCTTTCTTTCAGCTTTCTCTGGGGGACTGGCGCCTTCAATTGCCCACTTTCCCTTTTTGATTTCATCTTGTGATTCTATTAGAACTTGTTCGGCAATGTCTTCGTCGTGCTCTGAAAAGATTGGTTTTTCTTTTTTCCAGCTGCTGTACAGTCCCTTACTGCTTGGCAATTTGTCCCTGAACTGAATTACAAGAATTGCCCCTGCTATTGCAACAAGAATAAAGATAATAAACGGCTTCATTTCGTCTGCAGTGCTTGCGATTGAGAAAAGTCCTGCGCCAAGCAGGATCTGTTCCTCTTCAAGAAGATCACCTTGTTTTATTTGCTCAATATCTTCTGCGAGAACCTGTGTTTTAACACCTGTTTCCTGTGCAAGGTTTCCAAGCTCTGTTTCAAGGGCTGAAACATTGCTTTCAACTGCATTAATGCTTGCCTGAAGCGCCTGTTTGTCTTCTTCTGTTAAGGCTTCTCCAAGCTTTCCTTCAAAACTGTTGAACTGGTCAACTACACTGTTGACATTTCCCCTAAGGCTGTTTACCTGGCTTTGTAAATCAGCCCTGCCTTCTGCGTCATAAATCTCAAAGAATGAAACCTGTTCCTCTGCAAGGTCGTCTCCGTCAACCTTCAAGGTGAGGTCGTGACTTCCTTTTGCCATTGGTGAAACAAGGAAGTAAACAGTGTTTCCAACAGGCTCTGTGCTTGAAAAAAGCCTTGAATTGTCTGGGTCGAATGCTTGAATTGTCTGGCTTGAACCAACTGTTTCGAAAGAAATTATTCTGCTTCCATCAATCAAAACCTTTGCGTCGTCAAAGTCGGTTCCTGCCGGAAGTGTAACTGAAAAGCTCCAAACAGTGTTTGCCGGAATGTTTTGCTGAACACCAATTGATGCTGCATTCACATTTCCCAACAGAGCCAGAACCATTAATGCAAAAATAATCTTTTTCATTAAAACCAATAAGATTAGACTGTATTTACTATTTAAACATTTGCTCAAGATGTTCTTTTAGTCAGGGACGAGTGGTCTAGTGGTATGACATCGCCTTCACATGGCGAAGATCGGGAGTTCAATTCTCCTCTCGTC
>JAFCCH010000048.1 GCA_017610265.1 Nitrososphaerota archaeon
GAGAGATTTGAACTCTCGACCTGCTGCTTACAAGGCAGCTGCTCTACCACTGAGCTACCGAGGCATTTAATGTTATCAAATTAGCATTGCTCATTTTTTTAATTGTTTTGAATTGCCGTTTGGAAGGTTTTTTTGGGTTGGACCCTCTTCAAGGCTGTTATTTGCAAGCAAAAGGTTTTGGTCAATCGCTTCCATCTTTTCCTTTGCGTCCGCCAAATGCGCCTTTGTGTCCTTGCATCCGTCCTGTAACAGCATACTTGTCTGGCCGTGAATTCCTGTTCCTCTAAGCATGTCAAATGCAAGGTTTGCTTCATTGTAACAGCATACTCCAAGAACTGCTTTTGGCTTGTATTCTAATATGAGTTTTTTTACCATGCTTCCTCCTGGTGCAATGAAGATCTTTGCATATCCAAGGTCTTCGGCCATTGAAATTAATTTGTCAATGTCGCATTTTCCACACCTTTGGCATTCAAAGCCTTCGTCTCCTGAAATTGCCTTGCATTCCTTGCTGTTTCTAAGGCAGTGCGGCAGGAACAAAATTCTCTTGTTGTATGGTGCAGATTTGTAACCATATTCGTTCAACTTGTTTCTAAGCTCTATATGAGTGTAATTAATCAGCCTGTCCTTCAAACCAAGACTTTTTGCAATTGCCTGGGTTGCCCTTGCAACATCCAAGTGAGTTGTTTTGTCAATGGTTTCGGCAATTGCTTCCTTTATTTTCGCAGTGGTTGTTTTGGCCATAATTAAATAAATTTCAGGGCAAAAAGCGTTAAATAGCTTGCCTATTGCTGAAAATTGCTGATTTTTTCAAAGGCTTCTGAAAGGTTTTCAACAGTAATATTTGGTTCTTCCTCTGGCTTTTTTGGAGCATCTTTTGAAAACTTTCCTTGCCTTACCCAAACTGTTACACAGCCAAGCTCGTTGCCGTACTTTATTTCTTTTACTACCCGGTCGCCAACGCAGAAACAGTTTTTTGCCTCAATTTTCAAAGAATCCAAAGCAGTTTTGTATTGTTCAAGGCTTTTTTCGTCTTCCAATGAAACAAAGTCAAAGAATTCAAAAATTCCCATTTCCTTAACAGTGCTTTCGTTAATGCCTGCGTTTTTTGCAACAAGCCCAATCTTGAATTTTTTTTCTTTTAAGCCTTGAAGAAATTCAAGAGCTTGTGGAAGCAAACAGTTTTTTTCGGGATCAAATAGGGTTCGCTTGAAATCAACCAAAACAGCTTTCATTTACAATCCTCATTTTTCCCATGCTTCCTGTCTTACCTTCTTCTGCCAAAAAGCCTTAGCAAATTTAGGAATAGGTTGACAAAGTCAAGGTATAAATGCAGTGCGCCCATAATTGCTTCTTTTGAATCTTCGTCAGTTCCCTCGTTTCCAATAATGTTTTTCTTCTTTATTTTTTGGACATCGTAAGCGGTTAAGCCTGTGAAAATAATTACTCCAATTACTGACAGAATTAAGTCAAAGGCACTGTTTTGCAGGAAAATGTTTACAATAGATGCAAGAATTAATCCAATTAATCCCATTATCAGGATTTGCCCGATTCCAGTCAGGTCTCTTTTTGTAAAAAAGCCATAGGCTGCCATTGAGCCAAACATTCCTGCTGTAATAAAGAAAACCATTCCAATTGATTCAATTGTGTAAATTAAGAAAATTACTGACAGGGTTAGTCCTGTAAAAAAGGAGTAAACCACAAACATCAGCTTTGCCATTGTGGCAGACAAAGACTTTATGAAGAAAGCAAGCCCAAAAACAAGAGCGAGCTCAATCAAAAGAAGGCCATAGAAAAAAATTTGGTTTGAGAAAATAAGTTCGTAGATTGGAGGAGTTAAAGCAGTTCCAAAAGCGGTTAGGCCTGAAATAAACAAGGCAAAGGACATCCATACAAAAACCTTTTGAAAAAAACGATTTGTTTCGGCTTGCCTGTCCTCTTCACTAATTAAGTTCATGTTAAAACAAATAGCTTCAAACTATAAAAATGTTTTTTCTTGCCCTTAATTAAATTCAAGAGCAAAATTTGTCCACTGTTTGATTTGCCAACAGAACGACTTTGTCTTCTTCAATATTGTAAAAATTTAACGTAATTAATATCTCATTTTCCCGAATAAAATAATTGCGTGTTACTGTAAAGTCCCTTAAATTTGATTCGTTTTGCAAAACGTTAACACCTTTATAATTTTCAACAGTTTTTTCTTCTTTTTATTATTTATCTATATTCAAAATAGAGTGATTTTGCCCCGACTGGGATTTGAACCCAGGTTTCTGCCGTGAGAGGGCAGTGTCCTTGACCGGGCTAGACTATCGGGGCTTAAGAATTCTCTCACTATTCTCGCAGAAGGAGAATAAATATAATCTGAAGGAATTAATTTATAAGTTTATTATTATGGCTATAATGAGTTTTTTCAAGCCATTTTCCAAAAGCTTGTTTGGTCACTTCATCACTGTAACCTTTTGATTCTTTTGAAAATATCCTGTTGCATACACATTTTGTGAAGCACTTATTAATGTAGGAGTTCCAACTGCTGCAACATTTGCTGAAACACGGAATTTTATTGTAGCAGGAGAAGCAATAACCGTTGTTATTTTTGTGGTTGAAGGTGCAATGGTTGCATTCCATTGAGTTGAAAAGGACGGATTTCCAGCAGTCAAAGTAGTAACTACTGTTCTTGAGCCATTAAGTACTGCAATAGGACTGGAGTTTCTTGTTACTGCAACAGGCAAAGACATAGCAATACTTATTGGAAATCCTCCTGTTGCTATTACTGTTGCTCTTCCATCGGATTTTATTCCTGGGACTTTTAAAAAATTTAGTCCAGTATTTGTTGTTGCAGTCACAACAGAAGATGTTGAACCTGTGCTTTGTTTAAAAATTCCAGCAGTTCCTGCCAAAGAAGGTGCATTTTCAAACTGCACATCTCCACTCAGGTCTCTTTTTACCTGGTATTTTAGCTGTTTTGCTTCAAGTGTGCCTTGCACGTCAACGTTCTTTTTGATTGTTATTGTCATGTCCTTCGGTCCTTTACTATAATGGTGTTTAAAGTTGTATAAAAGAGTTTATTCTAATTTTTCACTAATAAGAATAAAAAGGCTGAAAACATAATATAGCCAATTATCATGAACAAAAAAGCTCAAGCTGGCTTAGAATACCTAGTAACTTATGGTTGGGCATTTGTATTTATTGCCGCCGTTATTGGTGTTTTGATTTTTGTCATTTCTACACCGCAAGAAATTGTTTTTTCTTCTTCTGATCCTATGAAGTTGATAGTAAAAGGCGGTTCAATAACTGATAACCAAGTGGAAGTAAAACTGCAGAATATTACTGGTGGCCGGATTAGGGTTGTTTCTGTTTCTTTGGGTGAAGGTTTTACCAGCGTTGATGCAAAGATGAATGATAGAACATTCACCCAAATTGCAACTGACCCTGAGAAAATAGGGCCAGGAGGAG
Source organism: Nitrososphaerota archaeon (assembly GCA_017610265.1). Classification (GTDB taxonomy): domain Archaea; phylum Iainarchaeota; class Iainarchaeia; order Iainarchaeales; genus JAFCCL01. Next base: position 3,451 of record JAFCCH010000048.1, read on the forward strand.
AACTTCATTTCACTAACATTCAATATACTGAAGGGGGTAAGGGATACATCGAAATAGGCTATCAAGACTATGCAAATCTTGGTAGAACAACTTATGTCAGCATAAAAGGAACAGTTTCAGTGCCTTCTGAGTTAATTGATTGCGCCAGTTCTGAAGAAGAGGAATGCAACCAACATCCAGGACAATGCCAATGGAATGCTGCTACCTGCATTGGAGAATCAGGCTGTGAAAATTATGCAAGCAGCGAAACAAATTGCCTTGAAAGCATGGGCAACTGCGGCAATTTTGGAAACTGCCCGGATGCATCGAATTTGGAAGAATGCCGGGAATGCGGCCGCTGCATTGATCAAACTGGGCTAGGAACTACATGTGATATGCAGTCAAATAGTCAAACTCAATGCTTGAATCTTGAGTTTTGTGAGGGGCCAGGTAATTGTTTCTTAGAAAATAATATGCTTGATTGTGATACTTCACCAGGCTGTTTTTGGCTCCAGTGTGACTGGGAATATCCGGAAGAAGATCCAGACCTAACTTATACTTCTGTCTGCAATTGGACACAAGGAAGCTGTTTAGAAAAATAAGCCCTGCAAAATCGAGAATAAGCATTCTTTTAAAGGAACTAATTTACAAGTTTACTATTGTGATGAGCAGGCTGAGAACTGAGCAATAAGGCAAAATGCCTTTTTGTGATGAAGATGATTATGAGTTCTGAAAACGCATTTTTGCGCCTGCATTTTTTCTTATTCAAAATTTAATTCGATTTTGTTGCTGTTGGCGCTTCCGACAGTAACCGCGTTTGCTGAACTTGATTCCAGGCAAAGCCTTGCTTTTGCAGTTATTTCCTGGCTTGGCAAAAGCTTGTCAAGCTCGCAGTTGCTGCAGCCAACAATCTTTATTCCAGAGCCAAAAGAAAAATACATCTTTTCAGCAGTGTCATTTCCAGTATTCTTTACTATAATTTCAATCTCTGCTTCCTTTGGGCAGTTTGGCAGGATTGCCTCTCCCACAATGCTTGCTTCAATGCTTGTTGGCCTCAAAACCTCAAAAGAAAGGCCTGCTTTGACTGTTTTTTGGTCAGCAGTATTTTCTGCCTCTTCCCCATTGGCTTTGCCCGCTTTCTCCAATTGGGTTTCTTCGGCTGAAAGGCCAAACAATCCAGATGGGTTTAGAAAACCTTGAGAAAAGGCAATCAGAACTGCCAAGGCAACCAAGGCGGTTCCAATTACTAACAATTTTGATTTATCCATTTTATCACTGCATTGAAAGGCTTACATCCAGGTCTGCTGCTCCAACATTAAATGAAAGCATGTTGCTGGTTGTTGTTGCAGCAACTCCTTTTCCTGAAACTGTTGCAAACACATCTCTTTCTCCAACCTGCTGCATTTCAACAAAGATTTCAACCTGAACTGTTTCGCCTGGCTCTATTTCTGCAATGCTTGTTTCACTTGTTTCCTGTTGAATCCAGGGAAAAGGGATTCCGTCAAGGCCAACTGAAACATTGCTTGCTGAAATTTCACCAGTGTTTCTAATTTCCACTGTGAACTTTACTACTCGGCCAACTGCAACCAATTCAGGGTTTTCCTCTCCTTCCACACTTGCTGTTGGAAGACTGCTTCCTGAAAGGGCAATTACTGCCAGGGCTGTGTCAACAGCATTGCTTGTTTCACCGTCTCTTCCAAATCCGTTGTCTGAAAGCTGCAGTCCTTCAAGGCAGTTTGCTGCAGTTTCTGTGTCTTCCTCAAACGCTGTTAAGGCAATTGTTGCCAAAGCCGTTGTGTAAGCGTTTGAAAAGCAGCCATCTTGCTCTTGCTGGTCCTGTAGCCATACAAGGGCTGTTTCTGCTTCATTGCTGTTTTTCTGGTTTACTGCAGACAGTGCAAGAAGTGCTTCTGCTGTGTAGTCCTCTGAACTGGCTTGCCCTGTCTGATATCCAAAGCCTCCGTCCCCGTTTTGGGCAGCTGCAAGGTAGTCAACAGGGCTGTTGCTGTTGTTTAAAGGCATTGCCTGGTTTGATGCTGTTAATGCCATCATTGCCCAGGAGGTTGTGTCAACGTCTCCTGTGCCCCAGCCTGAAAAGCCTCCGTCTGTTTCCTGCTTTGAAAGCATGTAATCCATGGCGCTTTCACCTTCAACTTCTGGAATTTCAACCTGGTTTGCAATCATGGTCATGATAACTAGGGCTGTGTGCACTCCGTCTGATCCATATCCTGGGTATCCAAAGCCTGCATCTTCTCCCTGGTTTGCGAGCAGGTAGTCTGAAGCCAAATCTTTTACCAAGTCATTTCCTTCAAAAAGGGTTAGTGCAATTAGTGCAAATGCGTTTCCCCAAATCTTGTGTTCGCCTATTTCTCCATCCTGCTGTTGGTTGTCAACAAGCCATTGTAATGCTGTGTCAACAACACTTTCTTGTGGGCCAATTGGCTCGTCGGCAAAACCCAATTCTATTACGTCCTGGTCTGCAGGAATGTGGGTGCCTATTCCAATTTGTGATGCCTCATTGTTTACCCAGAAATGCCAATATTGGTCTGCATCTCCTTCGACTCCGTTTACTCCATTAATGAACCAACTGTCAAAGCTTGTATAATAGGTCATGTTAAGGCTAAGGCCTTGGTTGTCTGCAACCGTTACAAATGCGTGAAAAGAGTTTGCATCCTCTTCCAATGAAATAGTTTCCTGCACATCATCACTTGTGCCTTCTGGGAAATTAAATATTACTGTTACGTCTTTTGCAAAAACAGGCTGTGCAATCAATGCAATTATCATTAATGCAATTAAAAATTTGTTCAAATGGCACCCCTCCAAGGTGTTTTGTCAAATGCCAATGACATGCGATGGTTTTGATAAAACTTTTTCTAAAAGTTTTATGAATTGAACTCGAAAGCTTTTAAATAGTTTCTTAAATGGATAATAACTATTAGCAAAAGGGGTAATGTTTGTAAAAGAGGTAATGTTTATGGATGTTTTTAAGGTTCTTGGAAATGACAATAGAAGAAGCATTTTGGAAATTTTGATGCATAAGGGAATGCATATTTCTGCCTTGGCAAAAGAGCTTAATATTTCTGTGCCTGTTACTTTAAAGCATATCAAGATTTTGGAGGCAGCGGGCTTTGTTGAGAGAACAAGGCTTGGAAACGCTCATGTCATAAATATCAATAGGCAGGCCTTGTCAAAGGTCAAAAGCGCTTACGGTCTTTTTGAAAAGCCGCTTGTTGTTTCTGTCAAGAAGGGAACCACTCTAATTAGTGCTTTGAAAAAGGCTGTCAAGCTTGACGTCAAAAACAGTCCTGAAGGGTCTTTTATTTCAAGTGTTGACGGCAAGCCAGGCTATTACACTTACGAGGTTAATGGCAAATTCTCAGAGAAACCTGTTGACCAATTTCTTGTAAACAAAGACCTTGAAGTAGAGTTCAAAAAGCTGTTGCCTGTTCTTGGCAAAAAGGTTGTAATAAAGCTTGAAGACTAGCCTGAATATTCTTCAATTGCTTCTGTTTTCCACTCAATTGTTGTGTCTTCGTTAATAATTATTCCACTTATTCCAAGGGCGGCTTGTTCTCCGTTGACAAACAGTTTCCAAAATTCGTTTTCTTTTGGATTTGTTCCATTAATGGATTCAACCATTACCCCCATACTACCATAATCTTGATATCCAACTGTTGAAACTGAAAGCATTGCGTCAAAGGCGTTTGTTCCTGGGTCAACCCTTATTATTTGGTCAAGCACAACTTGCCCAGATGCTTCTGCGGTAATAATCAGCCTTGGCCTTGCTGCAATTGCATCTGGCTTATACTCTGGTGGAACAACGCTTACAAAAATCAGCCAAATTATAAGAAGTGCTCCAATGCCAATAAACAGCTTTGGATCCAGTAGTTCGAGCTTTTTTACTTTAACCATTAGGCTTTCACAAGCAGTTTGATTTTGTTCAGTACTGCGCTGTCTTCAATTGCAGGATTGCTGAGAATTGCACTGTCATACAATGGTGTAATAATCAATATGAATCCTGTTACTGTCAACAGGTGCATTACTGTGAAAGGAATCTGTCCAATAAATGCCTGTGCAAAGCTCATGCCAAACATGGCTGGGCCAAACAAGACTCCTGTAACAAAGTCAAAGATTAGAACTCCGACAATTCCTGAGCCAAGATAGTGTTTCATCTTTACCTTGCCAACTTTCTTGTAAACCATGTGGAACATTAGTCCAAGGCCTGCGTAAGTTAAGGCAGTTGCAATTGTCCAAATGCCTACCCGCATTGTAATTATGTCAAAAGAAATCATTGTGGCAAAAGCAAAAAGAGGCGCCTGCCACCATTTGTCCTGCCTGCTGAAAGGCAGCATTACGCCCATTATTGGGTCGCTGTTTGGAATAAATCGCAAAAACCTAAAGGCATTGCAGAAAATTATGCTAAGAAGGCTTTTGTTTATTTAAACTTAATTACCCGAGCCTTGTACTAAAATCTTTCAAGAAGCTATTTCATTACAGTATATTTCTGATTTTTCTGTGGCTGGTTTTGGTTGTCTATTGTCCATGCAGTAAACCAACCTGATCCTCCAGACCAATCGCCCCTAACCCTTCCTTTTATTCTGATATTGTTTGGGCTTGCTTGTGCACTTGTCAATGAAACTGGTGCAGGCGTTTTTGTGGTTGAGATTGTAACACTGCAAGAATTAGCCATTATGGTTGAACAACTATCTGAAGCCGATAAAGTTTCTTTGGCAACATTGTTTATTGAAAACCATGCAGTTACATAACCAGTAAGCCTTCCGGTTGTTGCTGATCTAAAAGCACTTCCAGTTGCATAAATCCTTATTTTTGGTGGTTTTATGAAATTCCAGCCATCATTTTCGGCAACATTGTTTCCTGTTCTAGTATTTGTTGGGCTTGCAGTTGATGCGCTTATAAATGTTAAAGCAGCAGGGTTTGCTGACATGTTTGTAAACTGCACGTCTCCAGATAAGTCTCGCTTTACCTGGTATTTGAATTGCTTTGCTTCAAGCGTTCCCTGAACGTCAACGTTTTTCTTGATTGTTACTGCCATGTTCTGCCCCTGTTTATAGAGAGAGAGTTTGTCTATTTATTTCTTACTAAAACGTTTTTTTTTTGATAAATAGGGTTCAGAAGAAGAATAAATGCCGGAGGAGGGATATGAACCCTCGACCTTTCGATTATGAGTCGAACGCTCTAACCAGGCTGAGCTACTCCGGCTTTATAAGATTTTTTAGCTCAATTAACTTTAAAATAGTGCTTCTTGGCGGGTGTTGCTTTCAGGGGGGCTTGCCTAATGGGTTATTTTGATTTCTTCCTCTTTTGGAATGCGGTTTTGCTTGCTGTAGTCAAGCCTTGAAAGCATTTCAAGCTTGTTGCCGTGAATTAGGACACGGTCTGCGTATCCAATAAACAGGCCTGTTTCTAGAACGCCTGGAATGTCTTTTGCCTGAAATTCCAAATCTTCAAGAGAATAAATTTCATCTACCTTTACGTCAATTACGTAATGACCTGTTTCTGTCTTGAACGGCTTTCCCTTTTTTTCTCTAAGCTTTGCCTCTCCTAATTTTTCAAGCTGCATCATTGTTCTCTTCCAGCCAAAAATACATACTTCGAACGGAATTGAGCCAGACAATTTCTTGCCGTAGTTTTTTTCCTCTGTTATTACAATTAGGTCGGCTGCGCTTTGGGCAATCATTTTGTCTCTTACAAAGCTTCCTGATTCCCTTTCAATAAAGTTGAATTCTGAGTCAACGGCGTCGGCAAATTCTATTGCAAGATCTATTTCTTTGTCATTGACTGAAACTGTTTTTATTCCAAAGTCGCTTAGAATGCCTGCAATTTTGGTGTTGGTTGCAACAACCTTTACATTGAGATTTTCTTCCTCTATTTTCAAAGCAAGCTTTTTTACAAAGTGTTCGCTTTCTTTGCTTGTTCCAAACGATATTATCATGTTGTTTGAAACATACCTTGAAACCATTGCTTCAATTGCATCCTTGTGCAGCACCATTACAATCAGTTATTATTAGTTGTTTGGCTTATTTAACTTTTTGCCCTTTTAAAAAAAGGCCTTATTTTGCAAGGCCAACAAACTGCATGCTGCAAAAGGCATATCCCTGGCTGCCTGTAGTTGGTAGGAACCATTCTATTTCACTGGCGTTCAAAGCGGTTTGCTTTTCAATGCCTTTTCTTTCAAGGCCTATTTTCTTAAGCCTGTTTTCTTCAAATTCAAGGCTTGCAATCCAGCCGCTTCCACTGTCTGCTGGGAATTCTTCCTCGTCAATAATTTGCTCAAGGCTTGTTCCTGTAACAT
>JAFCCH010000091.1 GCA_017610265.1 Nitrososphaerota archaeon
GCACTATGACAACAGCAATAATAGCCGTTTTTTTCTCTCTCCTTGATTCTGCCCTGTTAATGGCGTTCTTTAACTCAGCTACGCCTTCTGGCGGAATGTTTTGTGAAACTTGTTCAACCAAAAAAAAACACACTCTAAAATTCCAATATAACAAAGGATTTGCCCTATTTATTTATTTCCCCTACAGGAAAAAAAGGATTAATTTATAGAAATAGATTCCAAAAATTCAAAATCCTTGCTGTAAAAATCAATTCTGTGGTTTCCTGCATTTCCAACAATTAGGCGGCCATCGGATGCAAGATCAAGGCCTTTTATAAAATTGAACTGCCCGTTTTTTTCCCCAAAAGTTCCAAAGCTTGTCCACTTCAGGGTTTTCGGATTTAATACATTTATTCTTCCAATAAAATGATCTGGAACAAGAATGTTTCCTTTTGAGTCTATCAAAATATTTCCGCTGAACTTTTCAGACTCTTCGGGGGCAGGAATCTTTTGGAGAAAATTTCCTTCAAGGTCAAACACATGAACTGCGTTCAGTTGAGAGTCGTTTGTGTAAATTTTTTCATCATTAGATATAACCAGGTCAAGAGGATAGGACAATTTCCCCTCGCCTATAGTTCCAATTGAACGCAGGTATTCAAGGTCTTTTGTTAACACAATTATTTCTCTCCTGCCAACATCGGAAATGTAAACATTGCCTTCTTTGTCAAAAGCAAAGTTTCTTGGGCTTCCAAAATTTTGCCCGCCTGCTTCTGAAACTGTTTCCAAATAAACAAATTTCGAATCAAATATCTTTATTTGTTTGTTTCCCTTGTCGGCTACAAATAGCCTACCTTCATTGTCAAATGCGATTCCTCTAGGGTCATTAAACCTGTAATCTATCGGCCCTGTTTTTGAGCCAAGTGACTTTTCAAGGTCATAGTGCTCGCTGAAAATAAAAATCTTTGAATTAAGCCAGTCGGAAACAACAATTTTTCCCTCAGGAGACTGGGCAACATAAAGCGGCATAAAGGAAACTGCAAGGAGTGATTCAAGGCAGTTCACTATGGTCACAAATTCTTTTTCCTGGTTAAATATCTTAAGCCGGCAATTTCCGGTGTCGGCCACGTAAATTGTTCCGCTTGAAGAAACTGCAATTCCTCTCGGTCGATATAATTCGTCTTCTGCAAAACCCTCGCCTGCGCCAATCCTGCCAACAAAATCCAAATCCTTATTGAATATTAACACTGCCGCACTTGCCTCGTCAACTACAAAAAGAGTGTCGTCACTTCCAATTGCAAGCCCTTTGGGCCTTGACAAATTTGAGGTAATGCTTGACTTTAGCTTCAGGTTTGAATCAAATACCTGAATTCTGTTGTTGCCCCTGTCGGCAATAAACACATTTCCCTCTGAATCAAAGGCTATTCCTTCAGGATTGTTAAACTGGTTTTCACCACTGCCCTTGCCTTCCCCTAAAGACCTTTGGAAAACCAAGTCCTTGTTGTAAACAGCTATCTTGTGAAAGTGCTGGTCTGAAACAAAAAATCTGTTTGAAAAGGAATCAAACTTTATGAACCTTGCACCTGTATAATATTCTCCAACATAGCCACTGCTTAGAGGAACAACCTTTAGAAGCTTGAAATCCGAAGAAAAAAGCTGTAATCTTTTGTTGTACCTGTCAAGGACAACAAGCCTGTTTTCATTGTCAACCGCCGCACTCATTGGAAAATCAAATTTTCCGTCGTCTGGCCCGCCTGAAACAAAGAGAAAGCCTCCTTCAGAAGTCGGCCTTTTTTCTTCCCCGATATTTGCAACAAAATTCATTTCAGAGTCATATACAAGAACTTTGTTTCTCACTTTATCAACCAAATAAAACTTGCCGTCAGGCCCTGTTTCAACATCAAAAAGTGAAGCCGGTTTTGTTTCAAAGTTTGAAAGGAGAATAACCTGTTCAACAGGGCATTCTGCAGCACATATTCCGCCACAATCAATTCCTTCCTCTCCCTCGTCAAAAGCATTGTTTAAACAGGGTGGGGCAGGGGGTAAAGGCAGGCTAATCAAAAAAAGGGATGCGAGAAGAATTATGGCTGCCAGCACAATGCCAACGGCAATAATCGTTATTTTTCGGTTTCGCCTTGATTCAGCCCTGTTAATGGCAGCCTTTAACTCAGTAATGCCTTCAGGCAGAATGCTTCCCTGCAAAGTTTCTTCAACCAAAAAAAACCAGAAAAATGGCTGGTTTGGCAAGAGGATCCAAGGCATAAAGCGACTTATTTACAAATAAAGCGGAAAACCTGCTGCCTGCCATGCATTTCAGAACATGCTTGCATTCATGGCATTCTTCTCCAATAAATTCAAGAGAATTCATTCTCTGCATAAAATCAGATTTCCAGGCGTCCAAAAAACTTGTTTCAGAGGCATTTCCCAAAACTTTGTTAAGAAAATAGCTTGGCTGGATTTTTCCTTCCTGGTTAACAAACAGGCTGCTGTGTCCATCTTCATGAATGCCTCCGAGACAAACTTTGTCAACCCTTTCAGAATGCCAGCAGCAAAAGGGAACTGCATTCTCAATCAGGAAATGCTCTTTTTCATCCCTTTGTAAATTAAATGATTCAATTTTTTCAACTGCCCTTTGCATGTCAAGGCCTGAAACAGGCTTGCTGTTAAACTCGTTTGGAATCTGCCTTAGCAAAACCC
>JAFCCH010000049.1 GCA_017610265.1 Nitrososphaerota archaeon
TTTGACATAATTATAGCGATTGAATATGGCTGATTCAGAAAAAATAGTCGGGCAAATTAGTGAAAAGATAAATGACCTGCAGAGAAGCATTAGCCAACAGCCTTGGAGAACTGCAAGCAGAATTGTTTTTACCAATGCATTGGAGAAAAGCATTTCTGAAATGCAGACCCTGCAAGGGCTTTTTCTCGAAACAGTTGAAGAACTTGAAAAAGATCCAAAAGAAGGAAAGCCTGAATTAAGGCCATTTATGGAAGAGCTTGGAAAATTGGTTACAATTCTTGAAAAAAACCTGAGGTTTGAGCGAAAAAAGAAAACCAGGGGAAAAACAGTTAACCTTCTTGAGCAGGATGAAACCCCTGAATTATATGCAGACCTTGAACAAAGAATTCTTGGAACTTTGCTGAAGGCAAGGTATTCTCTTGAACGAATGACAATTTTTATGAGAAGGCAGGGGCTCACTCCTTTAACAGGAAAGGGAACTGCAAAACAAGTAATGCAAATCCTTGAAAGGAAAGAGGACGAATTGCAGGACCTTAGGGAAAAATACGAGGATGTGAGAAAGAAAAGTTATCTGGGATATTTTGAGGAAGAAACAGTTGCTGATTTGGAGCAAGACCTTGGTGTTCTAGGACGAAAGATGACTTTGAGTGCTGACGAATTAAGCAAAAGCATTTCATTCCACAGAAGTCAGATTGAATACATTCAAAACAGTTACGCTGAATTAAAACAAAAGCTTGACACCCTGGAGGAAACCTTTTTTGCATACAGTGAAAAGTCAGAGGAACTGATTAAGGATTTGAAAAAGGAAAGGGATTATGCAAAGAAAGTTGTTTTGGACGTTGAGCACGAGACCCTGAAATTAAGAAACACTTATACATCAGAACTTTTGTCAATGCAGGAAAGCAAGCTTGGGGCAAAGCAGGCCGCCGACAAGAAATACCTTGGCGAAATGAAGAAGCTTCAAAAGGAAGTTTCTTCACAACGCGATTTGGTTAAGCACTTCAGAAAGATTGCCGAAGAAAAGCTGAAAAAAGAGCACGACCTGGAAGAAAAGGTTAAAAGGCTTACACTGCTTGTTAAGACCAAGGAAAAACATGAAACTATTAAGAGAAAGTTTAAGGGAAAAACAAGCAAGGCCAAAAAGAAAGGCAAGAAAAAGAAGTAACTAGATTTCTTTCTGTTTTGCCAGAACATCGTCCAAATTTTGCCGTTCCCTAATCACATGAGTTTTTCTGTTAAGCAAAAGAACACAGGCAGACAAAGCCCTGCTATTGTAATTGGAACCCATTTCAAAACCGTAAGCTCCTGCACTCAAAATTGCAAGAATATTTCCTTCCTCTAAGACAGGCAACTCCCTCAAAGCCTGCTTATTTTCATTGAAGACATCGCTGCTCTCACAGAGATTTCCTGCAATCATATAATCCTCAGTTTCTCTGCCGTTTACATTGCCACAGTTTACTATTTCGTGATAGGAACCGTAAAAAGAGGGCCTTATCAAATCATTAAAGCCGGCATTTACTCCTGCAAGAGGAATATTTTTTTCCTCAACAGTGTTTACTTCACAAAGAAAAACTCCTGCATCACCAACAATTGACCTTCCAGGTTCAATTGCGATCTCGGCACTTAACTTTGAAGCCCTCATCTTTTCAGCAATGCCTTTTGCATATTTTTCAAGAGGGAAAACAGCCTGCTCTTTTTTGTACCTTATCCCTGGACCGCCTCCAAAGTCAATAAATTCAAACTTTTTTTCAAGAAGCTCTTCAGCCTTTTTTGCAACAGCAATGGTCTTGTCAACAGTTTCAAGAAAAGTGTTAACATCCTTTCCAAGCCAGCCTGAACCAATATGCTGATGCAAACCAACAATGTTTATTCCAAGAGTTTTTGCCAGCTTGAAAGCAGATTCAATTTGGTGTTCTGGAATTCCAAATTTGATGAACTTTCCGGCAGTAATTGTGTGAGAATGATGGCCTGCCCCTGTTCCAGGATTCCACCTAATGCTTGCCTTTCCATTAAAGCCAAACTTTTTCAGTCTCTTTAACTGGGAAAAGCTGTCAATGTTAATTACAACTTCTGCCTTTACCAGCCTTTCAAGATCCTTGTTGCTTACGCTTGTGCCTGTAAAAAGAATCTTTTCCTTTGAAAAACCGACCTTAAGGGCAATCTCAACTTCGTTTGGAGAAACAGCATCAATAAAGGCGCCTTCCTTCTGCAAAAGCCTCAAAATTGCAAGGTGTGAATTTGCCTTCATTGCAAAATGGATTCTTGGATTTGCCTTTTGAGCAAAAAAGGCTTCCTTCAAAGCCTTAAAATTTTCAATTATCTTGTTTCCGTTATAAACATACAACGGAGTTCCAAACTCTTTTGCAAGAGCCTCTGCCTGAAAACCTGCAATGTAAAGCTGATTGTTTTTCACATCCAAATTAATTGAATCCATCCACCACATTTTTACAACTCCAAAATTCCTTCAAAAACTTTTTGCACAGAGATTGGCCTTATTTAAAGAAAATTTCCTTCAAGGTCAGTTGGTTCCTTTGGCTTGAACCCGTGCTTTTTGAACAAAAGGTTTAAGATAAATTCAGACCATTTCTCCGCAAGCCTTTCCTTTTCCTGTTCCAAACGCAGGCTGTCAAGATTCCCATACTCTGATTCCTCAACAACCTTCACAACCTTTGTCTTGCTTCGCATATCAACCTCAATAAGCTTGTCGAGCAATGCTTTAATCTTGAAATTTAACTCTTCATACAAGACAAAAACAAAAACAAGGTCTGCTTCTTTCTCCACAGAACTTACTGCCGCAGGAACGTCTTCCGGGAAGGGCACAAAAACAGTTTCAAGCTCCAAATCCGCAATTCGCTTCCTCAAAAGGACCTCTAATTTGGGAAAAAAGTTTATTCCTGTTTTACTGTCAGTTATTAGAAAAATATGCATTTAAAATCAAATATACTTTAATGGGAAATTATTTAAATAAGGTTCAATTTAGTTAATACAAGAAATATTTAGACAAGTTGATTTAATGCAAAATTTTGATAAATTTGACAACCCATCCTACGGCGGAGAAAACGTTGAGTTTGAAGACGAAAGTATTGTTGGCCAGGCCCAAAATGCCATTGAACCAATAAAAAAATTCATTCCGCATATTATAGGAATAATTATTGTGCTTGCAATTGCATGGTTTGCCTACGACTTTTTTATCGGAAGCATGGTTTCTGCAACTGTAACAATTCAGGACACTGAAGGAAAGCTCCTTGAAGGAAGCAGCCTGAAGATTTTTGCAACAGGCAGCACAGAACCATTGTTTAAGGAAAGCGGGCAATCCATTTACGACGTTCCACTAAAAGCAGGCAATTACCGTTATGAGGTTACTGCCCCTGGCTATTCTGTCAAAAAAAGCTCTTTTGAAATAAGCGCGGAAGACAATACGCCAACTGTACAGCTCTCAAAAGACCTTGAACTCGAAGTAATTAGCTTTGACCAAACATTTCCAAACAAGCTTTACGCAGGCGGAGAAGCAAGGTTTGACATTCAAATAAAGAACAGCTCAAATTCAAGCGAAACAGCTGAAATTGTTGCAGAAGACGACATTGAAGGAATGATTACAATTGGATCAATAACTGTTCCAGGCAACTCAACCCAAAGTGCCAGTGTTACAATTACCGTGCCAAACAACATTTCAATAGATGACGAAAAAAACGGTGACGAGAAAAAGGCAACTGTGAGAGTAAAGTACACAAATGAAAAGGGCTCGGCTGAATTCACACTTTACCCCAACCCGGCTGAAAAACTCAGTGTAAACAGCGCAAGCCTGAAGGCAAAGGCAAAAGAAAACGAAAACAAGGACGAGGCAACAATAAAGATTAAAAACGACAACTATTTTGAGATAACAGACATTACACTAAGTATTGAGATTACAAGCGCAACAAAGAACACTCCAAGCGAGGTTGAAAAATGGTTTCAGTTTACAGAGATTGCAAACCAGGACAACCCGCAACAAATTACAATAACAAGCATTCCCGGAAGAGAAGATGTAAAAAAGGAATTGCAGGTTGTCCTTCCACTAACGGCCAAAAAGGAACCAGACATCAAGGGAAATGTTGTAATCAACGCACCCTATTTGTCGGAACCCATAAAGCAAACTCTTACACTTGACATAAGAGAAGAAGCAGGATATGGAATAGACATAAGCCTTAGCCCAAGAAGCCCGATTGACATAGAATGGGATTCAACAAATGGAAGATACACAGACCAAATAATTGACCTGAAAGTCAAAAACGAGGGGCAGCTTACTCTTAGAAATCTTGTGTTCTCAATTGCAAACAACACAATTTGCAGCATTGACTGGATTATACTTGTTGAAAACAGCATTGATACCTTGAACGTGGGATCAACACAAGCCCTTAAAGTAAAGGCAAGTGCGCCTCTTGCAGTAAGAGGCCAGGAAAGTTCAAAGTACTGTAATCTAAGATACAGGTTTGACAACCCAATAGTCACGGGCACATATGTAGAAGATACTCTTACAGCATTTATTGAAGTGGCACCACAACCGGACTAATTAGAGGTTTTCTTTTACAAGCTCTTTAAGGCTTTTGGGGGCCTCAAAATCACTTGACATGAATTCTTCTTTTGTAAGCCACTTGCTGCTTGCAATACCCTCATTACTCTTGTGGGGCAGAATAACCTTTGCATCAGCACTTACTTCGCTCTTGAAAACAGTACAAACAACCATTTGACCATCTGTCTTTCTATTAAAGTGAAAAACACCAATAGGCTTAATGCTACCAAGTGTCAAAGCTGTTTCCTCTTGAACTTCTCTTGAAAGTGTCTGCATTGGCTCTTCTCCATCCTCAACCTTTCCACCAGGAAGATCCCAAAGTCTCTTTCTACCAATCTCCAGTTCAAGGCCAAGGAATTTGCCATCCCTTACAATTAATGCTTTCATTGCCGCTATTGCAGTCATAGGAAAAAATTAGGGTGAGCAAGATTTAAAAAGGAAACTAACCTTGAAGAAAAGTTAATAAAGAATAAAAACAACTGATAGTTAGAAAGATAATAGGGTTAAAAGGGTTAAAAATGGCAAAAACGATAATGGTTGTGGATGACGAAGTCGACATAAGAAACTCGTTCAAAATAGTGCTTTCAAAAAGCGGATTCAAAGTCGTTACAGCCAAGGACGCAGACGACTGCCTGAGAAAGCTTAAGACAAACAAACCTGACCTTATTTTAATGGACATTATGATGCCAGGCACGCCTGTGAGAAAAATAATACCAAAGATAAAAGACGTAAAAGTTTCATACCTTAGTGTTGTGCAATTAACCGATGCGGAAAAGGAAGGCCTTTTGAAGCAAAAAAATGTTGTTGACTTTATTAACAAGCCAATTCAAATAGAGGATTTGATTAAAAGAGTGAAGAAAATTTTGGGGGAATAGAAAATCAACGTAATCAGTGGGGTTCCAAAGTATGCATATCTTAACAAAGTAAAAGATTTGCTTGCAAAAGACAAGAACGCAAAAACCTGTTACATTAGCCTGAACAAAACAGCAAGCACACTAACAAAAGAATTTAAAAAAGCCAAGCTACCGACAGGAAAAATTATTTTTGTTGACGGCATAACAAGAACTGTTGTGGGCAAAGTCAAGGACAAAAAAAACATTTACTTTATTGACATGGACAAGTCCTTGAACTCAATGCTTTCAAAGATTAAGGCAGTTGTCAAAAAAACAAAGCCAAAAAGGCTTGTCTTTGATTCCCTCTCAGTATTGTCAGTTTACCACAAACAGCCAAATATTGCAAAGTTTATGCACAAGCTTAGCTTGATTCTGGCAGAACACGAATGTGAGGGAATTTTTCTCATTGCAGCAAACCAAATGAATTCAAAACTTGTAGACAGCCTTTCAACAATGATTGATCGAGAACACGATTTAAGAGTTGAAGAGCCCGCAAGAGAAGTTGGATTAATAAAAAGCGACGGCATTCTGATGAAGATTGTAATGGGAGACATTGTTTTATGCAAAGCAAAAACAGAGCTTTCCCTGGCCCAAACAGCTGGAATAGTAAAAAACCTTGTCAACGACGAAAACTTTTTCTGTATTTATATAACATTCAACAAGCCCTATGAAATTCTCTTCAACGAATTCAAAAGACAGGGCCTAAACTACAAAAACATTTATTTCTTTGACGCAATTACAAGAACCTCTGCAGAAGCCGACAGCACCAAAAGCTGCTCTTTCCTCGATGCACCCAATCAATTAGATTACCTTCTTGTTTTCCTCAAAAACAGCCTTGATCTCCTCGAGGGAAAAAATGCATTCCTTGTCCTTGATTCAGTTACAGACATGATGATTTACAACGATCTTGAAAACACAATGGGCTTCTTGCACGCACTGACCAACAGGCTTAGATTGACAAAAATAGGCGCAACCCTAATTACTGTTTCACACAATGTACAGTCAGAAGCAATGTCAGACGCATTCAAAAGGTTTGCAGACCACACAGTTGAAGTCTAAGCTCTGAGAAAATTAAAAAACCAGTCAGCCCTTTATTTTTTGGGCAAGGTCTTTTCCCAGCTTGTGAACTTTTTGTAGATCCTCTTTTTCAGGAACCCAGTTTACTTTCACCGCACCAACAATTTCAATTTGAGTATTGCTTAGCGCATCTACAACCACTTTCGTGGCTGGCCCCCAGCCATATGAATTCAGGAATACGGCATATTTTGCAGGAGGTCTCAAAGCTTTTACAAGATTCACAGTATGTAATGCAAGGGGGTGAATAGAACCTAAAACAGTTGGACTGCCCAAAACAATAGCTCTTGAATCAACCAAGTCTTTGGCAATATCCCCGATGTCTGCGTTTGCGAGATTGTAGGAGCAAACCTCAATGTCTTCTTCGGCCAAAGTATCTATCATGCTTTGCACCATTTTTTCTGTAGAATTCCACATGGTTACATACACTACAATGACTTTTTTCTTTGTTTTGGCAGAGGTCCATTCTTTGTACAATTTTATTATTTGCTCAGGGTTTTTGTATATGGGACCATGGCTTGGTGCAATCATTTGAATGTCAAAAGCCTCTATTTTTTCAAGTGCTTTAGCACCCATTGTTTTGAAGGGCATCATTATCTCTCCAAAATATTTTTTTGCATCACTTAGTAGGTTTTCAGAGTCTTCAGCATAGAATCCAACAGCAGTATGACTTCCAAAAAAATCACAACTGAATAGCGTCTTATCTTCAATAACGTAAGTGAACATTGTTTCAGGCCAATGAAGCCATGGAGCCTCAATAAACTCTAGGGTCTTGCCCCCTAAGCTAATTTTATCTTTATCCTTTACAATTTTAATCCTCTCTTCCGAGACACGGTGGTATTTTTTAGCTATATTTGCGCCTTTTTCTGTTGTGATAAGAGTGGCTTTACTTGACTTCATAATGAACGGTATTGCTCCAGCATGATCTGGTTCAGCATGATTCATTATCAAATAGTCTATCTTGTCAACTTCCACTACAGCACCAATATTGTCTGCTAGCTGCTTCTCGAAACCAGGATTAACTGTATCAATAAGGGCGATCTTATCCTTACCCTTAACAAGATAAGAATTGTAACTGGTCCCATTTGGTAACGGAATCAGTGAATCAAAAAGTTTTCTTTTTGAATCTTTGACACCTACAAAATAAATTCCT
>JAFCCH010000092.1 GCA_017610265.1 Nitrososphaerota archaeon
TTGCATTTGGGACAAGACATTTCAACAAGGCCAGCGTGCACCATGTCATGATCTGCATGAAAGTGCTCTACCTTTCCAGTAAAGCCACACTTGCACTTTATTTCTGGATGAATTATTTCAATCTTTATGTTAAGCTTTAAGTCAGGGCCAAATTCTTTTTTGAGCATTTCCTCAAGCCAAAAGCGTGCGTTTTCAGGCTCCACAAATTTTAGAGCTCCAATGCAAATATGAAGCTTTATGCTTTTTGGCTTCAGGCCCCTGGCCTTTTCAAAAACTGCGTCAAGAATTCCCTGAATAATTGCAATATCGTGCATGGAAAAGAATGAATTTGGAAGGGTTTTTATCACTTTGCCCAAAAGCGTTAAATGCCAAAAGCCAATCAATAAATACTTCTTTTCAGTAATAATACTGAAAACAAATGCGCTTCAAACTGACCTGCATTGCACTTTTTCTTGTTCTTTTTCTAGCTATGCCTTTGAATGCAATAGTCCTCGACGGTTGGGAATTTGAGATGTCAAAGGTTAAAAAAGAAGACGCAATAAACGTCGGGCAAGGCGAACTGAGATTCAATTCCAATTACAGCTGGCTTAGGTACAATCTCAACCAGGGAAGAGAGTACAACATGACTGGTAATGGCACAATCGAGTTATACCTTTCAGGAAATGAGGAATATATTAGCAATAGTCTTGATGTTGGAGGCTGGATGGACTTTTATTATGTCACTCATACTTCTACTACAGATGATTGGGCTTATGCTGGAAGGCAATACGAATGCGAAATAGGTGGCGGATATTACCCTGAAACCAATTTCTTTGATGGAAGAGCCATATGCAACCTCTGCTATTTTGGAACAGCCGCACCTTCAGGCTCCATTAATTGCGAACATCCAGAGACAGCTTACTTTAACGTAGTTTCAGAAGAAGGCGAATTTATGACCTCAAGCCAATTAAGGGGGATGGTTGGTGATGCAGTCGAACTTCAATCAAAGGAAGGGAACACCGACGGCAGGCTCTTTCTTTTTGATATTTCATTAGAAATAGCCACTGAAGAGGTTGGCTCAGACTGCTCAAACGATTTAGATGATGATTACGACGGCGCAATTGACTGTGAGGATTCAGATTGCGCAGAGGAAATTGTATGCACTGCAGAATGCTTTTCAGGAGATGATTGTGGCGAAGGAAAGGAATGCAGGGAAAGCAAGTGCGTTATGATTACCGGCACATGTCGCGGAAATGAAGACTGTGAAGAGGGTTTTATATGCAGGCAAGAGCAATGTGTTGAAAATGTTGAATGCACAATAGATATTGATTGCGTTCCGGGCTTGATGTGCAAGGAAAAAAAATGTGTTGAAGAAGAACCAGAATGTGTAAAAGACATTGATTGCTCCCCTGGCTTGGAGTGCAAGAAAGGAAAGTGTGTTGAAGGAGTTGACGTTCCAGGAAGGAATGAGTTAGAAGACATGTTTAACGAAGATAATTTGCTTCCAGAAAACCCAGATGTGCCAGAACTTGACCAGGAAACCAAGGAAAAAATTGAGAAGTGGACTGGATTGAATGTAGATGACTTTTCAAAAGACATGGGAAAAGGCAAAAAGGCTTATGTGCTGATAAGCGATTCACTTAGCCCAAACAAACTGGAAATGGTTTACACTTACAAAAAGGTGCAGTATATGATTGCATTCTACAAACACATGGGTTATGACACAAGACTTGTTTTCAGGGGCACAGACCAAGATGTTTTTGACGCAGTAGCTGATCCAAATGCAGGGGCTGTTGCATACTTTGGCCATGCCTCTGACCCAACAATAGAAGACCAGGACATGGAGGGCGGTTTAGAAACACATCTTGCCGTTGCAAGAGCAAGATGGTATGAAAACCGGGGCATGACGCCACAGGAAGCAAGACGAAGGGCAAACGGAGAAAACAGCTTGGGCCTTGACTTTTTTTACAACCACACCTGCCATTCAGCAGATCCGGGCTACAAAAGCATGGCAGATGTATTGATTAGAAGAGGAGGAATATATTACGGGGAAGAAGGCCTTTTGTGGGCCACAAGCCCTCCCAGCACACAGTATATTAGATCATAGCAGGAGACAAAAAG
>JAFCCH010000006.1 GCA_017610265.1 Nitrososphaerota archaeon
ATAATTTTTTAATCCTACAAAAAGAATCAGAAAACAATTTTACTACATAATTTCAGTATCGCACTGTTTAAATAGCTTACTAAAGCAGCATCACAAGCTTAAAATAGTGCTTTATTCCTCTCTTATCCAATATGGCCCTAATAGAACAAACAATCCCTGTTCTTTTAATTATTCTGTTTCTTGGTCTGCTTGTGCCAGACTTGTTCAAAAAGCTAAAGCTTCCGTTTGTAACATCAATTATCATTGTTGGAGCACTACTTGGGCCAAACGGATTCAATTACATGCAGTCAAATCAGATTATTGAGTTTTTTGGCTTTCTTGGAGCCGCATTCCTAATGCTAATGGCAGGCCTTGAAGTAAAACTCGAGCACTTTGAAAAACTTGGAAAGAAAATAATTATAATGGCAGCAATTAATGGAATTGTTCCCTTTGTAGTCGGATTTGGAATAGTTCTTGCATTTGGTTATTCGCTTATGACCGCGGCCTTAATTGGAATTGTGTTCATTTCATCCTCAGTTGCCATAATAATAATGGCTGTAAAAAACGCCAATCTAATGGACAAAGAAATTGGGCAAACAATTATTTCGGTTGTGGTTTTGGAAGATGTTTTCAGCCTTCTTTTGCTTGCAGTGATTTTGCAGGGAGCTTCTCCAATAACAAGTTTTCCGCTTCCCCTGTATTTTGGAATCCTTGTTGCCTCAGTTATTTTATTGAAGAAATTCCTGCCAAGGATTGCAGCATATTACTTCAGAAAAAGAATGAGCAAAAAGGACACTTATGAAAGAGAACTGCGAGCGGTGTTAGTCATTCTAATGGCAGTTTTGCTTTACTTTTCAGGCCTTGGAGTTCATCCAATTGTCGCCGCCTTTATTGTTGGATTACTTATTTCCGACATTGCAACATCAGAAATTGTGTACCACAAACTGCATACGATGGGCTATGGCCTTTTTGTCCCGGTTTTTTTCTTCATTATTGGAATGCAGCTTGACCTGTCAATTCTTGGAAGCTTTGACTACCGAAACACTTTGATGATTTCAATAATTCTTGGATTAATTGGGGCAAAAGTTGTAAGCGGTTACTTTGCCGGAAGATGGGCAAAGTTTTCCAAAAGGAATTCCATACTTTTTGGAACAGCTTCAATGACTCAGCTTACAACAACTTTGGCAGTAACATACGCAGCTTCAGGATTAAACCTCTTGGACAGCGCATTGTCAACCTCAATTATTTTGCTCGCAATTATTACAACAATTCTTTCACCTGCTGCCATGAATATGCTTGGAAATCCGGAACTACCCAAATTAGCCAAGTAGTGCATGCTTCAAAGGAATTTGTGAATTGTTTAAATAGGTAATCCAATTAGTTATTTGTAGAGTTGATTGAATGAAAGCTGTTTTAATTTTCCCGCCATTTCCATTGCATGAAAGATACAGGAAAAAGGTAAAGAATGTGGGAGGTCACTTGCCTCCACTGGGAGCATGCTATCTTGCAGCCGTACTTGAAAAGGCAGGCCATAAAGTAAAAATAATTGACGCAGCCCCGGAAAACCTTTTTGAGGAAGAGGTCGTTGAAAAAACCCTTGAATTTAATCCTGATTTTGTCGGAATGACTGCTTTAACCCCGAACTTTCACAGGGTTGAAAAAATCTGCCTTCTCTTAAAAGAAAAGTCTCCTGAAACATTTTTGGCACTTGGAGGCCCGCATGCCTCAATGATGCCAGAGGAAACCCTGCAGAAGACACAGGCAGATGTTGTCATTGTGGGAGAGGGAGAAAACGTTATTGTAGACCTTGTGAAAAACTGCAAAGAGCCGGTAAAAGACAAGATTGTACACGCAGGCCTGGTTGAAGACCTTGACAGCCTGCCTTATCCTTCAAGGCACTTGCTTAACATGTCCCTTTACTCTTCTCTTGCAAACAACTACAAGGTTGACAAAAAGGTCCTGAATGTGCTTGGCTCAAGAGGATGCCCGTTCAACTGTACATTCTGCTGCAAGGCAGTTGTTGGAAGAACTTACAGACACAGGTCTGTTGCAAACATAATTGAGGAATTGAAACAGCTGAAAAGAGATTATGGCACAAAAGAAGTTTCGTTCTGGGACGAATTATTTACAATTGACAGAAAATGGGTAATGGAATTATGCAAGGAAATGGAAAAGCTTGATCTTGCCTGGAGCTGCGAAACAAGGGCGCATCTAGTAGATGAGGAAATGCTTGCGGCTTTGAAAAAGGCAGGCTGTTGGAACATTTTTGTAGGAATAGAAGCAGGCGATCAAACGCTTTTAGACAACATCAAAAAGGGGGAAACCATTGAACAGTTGAGGAAGGGAATCAGGCTGATTCAAAAGGCAGGCATTGAAATAAGAGGAAGTTTTATGTTGGGCCTTCCGGGAGAAACCCCTGAACTTGCAAAGAAAACAATTGACTTTGCAATAGAGCTTAATCCAGATTATGCCCAGTTTTCTTTGACAACGCCTTACCCTGGAACTGAATTGTTTGGCCACGCAAAAAAGTATGGAAAATTGAAAAAAGACTACAGCAAGTACAGCATGTGGAAAGTTGTCTTTCTTCCATTTGGATATGAGAGCGAGGAACAACTTTTGAAAATGCAAAGTACTGCCTTTAGGCGCTTTTACTTCAGGCCAAAATATGTTCTTGGAAAGGTTTTGAAAATAAGGTCTTTTGGAGACATTAAAAGGAACTTCACAGGCTTGAAAATGGTGCTTGGCTTTACTTAACGGGCAGATTTTTATAGTTCTAAAGCCTCTAAATTACTGATTTAAGTGGAAAGCCTAAAAACGCTATTTGATCCAAAATCCATTGCAGTAATTGGTGCAAGCAACACACAAGGTAGTGTTGGCTATTCATTAATGAAAAACCTTGTGGGATCAGGATTCAACGGCGTTGTTTATCCAGTAAATCCCAACAAAAAAAATGTTCTTGGCATTCACTGCTACAAAAGCATTCAAGAATTGCCTGAAGAGGTAGATCTTGCAATAATTGCAATCCCCGCCTTTATTGTCCCAACTGTTTTGAAGGAATGTGTTAAGGCAAAAGCAAAGTCTGCAATAATTATCAGTTCGGGCTTTGGAGAAACCGGCAAAAAAGGGCAAAAGCTAGAGCAGGAAATTTCAAAAATAATTAAGGGAACAGGAATAAGGGTTCTTGGCCCAAACTGCCTTGGTTACATAAGACCTGACAAAAAGATAAACGCAAGCTTTGCAACAAGAAATGCCTTGCCTGGAAAACTTGCATTAATAAGCCAGAGTGGCGCACTTTGCTCAAGCATTCTTGACTGGGCGCTAAAGCAAAAGGTTGGCTTCAAATACTTTATTTCTGTCGGAGCAATGCAAGATATAAATTTTGCAGACTTAATCGAGTTTATTGAACAGGACGAAGACGTTGAAAGCATTGCAATTTATATGGAAACCATCAAGGATTCAAAAAGATTTATGGATGCGGCAATTAGGTTTTCAAAAAGCAAGCCAATAATAGTTGCAAAATCGGGCAGATTTGAAGAAAGCGCAAAAGCCGCAATTTCCCACACCGGAAGCATGGCAGGAAATGATGCAGTCTTTGATGCAGCATTTAGAAGGGCAGGAATTGTAAGAGTCGAAGATGTGCAAGACCTGCTTGGATGTGCAAAGGCACTTGCCAGCCAACCTTTACCCAAAGGAAACAGGCTTGCAATAATTACAAACGCAGGAGGCCCGGGAGTAATGGCCACTGACGCAATCATAAAAAACGGCTGCAAGCTTGCCTCTCTGTCAAATGAAGCAATGGCAAAACTTGACAAGGTTCTTCCAAAGCATTGGAGCAGGAACAACCCAATTGATGTTTTAGGAGACGCCCCCCCTGAAAGATATGAAGATGCCTTAAATATTGTACTAAAGGAAAAAAATGTTGACGGAGTAATTGTAATCCTTAGCCCCCAGGCAATTACAAAGCCTGCCGAGGTTGCAAAGATTGTTGCAAAAAAAGCGGGAAAAAGCAAGAAAACCGTTCTCGGATGCTGGATGGGAGAATCCTTTGTTGAGCCTGCAAGAGAAGTTTTGAGAAAAAGAGGGCTGCCATCTTATAGAACGCCTGAAAAGGCAGTGCGGGTTTTTAGGTACATGGATTCTTACAGGAAAAATATTGCAAACCTTTACGAAAAGCCAAAAGAAATTAAGGTTAAGACAAAGCCAAACAGGAAAAAAATTAGGGCAATCTTTGAAAAAAACCTTGCAAGGAAAAACACTGTTTTGGACGAAGTTGATTCAAAGGAAATTCTTGAAGAATACGGCATTCCTGTAAACAAGACAGTGTTTGCAAAGAATGTGAAGGAAGCCACAAAGCAGGCAAAGGCACTTGGCTTTCCGGTTGCGTTGAAGGTTGTTTCAGACGAGATAACCCACAAAACAGATGCAAACGCAATTGCCCTAAACATTGCTTCAGAAAAAGCAATTTTAAAAGCCTTCAAGCAAATTATTTCAAATGCAAGAAAAACAAATCCAAAAGCAAAAATTAGAGGCGTTAGTGTTCAAAAGATGGTTGCAGGACACCTTGAATTAATTCTTGGAGCCAAAAAGGATTCAGTCTTTGGCCCTGTCATTCTCTTTGGAATGGGAGGGGTTGCAACAGAATTGTTCCAGGACAAAAGCATTGGGCTTCCCCCCTTGAACCAGACTCTTGCAAAGAACATTATCAGGAGGACAAAGGTTTACAGGCTTTTGGCAGGCTACAGGAAAAAGTTCAAGATAGACCTTTTGGAACTGGAGCAAATCTTAATTTCCTTTTCACAATTTGTTCTCGACTTTCCAGAAATAAAAGAAATTGACCTAAACCCAATAATGGTTTCAAAAGGAAAGCTGTTTGCAGTTGACGCAAGGATTGTTTTGTCCTCAAAAAAGAAAAAAAATTAGCTCAGCAAATCAGGCTTCTTTTACTTCAAAGCACTCGCAGTATTGCCCCACACCAGACATTACTCCCCTAAACCTGTTCAAGCCAATAGCTGCCTCGTCATACTTGATGTCCTTTACCTGTGACTTAAAACATTTAATAGCCTTAATTTTTTTCGAAACCGTTTTTGAGATGTCCTCAAAGTGCTCAGGCTCCTGAATAGGAGTCCAGGTTTCATAGAGAAAAACCTTTTCAGTTCTCCAAGGGGTTTTGCCTGCAGAACCATGCCATGGCCCGGAAGCCTTCCAGACAGAATCAAGAACAAGCTCTGTTGTGATTCTGTGGTCACGATGCTTGTCACTTTCATAGGGCGCAAAGACAAGGCCTGGCTTTTCCTGCCTTATAATTTTAATAATACTCTGCCTGTTTTTCTGATTGAATTCAAGAAAGCCATCTGGCTCTCCCAAAAAAACTGTTTTTTTGACTCCAAGAATTTTGGCAGCTTTCTTGACTTCCTCTTTTCGCGCTTTTGCAAGCTTTTTTTCAGGAATTGAAATACTCCCCCCTCCACCGCTGGTCATGTAAACAACCACAATCTTGTTTTTCTTTGCAAGCTTTGCAATTGTTCCACCGCAACTAATTGCCGCGTCATCAGGATGAGGTGCAAAAACCAAAACATTCATTTTAACATAAAGGATTTCCAAATTTTTAAGGGTTTCTAATTGGAAAGAACGCTTTTAGCAATATTTAAGAACGAGAAAGCGGTTACTATATAATGGCAATTTGGTACGGAGAAAAAAGGGCAATAAACGAAATAAATTCCGTTCTAGATTCTCAGTGGAGCAACGGGCTTTTACCGCAAATAAGGTTTGTTGAAGGGCAAACAGGATACAGCCCTGACTGCAGCGAATGGGGAGTCAAAAAAGCAATTTCAGGCAACAGCAAATGGTGCACTTCCGGAATTACACAGCCTCCAAACATTGGCTTTGCTTTATGGACTGTCTTTAAGGGCAGCAGAAACAAGGCAGAACTGCTTCCGTCTGTTGAAAAGTTTTATCCAAAATTAAGAAAGGCACATGATTTTCTTTTGACAGAGCGTGACCCAAAAAGAGAGGGGCTTGCCTCAGTCTTTCACCCTTGGGCAACCGGTTCAGACAACACGCCAAGCTATGACGACATTATTGAAAGGGCAAGAAAAAGGCTGAAGTCAGGCGGTTTTGAACAGAGAATAAAGAAAAGAAAGGACACAAACAATATTGCTTCAAACCAAAGGCCAAAGAAAAAGGATTACGAAACATATGGACGACTTATTGGATTTTATATTGCAAAAAAGTATTCTCAGAGGAGAATTTACGCAGAATGCCCGTTTGTTGTACAGGACGTTGTGGTAAACACTTTTCTCAAAGTCTCGCTTTACGCAATGTACAAGATTGCGCAGGTTTTGGCAGAACACTACAAGAAAACAAGCCCTGACAAGTCAGCCTATTACTTGAGGGAAGCAGCAAGAAACAAAAGGCTTTCAATAAAGGTTAGGAACGCAATCAGGGAAAAGCTCTTTGACGATGTAACAGGATATTTTTACAGTTTTGATGTAAGGGACGACGCTTTGCTTGACAGTCCTGATGTGCATTCCTTTGTGCCATTACTTGGAGGAACAGCATCCAAGGAACAGGGCCATGCCTTGATTGAGCACCTGGTCAACAAAAAAGAGTTCAGTCCGGAAAACGGATTTATGGTTCCGAGCTTTCCAATAAGCTCAAGTCATTTTGAAAACCAGAGATATGCACGCGGCCCTATTTGGCCTGTTAGAAACTGGATTGTTGCAAGAGGCCTTGAAAAATATGACAAAAAGCTCGCAACCAAGGTGAAAAAGCAAACACTGCAACTTGTTGCCCAGGGAAGCAAGGATATAGTAAGGCTTGTAGA
The DNA here is from genome assembly GCA_017610265.1 of Nitrososphaerota archaeon. GTDB lineage: Archaea > Iainarchaeota > Iainarchaeia > Iainarchaeales > JAFCCL01. The sequence continues at coordinate 6,803 of JAFCCH010000006.1, forward strand.
CCTTGCCGGGTCTGTAATGGAGTACAACAGCTTTGGAGAAGAGTTTACAACCCCTTCAAGGGCCCAGTATTGCCATGGATGGCTTTGGGATTCGGGTTTTGCAGCAATTGGATGGCGCCATGTAAAAGAAAAGCCAAGCACTGAAATTTGGAGAAGGGTTGCAACAAAAAAGGAATTGCTTGCACACCAAAATATTGACGTTAAGGAAATGAGAAAAAGGATAAAGGAAGAGTTTAGCATGCCATTGTTTGAAGAATTTTATGCCCCAATGAATTCAAAGCAATTTAAGGCAGGCACTGCATTGGGTGCAGAAAAAATGACCTGGACAGCCGCCTTGTTCTTAGACCTGCTCAAAAGCTGATTTGAAGAAAAGGAAGGGTTAAAAACAACAAGAGCCTTTTTCTTTGAGAATGCCCAAATTTGTTTTCTTTTCAGACCTTGACGGAACCCTTTTAGCCAAAGATTACTCTTTGGAAGACGCAAAACCGGCTCTTGAAAGAATAAAAGAAACAAAAAGCGCACTTGTTTTTTCAACAAGCAAGACAAAGGCAGAAACATTGGAGTATGAAAAAATGCTGGGATTGAACGAGCCAAGCATTGTTGAAAACGGTGGTGCAATATACATTCCAAAAGGCTATTTCAAACACAAAGTGGAAAATGCAAGCGAGGAAGACGACTACCTTTTGATAAGACTTGGCACAGACTCAAAAGAATTGGAAGCAGTTGTTGACGAACTAGCCAAAGAGATTGATGTTTTGCCATTGCACAAAATGACAAACAAAGATTTTGCAAAGGAAACAGGCCTGACAGAAGAACAAGCTGCAAAAGCAAAGGACAGGCATTTTACTGCCTCATTTAGAAATCCTGAAAGCCTGTTTGTTAAAAAGGCCCGCTCATTTATTGAGGGAAAAGGCTACACTCTTGCAGTTGGAGGAAGATTCAGTGCAGTGATGAAGGGAAACAACAAGGGAAAGGCTGTGCAAATTCTTTTAGAACACTACAAAAAAGAGTTTGAAGAAGCTGTTTCTGTTTGCCTTGGAGATGCGCCAAACGACTTTGAAATGTTGAGGATTTGCGAACGGCCATTTCTTGTGGCAAATTACGAGGGAGTTTATGCTTCAGAAGAATTTCCAAAAGCAGACGGAGCAGGCCCTGTCGGATGGAACAAAACAGTCTTGGATGTTTTAAAAAATGCTTAATAAAAAAGGAGTGATCAAATGCCAAAGATTTCAGTGGTAATAGCAGTTTACAACGGAGAACAGTTTATCGAAGAGACAATCAAAAGTGTACTCAACCAAACAATTCACAATTTGGAAATTATTGTAGTAAATAATGACAGTACAGACAAGACGGTTAAAATTGTAAAGAGCTTTAAGGACAAGCGGATTTCACTTTATCATTTTTCAGGAGGCATTGGAAAAACAGGTGCCGCCAACTATGGAATGGGCAAAGCCAAAGGAGAATTCCTGCAATTTTTTGATGCAGACGACGTAATGTGCAATTTCAAATTAGAGTATGAGTCAAAAATACTTGAAAGAAACAAGAAGGCTTGTTTACAGCAACGCAATAATCATTGACAGCAACAGCCATATTTTGGGCCCATACTTTTTGCCAACAAGGGGTAAAAGACATGTGCAAATGCCGTTTCCACACAATCCCTTTGACTACAACAGGCTGAAAAAGGAAGATTTTGTCCCAAGCGGAAGTGTTCTGCTTAGAATGAATAAGGCAAAAGAAGCAAAGGGCTTTGATGAATCACTCAAGATAGGAGAAGACTGGGATTTGTGGCTGAGGCTTTCAGAAGAACACCCTGTAGAATATTTGCCAATTCCGACCTACCTTTACAGAGTCCACGATGCCAGCCTTATTGGAAGGGCAATCGTTGAAAAGAAGCTTGACGACATAAATAATGTGATAAAAAGCAAGATAAAGGAAAGGGCAAAGGAACGAAAGAAAAAGGAGCCAAATTAGAGCAAAAAAAGGCTTAAAAATAAGTTTGTAGTTAAGTGAGTACAATGTTTGAATGGATTTTTTTGCAACAGTATTTTGGAAATTCCCTTTACCAAGTAGGGTTATTTTTTGCAGCAGTGATCTTGACAGTGGTTCTTGGAAAAACCGTTTACTACATTATTAAAACAAGGGCAAGGGAAGCTGCAAAGAACAGCAAAACAAGGGTTGACGATGTCTTAATCAAGACAGTGGAAAAGCCCCTTGTCTTCTTCCTGATAATTATTGGACTGGGAATTGGAACAAGGCTTCTTTCAATTCCGACAGAGTTTACATCATCAATTTCAAGCATTTCAGGCATTCTGATTACAATCGGCGTTACCTGGATGGTAATAAACTTTGTTGACTCAGTCATAAAATTGTACCTTGTGCCAATGGTTGGCAAAACAGAATCAAGGCTTGACGACCAGCTAATTCCAATTGTCAGCAAAACACTTAAGTGGCTGATTGCAGCATTGGCAGGCATGCTAATCCTAAGCAATTTCGGCTACGACATTACAACCATTCTCGCAGGGCTTGGAATAGGGGGCCTTGCAGTTGCATTTGCCGCACAGGAAACAATTGCAGATGCTTTTGGCGGAATAAACATCCTCCTAAGCAAGCCGTTTATTGTTGGGGATTGGATTGAATTTGAGGGAATTGTTGGCCCAATTGAAAAGGTAAGCATAAGGCATACAACTATGAGAAACCTTGACAAAAGGCTTGTTGTAATTCCAAACAGCAAAATTTCAAAGGGAATAATTGTAAACATTTCATCAGAACCAGAAAGAAAGATTTTGATGAATCTTGGTGTTACTTATCAAACTCCTGCGGCAAAGATGGAGAAAGGAATTGCCGCAATTAAAAGCATTGTCAACAATCACCCAGGCTGTGTCAATGACCCCATTGCCCAATTCTCAGAATTTAAGGATTCTTCTTTGAACCTTCTTGTTATTTACTATATTTCAGACAAGGGCAACTGGTTCCCAATAAGGCATGACATAAACATGGCAATAAAGAAGGCTTTTGAAAAAGAAAAAATAGACTTTGCTTACCCAACTCAGTTCATTTACACAAAAAAGGCCTGAAGCAAAATGGAAGAAGAAGTTATTTATGGTCCAATTTATGAAAGACTTGCCAAGCCGTTTTGGGTGGACGCCGCCAAAATCACAATTACTTCCAAACGAATTGTTGTAAAGGCGTTCTTTTTTATTCCAATTTTCAAAATAGATTTGAATACCATTTCAGAAGTTGGGCCTGTTGAGAAAAAATTTATTGTTTACACTAATTGGATTATTGTTAGAGTAAAAAGCAAAAATCGCGAATACTGGTTCCAGTTTAGTAACCTTAATCAAGATGTTGCTGGCAAACATGCTGTCGAATTCAGAAAAAAGCTAAAGTTTGCAATAGAAAAATTTGGAAAAAATAATTGAAAAAAAAAGAAAAAAACAGAGCAGTTTTTACTGCTCTGTTACTGCTGTTGGACTTACATCTACTTCTTTTGTCAGAGTTGCCAACAAAATATTTGACCCATCTTTGTAGAACTCTGCCACCAAAGTATATGTTCCCGGATTGACAGAATAGAAAAAGTTTGTATTATAGTTTTTGTACTCAACATCTTCTACTGTCATGTATAGGCTAGACGAACTTGTTGTTGTACTTATTAGTTTGCCGTCGCCGTTCACCAAATTAAACTTGGTATAGTACTCAACCCTTTTATCTGTTTGAGTTGTGTTACTCAACTTTAGCTCTACTTTGGAAACTGAGTCTCCCTTGGAATTTAGAGTAACCTTGTTGTATTCAACTTTTACATCGCTTAAGGTCACACTGCTGTTTGCTTCAAACTCTTGAGCAGACCTTTCAGCAAATATTACAGTTGTTGCTGCAGGCCCTATTTCTACTTCTTTTGTTATGCTTGCCAACAAAATATTTGACCCATCCTTGTAGAACTCTGCCACCAAAGTATATGTTCCCGGATTGACAGAATAGAAAAAGTTTGTATTATAGTTTTTGAACACAATGTTTTGCACATTCATATACAAAGAACTTGTGGCATTCGTAACACTTACTGTTTCTCCAGTCTCATTCACAATTAGGAATTTTGTGTAGTATTCAACCCTTTGCTCAAAATCGGTTTTGTTAACCAATCTAAGCACTACTTGGTCTATTCCACTTCCGTTTGAGTTCAACGAAACTTTGTCGTAGGAAAGAGTTACATCACTGATGGTGACTTCGCTTGCTTCAACAGGCTCCTCTTTTACCTTAGGTGCTCGAATTACTGTTTCTTCACTTGGCCCAATTTTAATGCGTTTTGTTAAAGTAGCCAAAACTTCTTCAGATTCACTGCTGATGAAAAACTCTGTTCGCAGATCATATTCGCCTGATGATACTACTTCCAAACTGCCGGTAGTGAATTTCTTGAAACCAATATTTGTTACATTTTGATAGAGTGAAGATTTGCTGTTTGTTTCACTTACTGCTTCACCACCGGTATTCAAAAGAGTGAACTTTACATAGTATTCAACTCTTTTTTCCAATTCGGTTTCGTTTGTTAGCCTAAATATTACATTCTGCACACCGTTGCCGTTAGAATTCAATTCAATCCGGTCGTACAAAACAGTTACATCGCTAATTTTAACCTGCGGCTCGTCTGAAAGATTTGGACCTGGACCAGGACCGGGTTCTTCCTGAACAATGCAGGCAATCGAACAGCATTGGTCACTATCGCTTGTGGTTAGCAAGGCCCCTGTACATTCTTGTTCCCCTGTGCAAACAGACCCATTTTGTTCTGCGCATGTTTTTATCTCAGGAGTTGACCCAGGACCTGAATCCGGGTCTGTACTTGGTTCAACACAACCTGAAAACAGGATGGCCAAAAAAATAAGTACAATAACTACATATTTAGTTTTCAAAAATTATCTCCTCCTTTTGGATAAACGTTTTGAAATTATGAGGCTTTTTTTGTTTATAAAGATTTGTATAAAGATTTGTAAATAAATCAAAAAGGAATTTCACCGGAAGTCCACCATCCAAACCAGCTTATTTGTAAAAACCCTATTTTTTGGATGCAGACACTTGAAAAGCTTCAAAAGCTGGGAATGGCTGCATCTTGGGATTCCTGCGGAGGAGTCAAGCAAAAAAGCCTGAGAAAGGCAGGCATTCCAGCAAGCCACGCAGACTTTATCCACGATTGTTCTAATACAAATGAAAATTGCAAGCTTATGAAAGTGCTGCAAAGCAATTCCTGCATTCACGACTGCAAATACTGTGTAAACAATTCAGGCAAACAAAAAAAGCTTGAATTTGAACCAGACGAGCTTGCAAGAAGCTTTACTGCCTTTGAAAGAGCAGGAATGGTCCAAGGCCTTTTCCTCAGCTCAGCTGTTTGCAGAAATGTTGAAAAGTCAACCGAGAAAATCGTTGAGACTGCAAGGCTGTTAAGGCAAAAATACAGGTTCAGGGGATATGTGCATTTGAAGGTTTTGCCAACAACGCCAAAAGACCAAATATTTGAACTTGCAAGATATGCAAACAGGCTAAGCCTAAATCTCGAAACAACAGGAACCGGCTTTTTTGAGGAACTTGGTTCAACCAAGGACTACAAAAACGACTTGGAGAAAAGGTTGAAGTGGATTGATGAAGCAAAAAGAAAGGGAAAGCTGACAAGTTTTACAACCCAGTTGATTCTTGGAGCGGCAGGGGAAACCGATTTGGATGTCTTGAAGAGGATGGACAGCCTTTACAAAGATACCATGCTTCACAGAATATATTTCTCCGCCTTCAAACCAGTTAAGGGAACTGCCTTGGAGAAAAGGCAAGAGGAAAAAGACCACAGAGCATATCAATTATATCAAACAGACTGGCTGATGAAAGTCTATGGCTTTAATTTCAAGGAAGTTAAGCTTGGTTTAAATGAAGAAGAAAGGTTTGGCAATGCCCGCGACATAAAATTTGAGATTGCTTTAAACAATCCAAACCTATTTCCTGTTGATGTAAACAACGCAAGCCTGGAAGAGCTTTTGAGGGTTCCTGGCATTGGGCCAAAGGGCGCTGAACAAATTGTAAAGCAAAGGGAAAAGAAAAAATTTAAGGAATTCAAGGAATTGAAAAAGACAGGAGTAATTGTAAAACGAGCCCAGTCCTTTATTGAAACAGACAGGCAAAGGCAGGCAAGAATAAGCGCTTTCCTTTAATAGGAAAGTAATAAAAGAAACTTTGAACACAATAAAAGACATGGTTCTTCTATGGATTTTGCTTGCGACAATTGCAAACAGTTTTTTGGCGCTTGCGGGCGCAGTAACATTGGGGTGGAGCAAAAAAACACTCGAACGAATTTTGCATGCATTGGTTGGCTTTAGTGCAGGAGCATTATTGGGCGGTGCATTCTTCCACCTTATTGCAGAATCTCTTGAAAAAATGCCAACAATGGAAACATTTTACCTCGTTTTTGCAGGATTTATCCTGTTCTTCCTGATTGAAAGATTTTTGCACTGGCACCATTGCCACAAAGGCAAATGCGATGTGCATGTTTTTTCTTATTTAATTCTTGTGGGAGATGGCATTCACAATTTTATTGATGGCCTTATAATTGCGGCAAGCTTTCTGATAGATATTAAGGTAGGAATTGTGACAACAATTGCTGTAATGAGCCATGAATTACCCCAAGAGCTTGGCGATTTTGGAGTCCTCGTTTACGGCGGCTTTAGCAGGAAAAAAGCCTTGTTATACAATTTTGCCTCACAGCTTACAAGCGTTGCAGGCGGTATAGTTGGCTTCTTTTTTCTTGGCACAAGTGGTCTTGCTGTTTACCTTTTGCCTTTTGCGGCAGGGGGCTTTATTTACATTGGAGCCTCTGATTTGATTCCTGAACTGCACAAGCAGGAAAACATGAAAAAAGCAATGACTGCATTTGTGTTTTTCCTGGTTGGAATAGGCTTTATGATTGGAGTAAAGTTGTTTTTTGAAGGAGCTCAATGATAATGCTTTTTTAAAGAAAAGCAAAGCTTTAAATACTATTATGAACATATGTTCATTATGGCTAGGCCAAAAAAGACAAGATTTGTTGCATGCAATCCAGAGGCAACTTACTTCAAGCCAAGGGCAATTCCCTTATTTGAATTAGAAGAAGTTGTGCTTAAATTAGAAGAAATTGAGGCATTAAAGCTGAAATTTTTGGAAAAATGCGAGCAGGAAGAGGCAGCAAAGAAAATGAAGGTAAGCAGAACAACCTTTTGGCGAGTGTTTAACAGCGCTGGAAAAAAAGTTGCAGATGCATTGATTAACGGCAAGGCCATTAGGATTGAAGGAGGGCATTATGCCCTTAAAAAGGAGGTATAAAAAATGCCTGGAAGAGGAAGAATGGGCGGATTTGGAATGGGACTGGGAGGCAACTGCGTTTGCCCAAATTGTGGAGCAACAGCAGCACACCAGCGAGGAATGCCCTGCACTCAGCAAAAATGCCCAAAATGCGGAAGCACAATGACAAGAGAAAGGTAATTTTGTTTGAATAAAGCATTAATTGAACAAGTTGAAAAAAGTGAATTTAAATGAATAAACTTGAAAAAGCAGCAGTTATTTCCGTAATTGGAAACGCATTTGTTTCAGTAATCAAATTTGCAGCAGGAACAACGTTTGGCTCTGTTGCATTGGTGGCCGATGCAATCCACTCTTTTACCGACATAATCGGAAGCATTGCAGTTTTCTTTGGAGTAAGGTTTGCTGATGTCAAAAGTGACAAATTCCCTTACGGTTTGTACAAACTTGAAAACTTTGTAAGCCTTTTTATTGCGCTTATAATTTTTTGGTCAGGAATTGAAATTGCCTTGGAATCAATTGCAAAGCTTGGCTCTCCAACCCAAATAACAGGATTTGAAGCAATAATTGTTGCAATTGTTGCTCTTGTAATTGTTTACGCACTTGCAAAATACAAGGAAAAAATTGGCAAAGCAGAGCACAGCCCAAGCATGATTTCAGAGGCAAAGCACAGCATGCTTGACGCATATGGCAGTGTTGGTGTTGTTGCGGCCCTTGGTTTAAGCTTTGCAGGCTTTCCAATATTTGATCCTTTAATAGGAGTTATTATTTCGGTTCTTGTATTCAAAGCAGGCTTGGAAATTTTTATGGATTCAACAAAGGTTTTGCTTGACATAAGCCTTGATTACAAAACAATGAAAAAAATTGAAAAAATTGCCACAGCACAAAAGGGCGTTAAGGTAAAGGAAATTCTTGCAAGAAACAGCGGCCGATACATCTTTGTTGATATAATGCTCGAAACAGGTTTGAAGGACTTGAAAAAAGTTGACAAGCTGCACAGGCAGTGCGAAACAGACATAAGGAAAGCAGTGCCAAGGATTGACAAGATAATGGTTGACATTCACTACAAGAAAAAGCCAGTGCTTGTTTATGCAATTGCATTGGAGAAAAGAAGTGAAAAAAGCTCTATTGCGATGGAATTTGGAACCGCAAAATTTTTCGGCGTTTTTAAGGCCGAAAATAGAGCAGGAAAAGGCGGGCTTATTGAAAGCAAAATAATTGAAAATCCGCATTGCAAAAACGAGGAAAGGAAAGGAATTCTTGCGGCAGAGCTTCTTGCAAAAAACAATGTTGATGTGCTTTTTAGTAGGGAAAAAATGCGAAAAGGCGGTGCCTTTTATGCATTACAGGAAAGTTTTGTTGAAATGAGAAAAACCGAGAAAAAAACATTTAATAAATTGCTGGAGGAATTCAAGTAATTGAAAGGAAAAAAATTAACTTGAATGCCCTTGGCTTTTTTTGGAGAAATTTTAATGATTGAAAATGAAACAATTAATTTGGTTGGATTTGTCATTCTTGCTTTTTCATTAATATTTGCTTACACAGGAACCCTTTCCCAATGCACTTACAGGAAATATATTGTTCCTGCAATGCTTTTGGTTATAGCAGTAATATTTTTACAGGAAATGATTGCAGCTTTAATGATTGCGGTTTCAGCCACATTGTTTTACAGTGGATATAAAGGATATGGAATTGAAGTCAAAAAAAAAGAGGCAGAAAAAACAAAAAATGAAACAAAGGAAGAAAAAACGGAGGAGATTTAAATGAAGGTAGCAATTAGCGCCGTATCAGAAGATTTGAAACAGCCTGTAAACCTTGTTTTTGGAAGGTGCCCAGGCTATGTTATAGCTGAAATTGAAGGAAAAGAAGTAAAGGAAACAAAGTTTGTGCAAAATCCCGGAATGAACACAGGAATGGGAGCAGGAATTGCTGCAGCACAAGTAGTTGCAGGGCAAGGCGCACAGGCAGTTATTAGCGGCAATGTAGGGCCAAACGCGTTCATGGTTTTGCAGCAGTCGGGAATAAAGGTTTATAAAGTAGCAGATTTGAGTGTAGAGCAGGCATTAAAGCAGTTTGCTGACGGGAAGCTTGAAGAAGTAAAGGACTCAACTGCACCAGGCCACTTTGGAATGGGCCAAGGTCAAGGAACGGGCCAGGGCGCAGGAAGAGGCGCTGGAGCAGGAATGGGCCAAGGTCAAGGAACGGGCCAGGGGGCAGGAAGAGGCGCTGGAGCAGGAATGGGCCAAGGAAGAGGAACAGGAATGGGCCGAGGTGCCGGAGCTGGTGCAGGCAGAGGAACAGGCGCAGGTCGCGGAAGAGGTCCGCCAATGTAAAAGGAGGTTTTAGTATGAAGGTTGCGATTTCAACAGATTCAGGAAGAGTGGCGGAGCATTTTGGAAGATGCCCACAGTTCACAATTGCAAAAATAGAAAAAGGAAAAATTGTAAAAAAAGAGGTTATTGAAAATCCAGGGCATGCAACAGGATTTTTGCCAAAGTTTTTCAAAGAACAAGGCGTTGAGATAGTAATTGCAGGCGGTGCAGGAATGAGGGCCCAGCAGTTTTTTGAAGATTTTGGAATAAAACTTGTTGTTGGAGTTTCAGGAAACATTGATGATGCATTGCAGGCACTTGCCCAAGGAAAGCTTGAGGGCGGAGAAGGCAGCTGCAGCCCTGGAGCAGGAAAAGGATACGGAATTCCAAAAGAAGACGGGCACGGCGAATGAAATTAAAAATTTTGGTAGACAACCAGGCAATGCCTGGTTTTAAGCAAGAATGGGGATTCAGCTGCCTTATTGAAGCAAAGGAAAATGTTTTGTTTGATACAGGAACAAGCCCTGATGTCCTAATGTTTAATGCAGAAAAGTTTGGCGTAAAGCCAGAGCAAATAGACAAAGTTGTTTTGTCACACGACCATTTTGACCACACAGGAGGCCTTGAATGGATTTTGCAAAATCCCAAAGTTAAGGTTTTTGCGCTGGATTCATTTTCTGATAAAACAAAACAGAGAATTAAGGAAGAGGCTGAATTGGTTGAGGTAAACAAACCTGTTGAAATAAGCAACGGCATTTTTTCTACAGGAAAACTAAGCAATTCAATTGACGAGCAGTCTTTGGCATTGAAAACAGAAAAAGAAATTGTTGTTTTGACAGGGTGCTCCCACTCTGGATTGGAAAAGATTTTGGAAAAGGCTGGAGAGCATGGAAAAATTCACGCAGTAATTGGTGGCTTTCACGGCTTTAAAAAATTCGATGTGTTAAAAGGAATTAATTTAATTGCAGCAACACATTGTACCGAACACAAGAAAGAAATTCAGAGGCTTTTTCCAAAGGCTTTTGCCGAATGTGCTGCAGGAAAGGAATTTGAATTCTGAGTTGTTTTTAATGCAAAAAGAATGCAAGTGGTTTTGGGTTTGCCCAATGAAAAGTTTTTGGGAAGAAGGAAAATTAAATGCAAAATGGATTGAAGAATACTGCAAAGGCGATTGGGGCAATTGCAAAAGGTACAGCATTGTGGAAGCAGGAAAATTGTGCCCTGACAACATGCTTCCAAATGGAAAAATTGACAAAAGCCTTGCCGAATAAAATTCAGCGTTCATGAAAACGTTTAAATTAAATTGCTTTATTGGTTATTGCAACAGTTGTTGTATTTATTTAAAAAAAATATTTTGCAAAGAGGAGAGAATGTAAATGAAAACCGATGTATTAGTTATTGGCGGAGGACCTGCAGGAGCCGTAACTGCTTTGACTGTTAAAAAAAATTATCCTGAAAAAAAGGTTGTGCTGATTAAAAAAGATGAGAATTGCCTTATCCCATGTGGAATTCCCTATATTTTTGGCACTTTGCCAAGCGTTGAAAGCGATTGCATGCCAAACAAGCCGTTGGAAGAAAAAGGCATTGAACTTGTTTTTGAATCTGTTGAAAAAATTGATTCAAAAAGCAAAAAGGTTTTGACTGCGAAAAAAAAGGAAATTGGATATGATAAGCTTGTTCTTGCAACAGGTTCTGTTGTAGTTAAGCCACCAATTAAGGGAATTGAATTAGACAAGGTGTTCTTTGTTGAAAAAAGTATGAAGAATATTGAAAATCTGAAAAATGCCGCCGGCAAAGCTGAAAACATTGTTATAATTGGAGGCGGCTTTATCGGTGTTGAGATTGCTGATGAATTGTGTAAAAGAGGCAAAAAGGTAAGCATTGTCGAAGCAGTGCCCTGTTTGTTGCAGCAGGCTTTTGACGAAGAATTCTGCAAAACTGTTGAACAGCGCTTAAAGAAGTTAGGAATAAAAATTTACACAAGTACTATGGCAAAAGAAATAACAGGAAACAAAAAAGTTAAAGGCATTAAGCTTTCCGGCAAGCAGTCAAAAACACTGAAATCAGATTTGGTAATTGTCTGCGTCGGAGCAAAGCCAAATTCTTTACTTGCGGAAAAAGCAGGAATAGAGCTTGGAACAGGAAAGGGAATTATTGTTGATGAATATATGAGAACCAGTAAAAAAGACATTTTTGCTGTTGGAGATTGTGCTGAAAAGAAAAGCTTTTTTACAAGACAGGTTTCAAATGTAATGCTTGCATCAACTGCTGCGTCAGAGGCAAGAATTGCTGGCAACAACCTTTTTCAGTTTAGGGTAATACGGCAGAATAAGGGAACTATTGCAATCTTTTCAACATTTGTTGCAGGCATTGGATTGGCAGCAGCAGGACTTACAGAATCAGAGGCAAAAAGACAGTGCTTTGAATATGTTACAGGAAAAGCAGTAGCAAAAGACATGCATCCTGGTTGCCTGTCTGGATCAAGTGAGTTAAAGGTAAAAATGGTTTTTTCAAAAGACAGTGGAGTCTTGCTTGGATGTCAGGCAATGGGAGGAAAGGCAGTTGGAGAATTAATAAATCTTGCAGGCTTTGCAATACAAAACAATGCAACAATTTCAGAAATAAGCACTTTGCAGATTGGGACTCATCCCCTGCTTACCCCTGCCCCAACAAACCACCCGTTTGTGCTTGCAGCAGAAGCGGCAATGGCAAAACTTTAAGCGTTTTTTAGACTGGTTAAAATGGACAAAATAAAGTTAGAAGGAATTGGGAAAAAAATTGCAGTGGTCAGCGGAAAAGGAGGGACAGGAAAAAGCACCTTTTCTGCATTGCTTGCATTGAGTTTGGCAGCCAAAGGAAAAAAGGTTGGATTGCTCGACATTGATGTTCACGGACCAAATATTCCGCTGTTGCTTGGAATTGAAGGAAAAAAGATGGGTATTGGCGAGAATAAAAAATTATTGCCTGTTGAGGCTGCACCAAACTTGAAGGTTGTTTCCACAAGCTTTATGCTTGAAAAAGAACAGGCTTTGATTTGGAGAGGTCCAATAAAGTCAAATTTTATTAGGCAATTAGCAGAGCAAACTGATTGGGGCGAACTTGATTTTCTTATTGTAGATACCCCGCCAGGAACAGGCGATGAAATAATCACTTTAACACAATTAATTGATTTAACAGGCACAATAATTGTTGGAACACCTCAGGCTGCCGCAGTTTATGATGTAAGAAAATCCATTGATGCAATGAGGTCAACTAAAGTAAAGATTTTGGGATTGGTTGAAAATATGAGTTATGTTGTTTGCCCAAAATGTGGTGAAATAATAGACTTGTTTGGAAAAGGGGAAATAAAAAAGCTGGCTGAAAAAGAAAAAATTGGTTTTTTTGGAGGCATGCCACTTGATCCAAAATTGAGAAAAATGACGGATGTGGGAAAAATTGAGCTGAAAAGCATTGAAAAGGAAATTACTGATTTGTTAACCAAGATAATTAAAAGCATTGAATAAAGGGATTGCGCTTTTCTTCAATTTCCTGATACAAAAATTTTTTAGGCCGTTTTTCATTAACCAAAATAATTTTAAGCTTTGAAAGCCCATTGGTTATTTCAAAACGGCTTTTTTAACAAACAAAACAGTAATGGGCATACGCCCAAAACGTATTTAAAATGGTTTGGCGTATGTTTAATAGAGCAAAAATAAAGGCTTAATTGCCTGCAAAATGTAGAGGTTGAACAAATGGTTTCTAAAGAAGAAGTTGAAAAGGCTTTGGAAAAGGCAATGCATCCAGAATTTGACAAGCGCCTTTCCGAGTGCGGTATGATAAGGGCAATTGAAGTAAAGGAAAACAAGGCTGTTGTGACTTTGGTTGTGCCGTTTTTGCATGTTCCAATCAAAGACGACTTGATTCAGATAATAAAAAGCAAGGTAAAAGAAAGGGCAGGCATTGAAGCCGAAGTGAAAATAAAGGAAATGAATGAAAAAGAAAAAGAGCAATTTGGAAAAATAGTGAAGGAAGTAAGGGGCTAATTTTTCAATGCAAAAAATAGTGTATAAGCCAATAGGAATAATTCATTCAAGCTACAAGCAAGTAGAAGGAGTGCCTATACAGGGTGCGCTGTCAAAAAATTCCAAGGGTGAAGTAGAGGTTTTTCCAGAGTATAAAGCAGGCTTAAAGGACCTTGAAGGATTTTCACATATTATCCTGCTTTACCATTTTCATTTGGCAAAAGGATATTCTCTGTTAAGCAGGCCTTTTTTGGAAAATAAAAAACATGGAATTTTTGCAATCAGAGCGCCAAAAAGGCCGAATCCCATAGGATTCTCGGTAGTTAAATTAGAAAAAATAACTGGAAATCTGTTGTATATAAACGAAGTTGATATTGTTGACTACACAATTTTGCTGGACATTAAACCATATGTTTCAAAATTTGATGTTAGAACAGGCACAAAAGACGGTTGGCTAACAAAAAAAATAATGGACGACAGAGAACACAAAGCTGATAACAGATATAGCCCATAAACAGCCAACGACTGAAGCTTAATAGTGATTTTTAAGCCTGTTTAAGTTCACTACTTGTTTGCCATTTAAAAACGGGTGTGGGTATAATAATCACTATCAAAGCCTTTTTTCAGCGGTGTTTTTTTTGTTAGATCCAGATTTAGAAAAAATTAAAGCGGAAAAATTAAGTAAAATGCAGGAACAAATGCGCCAAAATGAGGTGAAAAAAATGAAGATTGAAGTAAACGATGAAAATTTTCAAAAAGAAGTAATTGACAAAAGCGGGAAAGTTCCTGTTGTGGTTGACTTTTGGGCGACATGGTGTATGCCCTGCCTTATGCTTGGGCCAATACTTGAAAAACTTGCCAAAGAATTTGAGGGAAAATTTGTTCTTGCAAAAGTAAATGTTGACGAAAGCAGGGCAGCAAGCGAAAAATATGCAATTTCAAGCATTCCAGCAGTAAAAATATTTAAGGATGGCAAGGTTGCTGATGAGTTCATCGGAGCTTTACCAGAAGCGATGGTTAAACAATGGCTTCGTAAAAACATTTGAAGGAGATCAAAATGAAGATAAAAAAATTAACTATTTTTCCAGGTCGTGGCAAACAGGGAAAAAAAGAAGATTTTGAAAAAATCGAGATTTTGGCCGGGCAAAAAATAGGGATTGTTGGTCCAACAGGTTCGGGAAAAAGCCAATTGCTGTACGATATTGAAAAGCTTAGCCAGGGAGAAACAAAGACCGGGCGAAAGATTTTGATAAACGATAACAAAGTGCAAAAACACCTTAAAACAGATCCGGCAAGGAAAATAATTGGTTATTTAACCCAGCATATGAATTTTATGACAGATACGACTGTCCAAAATTTTTTGGAAACCCATATAATGACAAGGGGTCGACACAGGTCAGAGGAAAACACCAAAGAGCTTGTTGAAAAGATAATAGAGGCTGCAAACACAATAACAGGTGAGGAAATCAGCAAGAATACGAATTTGCTTATTTTATCAGGGGGGCAGTCAAGAGCATTAATGGTTGCAGATCTTGCATACGTCAGCGAATCACCCATTATCTTAATAGATGAAATAGAAAATGCAGGTATAAGAATTCGTGAAGCCCTTAGCCTTCTTATCAAAAAGGGAAAAATAGTTTTTTTGGTTACTCATGACCCAATTCTTGCTTTGGATACTGACAAACGACTTGTTATGAAAAGAGGAGCCATAAGCAACATTATTTACACTTCGATTAAGGAACGGGGGATTGCAAACTATCTCTCTTGGATTAACAACTACCTTTTAGATGTAAGGGAAGAAGTAAGAAAGGGAAAAAAGGTTGAAGAATTGAGACTAATATGCACGCCTGTGGGGGAAGAAAAATGAAAATGATAATCTTTGGTGGCACGCCAGGAAGCGGAAAAACAAGTGTAATCAAATTTGTAATGCAGGAACTGAAAGACTTAAGCATTCATTATGCAAAATTTGATGTCCTGACCACAGAAGACCACTTGCTAATAAAAGACAAGTTTGGAATAAACACCGAAAAGAAAATATCTGGAGAAATATGCCCAGACCATTATGCTGCACTTGAAATCCCAAAAATCGTTGAAAAGCACAAAAACAAAGACCTAATTATAATAGAAACAGCCGGACTTTGTCTAAGGTGCTCACCGTACATAAACGAAGGGCTTGCAATCAATATCTTGAACATTTTGGCAGGAAAGCCTTCGAGTTATGGTCCACTATTAACACACGCTGACGTAGTAGCTACAACTAAGGGCGACCTGATTTCACAAGCAGAAAGGGAAATCTTCAGGTCGGAAGTTCTAAAAGTTGCCAAAAACGCTTCAATAATTGAAGCAAATGGCCTAACAGGAGAAGGTGCGATTGACATAGCAGAGGCAATAAAAGAAAGTCCTGAAATAAAAGGAAAACTTACCTTGAAGCATTCCATGCCAACCGCTGTCTGCGGATACTGTTATGGAAACAAAACAATCGATTCAGAAGAAACATTAAAGCGTTACTCGCTCGGTAAGGAATTGAAAGCAAGGATTCCAAATTTGAACTGCGGAAAATGTGGATTCAAATCATGCAACGAATTCATAAGAGCGGTTTTGGATGAAAAAGTTAATGAAGATAAGTGCCCTTACTTAGAAGACAAGAAGGAATAGAAATGAAAAAAGGGCTTAAAAAAGAACTTGATAATGCAATAGACGCATCAGGCACTGAATTAAAATGGGTTCCAGACCCAAAAGGATACTTTACAATAAAACCCATTTTCTCACAAAAAAAAGTTTTTGTAAGACATTATAACTCAAAAGATGTTTTAGAACAAACTTTTGCAGGAGCAAACACAACAGAAATAGTCCAGGCAATTATTCAAAGAAAACTAATCTCAAGATTAGACCACGCTGCCTATCTTGGAAAAGAAATAGAAAAAGCAATAATTGCATTAAAGAACAAACTCAAGTACATTCAAGGAGATGAGTTGCACTTAGAAAATAAAACAGGAAATTAGTTTGAATTCCGCAAGTAGAGAAGGAAAAAAAGTGTATAAAGGAGAAAAAATAAATGATTAAGGTATTCAAAAATAAATGCGTTGGTTGCGGAATCTGCAAAAGCGTATGCCGTGAAGGGATAGAAATAGTAGATGGGATAGCAAGAATAAAAAATAGTGGGGCTGATTGTTTAAAAAATGCCGCAAGTGCTTGCCCACAAAAGGCAATAAAAGAAATTGAACAAGATTTATTGTTTGCAGTTGGAACAGACGATAATGAAACAATAAAATCAAATGACCATGTTGGAATGTCAAAATATTTTCAAGTATGGGCATATTCAGAAGGAGAATTAACTTTTAAAGAAAAAAGAGAAAATGCCAAGTACAAAGAAGAAAATGAAAGAATTCATGGAGACCCGGGCAAAGCTAAAGCAACATCATCTGTTTTAACAGGCATTGATGTTTTAGTGGGAAAAATGTTTGGTCCAAACATTGTCAGGTTAAAAAATAAATTTGTTTGTGTTGTAGTTAGAGAGCCAGAAATCAAAAAAGTAACAGAAATAATTAAAGAAAACATTAATGAAATAGCTGAAGAATACGATAAAAAGGAAAGAGTTGGCATAATCTTAAAATAATAACAAAAATAGATAAAAAAAAGAGAGTTAAAAATGGGAAAAAAATCTAAAGAAAGGATGAATGGAACATTTCGTTTTGGTAGGTTAGAGAATTTTCCAATATCTTTTTTAGCAGTCTGTTTGGGCTTGTTTGGTTTTACTTTAACATGGCAAAAAGCAGAACAGGTGTTAAAATTTCCCTTTGTTATAAGTACTGCTTTGCTTTATTTTTCAATTATAGTCAGTGGAGTAATACTTGCAACCTATTTTATGAAACTAGTCAAATACCCTAAAAAAGTTAAACAAGAGTTTAACCACCCAATAAAACTCAATTTTTACCCAATAATTGCAAAGATTCTTTTGATTGCCAGTATAATTTACCTTGGTTTAAACATTGTAATTTCAAAATACCTCTGGTGGGCAGGAGTTGTAATACAATTTATTTTTACAATAGTAATAATGTCTGCGTGGATAAAACATGAAAAATTCGAAATACACCATATTAACCCATCCTGGTTTATTCCTATTGTAGGCTGTATCATCATACCAATAGCCGGAATTGAACATTTTGCCCCAGAGCTCTCTTGGTTCTTTTTTAGTATAGGCATCTTTTGGTGGTTAATCTTAACAACAATAGTTATGAATAGAATAATCTTTCACCCCCCAATTTCCAATAAGTTAATGCCTACTTTTTTTATCTTATTTGCGCCCCCAGCAATAGGATTCATAGCTTTAACAAAATTGTTGGGCGGCATAAATCCCTTTGGAAACATGCTCTACTATTTTGGACTGTTTTTGTTTATTCTTACCTTATTTCAGTTTAAGATGTTTGCAAAACTTCAATTTTATTTATCGTGGTGGGCATACTCCTTTCCTCTGGCTGCTTTAGCGATAGCAACATTTTTATTCTACCATGAAACAAACGCATTTTTCTTTAAGATATTGTCATGGAGTTTATTCATACTGTTAAATTTTACCATGTTGTTGTTATTCATCAAAACATTAAAAGCCATAAAAAATAGGATGATCTGTGTAGAGGAAGAGGAATAACTAATCAGATTACTTAAGCAACAGGATTAAAGAGATTAGAGTTGGTAAAGGATGAACAAAGAAATAAAAAACTGGGAAGAAAAAGAGGGCATTAAATTCCTAAGCAAAATTGGAATCAAAAAAGGTCAAAAGGTATTGGATTTTGGGGCTAGAATTGGCCACTACTCGATTCCAATAGCCACAGTTGTTGGAAACAAAGGAAGCGTTTATGCGTTGGATAAAAACAAAGAGCCTTTAGATGAACTAAAAAGAAAGGCCAAGGCGCAAAGACTAAAAAACATAGCCCTGATAAAAACAAACGGCTCACTGGAAACAGGACTGGAAAATAATTCTGTTGACGCCACACTTGCCTATGACGTATTGCACTTAATAGATAACAGAAAAAAGTTATACAAAGAAATCCACCGTGTTCTGCAAAAGAATGGCCTATTCTCAGTATACCCAAAACACAATAAATTAGACCAGCCAGAACAGGGTTTAAAAAATCTAGATCCAAAAGATGTTATAAAAGAAATAGAAGCTCACAACTTTTATTTTGAAGCAAAACATTGCGGGCTGATAAGCCACGATGATTTTCTTAATGAGGGATGCGTTTTAAATTTCAGAAAAAAAGAAAATATTTAGAGGCAGAAAAAAATGAAAAAAACAATAAACGGCTGGTTATTTAATAGAATAGAAAAAATTGGCGGCAAGGAGTTTAACCATATTGGATGCGAAGGGGAAAACGCTTCTTTTGGCGACTTCCTTGCTTCGTTTGTGCCAAAAATAGGAACGAGAAAAAAAGTAAAGTTTACAATAGAAATATATGACAATTCTAAAAATGGAAAAACAAACATTGAAAAGGGAGCAATGATAAAAAATGATTAAAATAAACAAAAAACTGTGCGCTGGCTGTGGAAACTGTGTGGAAGCATGCCCTTTTGAAGTATTGAAAATCAAAGATGGAAAAGCAGTAGTCATAAATCCAGAAAAATGCCAAAAATGCGGGGCATGCATGTCTGTTTGCCCAAACAACGCAATCAAAATCGGGGAATGACAATGGATATAAAGATGAAAAAACTGGCCAAAGAATTTGAGGAATATGCAAAGGCAAATGGTTTTAGATTAAATCCTAACAAAAAAATGTTGAAAGGAACCTTAAAGGGCCTTATTGAAAATGAAAAAAGGCATGGTAAAAAATACTGCCCTTGCAGAAGGATAACAGAAAACATGGAAGAAAACAAAAAAATAATATGCCCATGCATTTACCACAAAAAAGAAATTGAAACACAAGGACATTGCCTTTGCCAACTTTTCGTAAGGTGATGCAAAATACAGCTGCTCGGAGAAAAAAAAAGATGATAACTTTTGCATGCAAAAAAATAAGGCTAAATGAAATTATTAGCTGCTCATTCAGTTTAAACAAAACTGAATACACGGTATTTATGTTTTTGTTTAAAAAAGAAAAAGAATTTGACATTCACAGCCTTTCCAAAAAAATGGGTTTAGAAAGAACAACCTTACAAAAAGCACTAAAAACGCTTTTAGATAAGAAGCTGGCAAAAAGAAGGCAAATGAACCTAAAAACAGGGGGTTATTTCTTTTTGTACAACATAAAAAACAAAAACTCAATAAAGATGAGGCTTTTCGAGATAATTAGACAGTGGGAAAAAATTGCCGAAGAGGAAATACAAACACTATAATAATGCACATATGCCCAAAACGTATTTAAAGCTTTTGAAGCATAATTTAGTTGGTTTAAAATGAAACAAATTGCGATTACAGGAGGCAAGGGAGGAACAGGCAAAAGTACTGTTGCCACAGCTCTGGCAGTAGAGCTTGGAAAAAGCCACAAAGTTTTGCTTGTTGACGCAGATGTTGACTGTCCAAACGACCACTTACTTTTAGGAATTGAAAGGAAACCGTTGAAAAAGGTTTTTCAAAGGATTCCAAAATGGGATTTTGAAAAATGCATAAAATGCGGAAAATGTGCCGAAGCATGCAAGATCAATTCCATTTTTGCCCCCAAAGGAAAACAGCCTGTTTTTCTGCCACAGCAATGTAATGGATGCGGAGCATGTGTTATAACCTGCCCTGCAAAGGCAATAGGCTGGAGTGAAAAGGAAATTGGAGAAGTTTTCAAAGGAAAGGGATATGGCATTGACTTTATTTCAGGCGAATTAAAAATAAACGAGGCTGTTTCCGAATTTGTTGTCGCATCCTTGAAAGAAGAGGTTGAAAAGATCAAGGAAAGCTATGATTTTGTCTTGTTTGATACAGCCGCCGGAACTCACTGCGATGTTATTTCAGCATTGGAGGGGTCAAAAATGGCTTTGGCTGTCACAGAGCCAACGCCTTTGGGAGAGCATGACCTTGAATTAATTATGAAGCTTTTGAAAAAGCTCGGCATAAAATTTGAAATTATTTTAAACAGGTTTGAAAAAGGCGGAAAAAAAATTATTGAAAATTCAGCAGAAAGACAAGGTAAAACAATTGCTGCAAAAATACCTTACAGTAAAAAAATAATGGAAAGTTACAGCAAGGGAATTCCTGTAAGCCATGAAAGCATTAAGGCAATTGCGGAGCTGGTTAAATGAAAAAAATAACTGTTTTGTCAGGCAAGGGTGGAGTAGGCAAGAGCAGCATTGCGGCATCGCTTGCTGTTTTGCTTGCCGAGAAACACAAAATTGTTTGCGCTGACTGCGATGTTGACGCTTCAAACCTTGCGCTTGTGTTTGGGTTAAGGGAAAAGGATTTTGACGAATGGAAAAAAATTTCAACAAACGAGAAAGCAAGGCTTGATGAAGGAAAGTGCAATGGCTGCAAAAAATGCGTTGAAAGCTGTTACTTTAATGCAATCAAATGGAATGAGGAAAAAAAGCAGCCTATTTTTGACGAGTTTTCCTGCGAGGGCTGCGGAGCATGTGAAATCACCTGCCCTGAAAAGGCAATAAGCCTTGTTCAGGTTGAAAATGCAAAAATCGGTTATGGGAAAACAAAATACGGTTTCACAGTTGTTTCAGGCCAACTTGAAATGGGCGAATCAGGTTCAGGAAAAGTTGTAGCAGAGGTAAGAAAGCTTGCCGAAGAAAAAGGCAAGGGCGCAGAAATTATGGTAATTGATGCCGCAGCAGGAATAGGTTGCCCTGTAATTGCATCAGTTGTCGGAAGCGATTTTGTTATAGGAGTAACAGAGCCAACCCCTTCAGGCCTTTCTGACTTGAAAAGGGCATTGCAGATGACAAGACATTTTGGAATTGAATGCGGAATAGTGATAAACAAACACGACCTAAATCCAGAAATGTCAAAAACTATTGAAAAATTTGCAGAAGAAAATTCAATGCCTGTTTTGGCAAAAATAGGCTATGACAAAAACTTTGTTAATGCATTGGTTAACCTTGTGCCAATAATAGAATACAACCCAAAAATAAGACCTGTTTTTGAGGAAATCCTGCAAAAACTGCCAACAGGAAAGAAATAAACACATAAACAAACGTTTATATGCTTTTTCTTGCATAAGTATATTGCAATGATTAAACCAAAAGATACGCAAACAGCAATGGCTTTTGCAAGGGTTTTTGGAACCTTGGCAGACCCAAACAGGCTGCTGATACTGAAAGCTCTTGGAAACAAGGAAAAGTCTGTTAACCAAATAGCGGTTGAATTAGGACTTTCACAGCCACTGGTTTCACACCATTTGGCCGCATTGAAAGCAGTGGGCTTGGCAATTTCAAAAAAAGCAGGCTCATTTGTTTTTTACAGAATTTCAACGGAAAAAATTTTGGACTTTGTAAACGGTCTTGAGGAAACATTGCAGGACATAGAAAAAAATACAGAACCAACGGCTTTCCCCCAACCTTATACCTTTTTTAAGGCAAGAGGCAGGCGTGGAAGGAGATGGATGTAAAAAAAGGAGGTGGCAGGCAATGGCTTGTCCCGGAGACAAAATAAGAAGTAAAGGAAAAGGAAGAGGCCTTGGAACAGGAAAAGGAAAAGGCCCAATTGGAAGGAGGTGAAAAAATGCCAAGAGGAGATGGAACAGGACCAAACGGCTCTGGCCCAATGACTGGAAGAGCAGCAGGATACTGTGCAGGCAATGCAGCACCAGGCTATGCAAATTCTTATAGGGGCAGAGGCTTTTATGGAAGAGGCGCAGGCTTTGGACGTGGCTTTGGAAGAGGCGCAGGCTTTGGACGTGGCTTTGGAAGAGGCGCAGGCTTTGGACGTGGCTTTGGAAGAGGTGTTTATGCCACAAGAACCCCAGTAAGCAATTATGACGCTTATGCACCTTATTCAATGCCATATGTAGGACCTTACACACAAACACAGCAGCCCAGCGAAGAAGAGGCTAAAAGGCAGGAAAAAACTGCTTTGGAACAGGAAACAAAGGCTTTGGAAGAAGGACTTGCAGAAATAAAAAAAAGGCTTGCAGAATTGGGAAAATAAAAAAGCAAAAGCCAATAAACAGGCAAAAAAGTTAACCGGTGGCTGTGAAAAGCCACCGGATTGATTTTTTTGGGCAGAATTTTACCGCATTATAGTTATTTAAAAATTGTGTTTTTATAAATATTATAAAGATGTTTTAGATAGTGTTTTTTATTGCCGGATTTTGAAACGGAAAAAATTAAAGCGGAAAAATTTAAGAAAATGCAAAAAGAACTTTTGAAAAAAGAGGTGAAACAATTGGAGATAAAAGTAGATGATGAAAATTTTGAAAAAGAAGTAATTAAAAAAAGCTGGAGTACGCCTGTTGTAACTGACTTTTGGGCAAGCTGGTGCATGCCTTGCCTTATGCTTGGACCAATACTTGAAAAATTTGCCAAAGAACTTGAGGGAAAATTTGTACTGGCAAAAGTAAATGTTGATGAAACCCGTGCGGCAAGCGAAAAATATGAAATTTCAAGCATTCCAGCAATAAAAATGTTTAAAAACGGAAAAGTAGTTGACGAATTTATTGGAGTATTACCGAAAGAAATGATTAGGGACTGGCTGAAGAAAAATTTGTGAGGTAAGCAAAAATGGAAAGTGAAATGGAAAAAATTGCTGAAAAATATAGGATTCATGCAAAAGAAAACGGTTTCAAATTAAACCCTGATGAAAAAATGCTGGAAGGGACCCTAAAGGGCTTAATTGAAAATGAAAAAAGGTACGGTAAAAAATATTGCCCTTGCCGAAGAGTAACAGGAAACAAGGAAGAGGACAAAAAAATAATCTGCCCATGCATTTACCACAAAAAAGAAATTGAAACACAAGGACATTGCCTTTGCAGGCTGTTTGTAAGGTGATGCAAAATGCAACTGCTTGTTTTTGTTTCATCCCACTGCCTGCACTGTCCAAAGGCAGTTGAAGCCGTAAAAAAAGCAGTTTCCAAATACAGCGATTATGATTTAAACTACAGAAAAATAAGGGCAAACACAACGGAAGCAAAAGAAATTTCAGGCAGTTATGACATAAGAGCATACCCAACAATAATAGGGTTAAATGAAGACAATGAAATCATTTGCAAAATGGTTGGAACGCCAACTGAAGAAAAGCTGGCAAAAGAAATTGAAAAAGGCCTTGGCTTAAAAAAATCTTTTTTTGAAAAAATTTTTGGCAAAAAAAAATGACTACAAAAAATTTTTTGGACAAAAAAAATAAAATTGCAGTAGTGGGAGTTTCTGCAAATCCGCAAAAATGGGGCTCAAAAATTTACAGTGAATTAAAGTCTACAGATTATTGCGTTTATGCAGTAAACCCAAAGCACAAAAAAATAGGGTTGGACAATTGTTATCCAAATCTTGAAACCCTGCCAAAAAACCCAGATGTTGTGATAATTGTTGTCCCTTCAAACATTACTGAACAGGTTGTAAAGCAGTGTAAAAAGCTTGGCATAAAAAAGATTTGGATGCAGCCTGGTTCAGAATCAGAAAAAGCAGTAAAGTTTTGCAAAGACCACAAGATTGAACTGGTTTACAATGCCTGTTTTGTTGTTAACGGCTTAAAAAAAACACAAAAATTTTAGAAGGATTTAAACCTAAGCTTTGAGAAACTCACTTAAATGTTATGTTCATTTAATAAATTTAACAAAAAACAGTGGTTTTGTATGAAAAAAATGCTTTTAATTGTATTAATTGCCTTTCTTTTTATTGCTTCAAGCGCAAGCGCTGAAACAGTTTGCGGAGTCTATTTTACAAAAATTGGCTGCCCTGTTTGCGCAAAGGTTGACCCAGTTATTTTAGACCAGTGGATTCCAAGCCAAAGTGATACAGTAATAATAGAATATGTTATGAACTCGTGGTTTGACCCACATGCAATCCTAATGGGAGAATACAATTTAGCACATGGCACAGGCAGTTCTGTTCCATTAATGATAAAAAATGCTAATGAAACATGGGCAGGCATTCCTGCTTTTTACACAAACGACGACATTTTTAAACATGCAGAAGAATTCTTTGAAGATGACCAAGGAAAATGCCTGCTTGTTGAAGGAGAAATTTCCTTTGAAGAACTTAATTTGAATAACTTGCCTGAAAAACCAAAGATTTGGGCAGGCAAAAGGCTTTTGGTCAAAACAGGCGATGCACAAATTGAAAGCGATTTTCTGAAAGAGCTTTTGTTTACAGAAAATTTAACAAGCACAATTGCAAATGCACTATATGAATTAAAGGAAATAAAGGCAGAACCAACCCCCTATTCAGGAGGTTCAATTCCTTTTGAACAGGCAATTGACATTGGCAGCGGATGGATTTTGAAGCTAAAGGAAAAAATTGAATTGCCTGAAAATGTTGAAAAAATGGAAAACAATGGGAATGAAGGCAAGGGGGAAAATTATATAGAAGCAAATCCACTTGTTTTGTCTATAGGAATAATAATTGCAGGACTTATTGCACTAATTATTTTTATTAAGGTGAAAAGCAAATGATGGAATTAACAGTCTCGGCAATTGTTTCACTTGCATTAGTTGACTCAATTAATCCCTGTGCAATTGCAGTCTTGTCCCTTTTGATTATTGCTTATATGACACACAATCCAAAGGAAAAAAAGAAGGCATTGCTTGCAGGCTTTTTCTTTATTGCCGCAGTTTATCTTGTTTACCTTGTTTACGCACTTGTTCTTGTTGAAACAATAGGCGCTTGCATGGAGGCAATTGCTGGCTCAGAATTATTCATTTATGGAGGTTTCAGCCTTATTGCAATTGCATTAGGTGTCTTCAATGTAAAAGACTTTTTTTGGTACAAGCCAGGTGGCCTTCTTAGGGAAATGCCAATGAAATGGCGACCTGCTGTTAAAAAACTATTAAGCGGAATTGAAAGCCCTAAAGGCGGCTTTGTCCTAGGACTTTTTGTAACAGTTTTTCTCTTGCCCTGTACTATTGGCCCATTGGTAATGGCATGTACTTTGCTTGCAAAATATGGCACGATTGCAGCAGTACCCTGGCTTTTGCTTTACAATTTTATCTTTGTTCTGCCAATGCTTGCAATTGTAATAGCAATTTACATTGGATTAACAGTAGTTGGAAATGTAACTGAATGGAAGGACAGAAACATCAAATACCTGCACCTTATTGCAGGCGCTATAATGGCAATTATTGGACTTTACCTTGCATGGGGCGCTGAAAATGCATTCCATATTGCACTTGGACCAATTGACCTAAACTTTTTTACAATTGGAATAATTGAAATTCCAATACTGTTTGCAATAATCATGCTCAGGCACAAGGCAAAAAAAGAATAATGCCTTTTTCTTTTTTTCCTCAGTTAAATAATGTTAAATGATTCCAAAAGATATCAGGGAACTTGTAACCTTTGTTCCAAACAAAGCAGAACCTATACATAACTGGTTTTACTATAAAGAGGGTTATTCAAGGAAATTCATCGAATGGGCAGTTGAAGAATACAACATTACCGGTACAGTAGTTGACCCATTCTGTGGCGTTGGAACAACCTTACTTGCCTGCAAGCAGCTTGGCATTAAATCAATTGGTTTTGACGTAAGCCCTTTGGCAGCCTTTGTTTCAGAGGCAAAAACAAGGGATTTTGACCTGGAAAAAATCAGGGAAACAAGGGACAAATTCAAAGAAATGAAACCAAGACAGATTGGAAAATTCAAAAACAAACTTATTAGAAGACTGTTTAGGGAACAGCAGCTTGACGACATTTATTTTTACTACAAGGAAATTGACAAAATTCAGGATCCAAAGGTTAGGGTATTGTTCTTGCTTGCATTGATTGACACCACAAGCAGAGTTGCAAATGTTGTCAAAGTAGGAGGCTCTTTAAGAAAAAAGAAAAAGCCCTCAATGCCTGTCAAAAAGCTTCTTTTGGGAAAAGTAAAGAAGATGATGATTGACTTGAAAAAGTCTCCGGCAAATGGCCCTGAACCAGATGTCTGGCAGGATGATGCAAGAATTGTAAAGCTTGAAGAAAACAGCGTTGACGCAGTAATAACAAGCCCTCCCTATTTGAACAAGATTGAATACACTTCTGTTTACAAAATGGAACTTGGACTGTTTTTCAAAGAGCAGGAAACAAAGTTAAGAGCCCATATCCAGGACAAGGCAACAGGCCGCGACCTCGACACAAAAATCCCACTTATTGCAAAGGCCTACTTTGACGACATAAGAAAAGTAATGCAAAACATGTTCCATTATTTAAAGCCAGGTGGCAAGGCATTAATCGTTGTCGGTGGAGGATGCTTTCCATACGAAGTTGTTGAAAGCGACGACATACTAATCGAGGACGCTGAAAAGATTGGATTCAAAAAACTTGACAAAATTGTTGCAAGATGTGTTCACTGTATGAGACACAGAACCATCAAAGTCGGAACTGTTAGGGAAAGTATTCTTGTTCTTGAAAAGCCGATTGAAAACCCCTAAAATATTATTAGTTAAAAAAAACCTAATTTTTTGCCTACTGGAAGATTTAAAAGCCTGGACATCATAGTATTAGCATAAATTTCAACCTATAGGGAGGTAATCTGATATGCCAGCAAAGAAACCATTTGGTGGATATGCAATTTGCTTCAAGGGATGTACAGAAACAGTTGAAGACGTCTTTGGAACAGGAAAAATTGCGCCAAGCGAGATGACCAAAAGAATTTGGGCTTACGTAAAAAAGAAGGGCATTGCAGGAAAAGATTAAGGCAAGCCTTTCGCCCCATTGGGGAGAAAATAAAATGAAACTAAATTTAAAAAAAATAGCTAGAGGAGGAATTGCGGCAGGTGTTGCAATCTTCGCAATCTCCTTTGTTTTTGACTATATCGTAAACATGGCTTTGCCATATGACATGCTTGCCCTTGGAGGAATGAGAGCAATTGACGACCCTTTGATGCTGCTGTTCTTTTTGCAGCCCTGGGTTTTGGGCTTTGCAATGGCTACAGCCTTTGAAAAGTTTAAAGGAGCTTTCAGAAGCAAGGGCTGGAAAAGGGGAAAGGCATTTGCAATTTATGTCTGGCTTTTGGTCGGGCTTCCAAGCGCATTCATTGTTTTCACAAGCAGGACCTACCCAATTGGCTTTACCGTAAGCAGCCTTCTTGGAAGCCTGTTCTACTTGGTTGGTGCAGGCATTGTTTTGGAGAAAACAATGGTTTAAAGGCAAAAGAATTTCCTTTAAAAAAACAACTGCCTCCAATTATTTTAGACATTTCTTTGTTTTGATTGCAATGCAATCAAGGCAAGCAATAACACCATATGTTAAGTGGTGCCCTGGTAGTCTATCGGTTAGGATACGGCCCTGTCGAGGCTGTGAGGCGGGTTCGACTCCCGCCCAGGGCGCTTTATTTCTTTTTTTAAAAATTAAAAAAAGCGTCTTTTTCTGAAAAACAGAAGTCGGAATTCTTGGAGAAGATTTTGGAAAAAAAGCCGAGAAAGGTGGATTTGCAATTCAAAGAAAATGGCATTCAACTTTTGGAATTGTTGGCCCTCTTCTTTCAAGTATTGTAAGCATCATTGTCTTTATTTTGGTTATTCAGTTTTTTGGAATATTTACAACAGGCATTAACTCAATGAGCACACAGCCAGTTAAGGAATTTTTGCTTTCAAACATTGGGTTTTTCTTTGTCCTAATAATCTTTTTTGGATATGCGGATTATTTTTCAAAATGGCACCCGAGGCCCTACAAGGTTTTTTCACCGATTATTACAGCAGCAGGCCTTGTTGTAGCTATATGGATTCTGGCAAACCTAATGATTGTGTCAGAAATATTTATTGTGGCACCAATGATGCACAATATGGCAGGTTGTATATTAGGCAAACTTGTGTGGGTCTTTGCCCTTGTTACATTGCTTGGATATCTTTTATTGATTATCAAAATTGGAAAAAAATCAAAAAAAGGAGGCAGTTTTTGTGGCAAAAAAACAGCAAAGTAGCCAGATGAAAAAACTCTACAGATCAAACAAGAACAAAGAAATTGGAGGAGTCTGTGGTGGCATTGGAGAATACCTTGGCGTCGACCCGGTAATAATCAGGATTATTTGGATTTTTGGAACATTCATTCTCTATGGAGGAGGAATATTACTTTACATCCTTGCATGGATTGTTATTCCGAGAAATCCGAAACACAAGTGGAATTAAAGCAAGAGTGTTTTTTATGAGCCCTGAAGAAATTGAATTAGAGCAATTGGTAAGCTTCCTTCACATTGCAGGAAAGTTAAAGAAGGAAAAGCGAAGAGGTTGGATCATTAAAGAAATACCTGAACCTGAAAGTGTTTCCGACCACTCGTTCAGGCTTGCGCTTATGGCAATGGTCTTTGCCCAAAGGCAAGGCCTTGATGTTTGCAAGACAATTAAGATGGCAATCATCCACGACCTGCCAGAAGCAATCTGCGGAGATGTTGCAGTGAGAATAAAAGAAGAGCTGCAGCAAATTCCAAACAAGGAAAAAAAAGAAAAGGAAGAGGCCGCTCTCAAAGAAGAACTTAAATTGCTGCCGAAAGAAATTGCAAAAGACGTTGAAGAACTGTGGCGTGAGTTCGAAGCCCGTGAAACAAAGGAAGCCAAGCTTTTGTATGAGCTCGACAGGCTTGAGGCATTGTTCCAGGCAGTTGAATATGAGAAAGAAGGAAACTTTAAAGTTAGCCTGCAGGAATTCTTTGATTATGCCAATGGACGGCTCAAAAACAAGGAATTGATAGCAATTTTTGACCTTTTAATGAACGAAAGGAAGTAAATGAAAAATAAGCCAAAAAAGGGTTTTTTGGCAACGTTTAAATGCTTTTCTATTTTTAAATACATAGATTATTTTTATAATCAGCGATTTTTTGGATAAGCGAGAGAGATTGTTTGCAATTGGTGCCACCTAAAGCGATAACCGTAGTTTCGTGGATTCAGCCAAGCGCATGCTGTTCAAAAAAATCAAATTAATGGTTGTGGTTAAACTTGCCGGTAAAAACTGTGATAAGATCTTTTAACGAGCATTTTCTAGTTCCAAAGCACATAATGCTTTCAAAGGAACAAGCTGCTGAACTGCTTAAAAAATACAACCTGACTTTGGACCAGCTTCCAAAGATCCCTGTTTCTGATTCGGCAATAGCTGACTTACACCCTGCAAGGGATGACATTGTTAAAATTATTAGAACAAGCCCGACCGCGGGAAAAACTGTTTACTACAGAAGGGTAATGTGATAAAATGCAAAACTGGGAAATTATTGAAGCCTATTTCAGGGATAAGAATTTTGCCCAGATGGAAATTGACAGCTTTAACCAGTTTGTTAAAAAGAAGCTTCCGGAAATCGTTGAAGAAAACAGTGAGATTGTTCCAAAGATTGAGGAAGTTAAAATTGAACTAAGTGACATTGAGGTTTCAAATCCAAAGATTGTTGAGGCAGACGGAAGCCCAAGATCTGAATTTTTCCCAATGGAAGCAAGGACAAGGAACAGAAGCTACAGCGGCCCACTCTCCCTTACAATGAGAATGCTTAGAAGGGACGTTGAGCAGGATATAAGACGGGCATATATTGGAGAATTGCCTATAATGCTTAAATCAAAGCTTTGCTGGCTTAACGGCAAAAGCGATGACGAATTAATTGAAATGGGCGAAGATCCAAAAGACCCAGGTGGATACTTTATTATAAACGGTTCAGAAAAAGCACTTATGACACAGGAAGTTCTTGCAAGTGACCGTGTTTTAATTAGCGAGAATGCAAAAAAAGAAATTGACGCAGAAGTCATTTCAACAAGAGGAGCATTCAAGGGAAGAGTTCGTGTTTCAAGAAAGAACGACGGAATGCTAAACATTACTTTCCCGTCTTCTCCAAAGAAACTCAAACTGTTTGTTTTGCTAAAGGCTCTTGGACTAAAAACTTTAAGAGAATTTAAGGACGCTTTCCCTGACGAAAAAGAAATTGAAAACGACCTTCTTTTGAACTGGCAGCAAACTGTTGTAAAGACAGAGGAAGAAGCCCTTGACAGGCTTGGAAAATATGTTGCTCCAGGACAGGTTATTGATTACAGGTTAAGAAGAGCACAGGAAGTAATTGACGCATTCCTGCTTCCGCATATTGGGCAAAAAAAAGAAGACAGGCTTACAAAAGCATATTACTTGACAATGATGGCAACAAAAGCCATTGAAAGCGCATACAACCTTAGGTCAGAGGATGACAAAGACCATTATTCAAACAAAAGACTTGAGCTTTCAGGAAAATTAATGGAGCACTTGTTTAGATACAGTTTCAAATACTTTATCAAGGACTTAAAATTCCAAATTGACAGAACAGTTACAAGAAGAAGAAAGCTAAACATCAGCACAGTTGTAAGACCAGGAGCCGTAAGCGAAAGAATCAGGTTTGCAATGTCAACAGGAAACTGGATTGGTAGGGCAACCGGAGTAAGCAAGTTTATGGACAGAGTAAATTACCTTAGCCCTTTAACCGACTTAAGAAAAGTAAAAAGCCCGCTTAATAAAAATCGTGAGCTTTACGAAGCAAGGGACGTGCACGGCACACACTGGGGAAGGCTTGGACCTGTAGAAACACCTGACGGACCACAGTGTGGACTTGTGAAAAACCTAGCCCTAATGGCAGAGGTAACCACTGAGTCAGAGGAAGCTCCAATCGAAGAGCTTTTGCACAAAAAGGGCGTAAAAATGAGGAAGTTGTGATAATTATGGCAAAAAAGAAAGCAGCAAAGGTTTACATTAACGGAAGGCTTATTGGATTCCACGAACAGCCAGAAAAACTGACCCAGGAACTTGTCAAAAGCAGAAGGTCAAACAAGATTGCCTCACAGGTAAACATTGCATTCCACGAGGACACAAACGAACTTTACATTAACACAGACGCAGGAAGGGTTCAAAGGCCACTTCTTGTTGTTGAAAACGGAAAACCAAAAATAACAGAGGAACAGCTGAAAAAATTAACAGAAGAAAAGATGGGATGGGAAGACCTCATAAAAGAAGGATTTATTGAATACCTTGATCCAGAAGAAGAAGAAAATGCATTTATTGCAATTGACGAAAACGAGCTTACAAAAGAACATACTCATATGGAAATCAATCCTATTGCGATTTTGAGCCTTATCAGTTCAATGATTCCATATATCCAGCATGACATGGCGGGAAAAGCACTGCACGGGGCAAAGATGTTCAAGCAAAGCCTCGGAATCAACGGAATAAACTTTAACCTTAGAACAGACACAGAAGGTTACTTACTGCACTACCCGCAGAAAGCACTTGTAAAGACAAGGACGATGAATTTACTTGAACTTGATGAAAGGCCACAGACACAAAACCTTGTGGTTGCAATTGTTCCATACAGAATTTTCAATACCTTGGATGCACTTGTGATTAACCAAGGAGCTGTTGACAGAGGAATGGGAAGAAGCACTTATTACAGAACTTATGAAGGAATAGAGCAAAGATATCCAGGAGGACAGGCCGACAGGTTTGAGATTCCAAACGAGGAAACAGTTGGATACCTTGGAGAAAAAGTTTACACAAAAATTGGGGACGACGGAATTGTCAACCTTGAAACAACTCTTGAAGAAAAGGACATTATAATTGGAAGGACAAGCCCTCCAAGATTCCTGGAAGAAATAAGTGAGTTTGGCGTTGTCAAAGAAAAAAGAAGGGACAGCAGCCTTTCGACAAGAAAGGGAAAGCCAGGACACGTTGACAAAATTATGCTTACAGAAAGCGAAGACGGAAACAAGCTTGCAAAGATAAAAGTTAGGTCAACAATGATTCCAGAAGTTGGAGACAAATTCAGCAGCAAGCACGGGCAGAAAGGAGTCGTTGGAGCAATTGTTCCAGAGGCAGACATGCCATTTACAGTTGACGGAGTAAAGCCTGATTTGATAATTAACCCACACAGTATTCCAAGTAGAATGACCATGGGACACTTGCTCGAAATGCTTGGCGGAAAAGTCAGTTCAATGAAAGGATTTGACATTGATGGAACACCATTCAACAGTATGACAAAGGAAGACCTCGGAGACCTGCTAAAGAACAAGGGCTTAAGGCACGACGGAAAGGAAACCTTTTACGACGGAGTAACCGGCGAAAGAATTGAAGGCCAGGTATTTGTTGGAGTAATTGCTTACAGAAGGCTGTTCCACATGGTTGCACACAAGATGCAGGCAAGGGCACGTGGCCCAGTACAAATTCTTACAAGGCAGCCAACAGAAGGAAAGGAAAAAGAGGGCGGCCTAAGATTTGGAGAGATGGAAGGCGAAACATTGGTTGGACACGGTGCAGCAATGCTTTTGCAGGAAAAGTTTATCGAAGACAGTGATAGAGTAGTAGAACTTGTCTGTGAAAAATGCGGAATAATCGGTATACATGATCAGATAAGAAACAGGAGATACTGCCCATTATGTGACAGCAGCAGGGTTTACCCTGTCGAAATGAGTTACGGCTTCAAGCTAATGCTTGATGAACTCAAAGCACTGGGAATTTTCCCGAAAATTGTAATAGGAGACAAGGCGTGATACTATGCTTATGAAAAAAATTAAGGGAATCGAATTCAGCATCATTAGCCCAACGATGATTAGGAAAATGAGTGCTTTGGAAGTAAAGACTCCGGACACTTACGACAAAGACGGTTACCCAATGGAATCAGGCCTTATGGATCCACACCTAGGAGTTATAAACCCAGGCCTAAGATGCAAAACCTGTGGACAAAGAATGAAGAAATGCCCAGGACATTTTGGAAGCCTTGAGCTTGTAAGGCCTGTTGTCCACAGTGAATTTGGAAGAAGACTTGAAATTATCATGCACTCAACCTGCAAAGAATGTGGAAGAATTGCATTACCAGATGATAAAATTGAAAAATACAAGAAAATGATTAAGACAGACGGCGTTGACTCAGTACTTAAAAAAGTTATGGCAAAGGGAAAGACCGTAAAGAAATGCCCACACTGCAAGGCAACAAAGAGCAAGGTTTTGCTTGACAAGCCAACAAACTTTTACTACAACAAGGAAAGAATTTACACAGAAATAAGGGAATGGATTGAAAAGCTTGCAGAGAGAGACTATGCAATTTTTGGATATGACCCTGCACGTGTAAAGCCTGAATGGTTTGTCATGAAAGTTTTGTCAGTTCCGCCAATAACAATTAGACCAAGCATTACACTTGAATCAGGAATTAAAAGTGAGGATGATCTAACTCACAAGCTTGTTGACATAATCAGAATTAATATGAGGTTAAAGGACAACATAGAAGCAGGCGCACCACAGTTAATTATTGAGGACTTGTGGGATTTGCTTCAATACCATGTTACAACCTACCTTGACAACAATACTGCAGGAGTCCCTCCTGCAAAACACAGAAGCGGAAGAGCCCTTAGAACAATTGTTCAAAGGCTTAAGGGAAAGAAAGGAAGATTTAGACATAATTTGACAGGAAAGCGTGTCAACTTTGCAGCAAGAAGTACAGTTACACCAGATCCATTCATCAAAATCAGCGAAGTTGGAATTCCAAAAAAGATTGCTGACGAATTAACAGTTCCTGAAAGGGTTACTGAATGGAATAAAGAAGAATTGAAAAAAATGGTTAAAGACACTGACAAAGCAGTTTACGCAATCAGAGCCGACGAAACAAAGAAAAGGGTCGACGAAACAAACAAGGAAGAAATTGCTGAAGAAATTGACGTCGGATTTAGAATTGAAAGAAAATTGCAGAACGGAGACATTGTTCTGTTCAACAGGCAACCAAGCCTTCACAGACTAAGCATGCTTGCCCACACAGTAAGAGTAATGGAGGGAAAAACCTTCAAGATTAATCCAATTGTGTGTAAGCCATACAACGCAGACTTTGACGGAGACGAAATGAACGTACATGTTCCTCAGACCGAAGAAGGAAAAACAGAAGCAAGAGAATTGATGTTTGTAAGAAACCAGGTTATAAGCCCAAGATATGGTGCACCTGTAATTATTTTGGACGAAGACGGAGTTTCAGGAGCATTTGTCCTAACCTTGGATTCAACAAAATTCACAAGGGAAGAAACAATGCAGTACTTCTTTGAAATGGGTTTGACAACATTGTCAAAACCAGACAGAGGCAAGGACTACAGCGGAAAACTAATCTTTTCACAGATGCTTCCAAAAGATTTAAACCTTGAATACAAAACAAACATGTGCAAAATCATCCAGAAGACAATGCCATGCAAGAACTGTACCAAGGAAAAGTGCGAGCATGACGCTTACTTACAGATAAAGAACGGACAGCTTTTGCACGGAGTAATTGATGACGCAAGCCTTGGAGAAGTAAGCGGAAAGCTTATTGACGAACTTGCAAGAAAATATCCAAGCACAGTTATTGAAGACTTTTATTACAACGTAAACAGGGTTGTTGCAGATCTCCTGACAATGAGGGGAATGACAGCGGGCCTTGACGAATATGAAGTAAGCAACCACATCCAAAAATTAAAAAGCAAAGTTATTGAAGAACTGTTAGAGGATGGAAAGAAACTTACAGACAAATACAAGAGAGGAACATTAAGCCACCTACCTGGAAAGAGCGTAAAAGAAAGCTTTGAAAACGGGATGATGGGACTTGCAGCCAAAACCAAAGAAAAAATCCAGAACGCAATCATGAAAGAAAAGCTGGAACCTATAATGTCAGAAAAGCCAAAGCTTAACACAATGGTTATGATAGTAGCAGGAAGCAGGGGAAGCAGCATCAACCTAATGAATATTGCAGGATTTTGGGGACAGGCAAACGTAAGAGAAGGAAGGCCCAGGAGAGGCTTTAAAAACAGGCTTATTACATTAAACAAGAAAGACGATGTAGGCGTCCTTGCAGGAGGATTCATTAAGTCAAGCTTTATGGACGGAATGGATGCAAAGGAATATTTCTACCACAGTATGGGTGGAAGGCAAGGAGAAGTTGACACAGGTGTTTCAACAAAGGTTTCAGGATACCTTTACAGAAGGCTTGCAAACAGTTTGAAAGATCTGGTTGTAAACAACGACGGAACAGTTAGAACTGCTTCATCTGAACTTGTGCAGTATGTTTACGGAGAAGACGGAGTCTTCCCAAAAAACACTGTTAGGGGAAAGAGCATTGACCTTGAAGAAGAAGCGGAGAATATGAAAAAGCAGGTGTAATTATGGCAAAAAAAGAAGCAAAACCAAAGAAAGCAAAGGTTGTAAAAAAGGCAAAAGCCGTAAAGAAGGTAAAAAAGGTTGTAAAGAAAGAGGAAGAAATTCCAATTGAAAGAGAACCTGCTCCAGTAGAAGACTGGGAAAGCCTTACTTTGCCAAAAAGTGTTTTTGACCAAATTGCAATAGTTGCTGAAGCCAAGAAAATGAACAAGGCAAAAGAAGACTCTTTCCGAAAGCATGTTGAAGAAAAGTACGGCACTCTCAGAGTAGAGTCAGGAGAAGCTGTTGGAATTATTGCCGCACAAAGCCTTGGAGAGCCAGGAACACAGCTAACTCTTAGGACAAAGCACTATGCAGGAGCTGCAGAGGTAAGTGTTGGTTCAGGAATCCAGAGGGTTGAAGAAATTGTTGACGGAAGAAGCAAGGCAAAATACCCTACAATGACAATTTACTTGAAGAACGGACTTGAAAAGGACAAGAACAAGGCAGAGAGATTTGCAAAAAGCCTTATTGACGTTAGATTTTCTGACATAAGTAAAATGAAGGAAGACTTTGCAGCCAAAAAAGTTGTTATTTCACTTTCAGAAGACGGCATCAAAGAAAGAGGCCTTGACGATAAAGAGCTGCTTGACAAATTAAAGAAAAGCGTTAAGAATGCAAAGATAAGGCAGAGAAAGCTCAACCTTGAATTTGTTTTTAGCAAAAGAGAGCCATTGCTTAGAATCAGAAGAACTTTGCAGAAGCAGCTTAACTCAAGAATTCACGGAGTGAGGGGCATTGAAAAAGTTTTGGTAATGGAAGAAAAAGGAGAATTTGTAATTAAGACAAGTGGAAGCAACCTCAAGCAGATTTTGAAGCTCGATGAAGTTGACACAAGCAGAACAATGACAAACGATATTATGGAAGTAAGCGATGTTCTTGGCATAGAGGCCGGGAGAACAATGATTTTTAACGAATTGTACAATACCCTGGATGAAAACGGCATTTTGGTTGACAAAAGGCACCTGATGCTGTTAGCAGACCTTATGACCTTCAGCGGAAGCATTAAGGGAATTGTCAGAACAGGAATTACAAGAGAAAAGAAAAGCCCGTTCGCAAGAGCAGCATTTGAAGAAACAGTAAAACACTTGCTTGACGCCGCATTCAAGGGTGAAAGAGACGAGCTGCAGGGAGTTGTTGAAAACATTATTGTTGGACAGCCAGTAAAAGTCGGAACAGGCAGAGTAGACCTTGTTATGAAAAGGAAAAGTGATAAATGATGGCATTAGATGTGGGGAAAGAATTAAGAAGATCTGTAGACACAGGAAAAGTTCTTTTCGGCAGAAGGCAGGTAGAGAAAGGTATTTTAAAAGGCTCCTGCAAATTAATTATTATTAGCAACAATGCTGAAAAGTACGCCAGGGAAAGAGTAGAACAGTTGTGCCAAACAGCTGAAATACCTTTTTTTGAGTTTGGTGCAACAGGACTCGACATTGGAAATTACTCAGGCAAACCATTTGTTGTTTCCTTCGCAGGAATCGAAAACCCTGGAAAAAGCAAGATTTTGAATCTTGTGAAAAAGAAATAAGTCAACAGTGTTTAGAATGCGTTTAACAAGCGATGATATTTTTTATCTTAATGCATTGAACAGTGCGAGTGGCGCCAATGCGCGTGACTGCGTAGTACAAGGAAAGGTAATAACCTTCTTGATAAAGAAGGAAGAGTTAGGAAAAGCCATTGGGAAAGATGCCAATGCCGTAAAAAAGTTGCGGCTTAAGCTCAAACTCAATGTTGAACTGTTAGAATACGGTGAAGATGCCAAGCAGTTCATAAGAAAGGCTTTGTACAACGTAAAAATAAAGGAGATAAAATTTTCAACAAAGAACGGAAAAAAAGTTGCAAAGGTTGTGCTTGAACCAGGCGAAAGGCGCAAGGTTTTGAGCACAATGGGCAAACTAAAAAGAATTAAAGCTTTAGCGCAGAGAAATTACAATGTTGAAGATATAAAAATCCATTAGTATAAGTGATTGTTATGGCGAAAGGAGAATTTGCAGCAAAAAAGCTTGAAGAAAACAGGCAAAAATGGAAGTGGAAAAACCCAAAGTATAAGAGGAAAACTCTTAGAATGAGGGAAAAGCACAACCTACTGGAAGGAAGTCCCCAGGGCAGAGGAATTGTCCTTGAAAAGAGGGGAGTTACTGCAAAGCAGCCAAATTCAGGAATTAGAAAATGTGTGAGAGTTCAGCTAATCAAAAATGGAAAGCAGCTCACAGCACTTGCACCAAAGGACGGCGCAATTAAGTTTATTGACGAGCACGACGAAGTAATCGTTGAAGGAATTGGCGGAGCACAGGGTGGACCAAAGGGAGACCTTTGGGGAGTGAAATACAGGGTTACACATGTAAACAACCAGGCCCTTGAGATGCTTCGAAGCGGAAGAAAAGAAAAGGTTAAGAGATAACGGTGAAAGAATATGGCACTTGTTTTTGAAAAATGGGATTCACAAGGAGTACAGGTTTCTGACCTCGGACTTGCAAGATATATGGGACTTAACTCAAAGACCATCCCACACACTTTTGGAAGGCAGACCCAAAAGATGTTTGAAAAAGGAAAGATGAGCATTGTCGAAAGGCTTGTCAACAAGGTTATGAGATCAGGTCAGGGAAAAAGAAAACTCTCAGGAAAGTATGTGAGAGGAAGAGGCAGCTGCGGAAAAAAACTGCAGGCCATGAGAATAGTTGAAGAAGCATTTACAATTGTTGAAACAAAGACAAAGCAGAATCCATTGCAAATTTTGATAAAAGCTATTGAAAACGCAGCACCAAGGGAAGACACAACAAAGATTAAGAGAGGCGGAATAGCATACGCCGTTGCAGTTGATGTTGCGCCAATAACAAGGGTTGATGAAGCCCTGAAAAACATTGCATTGGCCGGATTTGTCGGATCATTTAACAAGAAAAAAAGCGCCGGTGAAGCACTTGCAGAAGAACTTATTCTCGCTTCACAGGAAGACCAAAAAAGTAGCTCTGTCAAAAGAAGAGACGAAGTCGAAAGGATTGCAAAGAGCAGCAGATAATAGGTGATTCAAATGGGTAGACGCGAAGACATGGTTAAGCTAGCAGAATCTCTGATGAACGACAGGGAACACATTAGGAACATTGGAGTTGTGGCACACATTGACCACGGCAAAACAACCATGACCGACAACCTAATTGCAGCCGCAGGACTAATGAGCGAAGAACTTGCAGGCAAGCAAAGAATGATGGACTATTACGAATTGGAGCAGCAAAGGGGAATTACAATCAACGCTGCAAACATAAGCCTTGTCCACGAATTTGAGGGAAACAAGCATTTGATTAATGTTATTGACACGCCTGGTCACATTGACTTCGGAGGAGAGGTCATTAGGGCAATGAGAGCAGTTGACGGAGTAATCGTTGTAGTTGATTCTGTGGAAGGAGTAATGCCACAGACTGAAACAGTTATCAGACAGGCAATTAAGGAAAGAGTAAAACCTGTTTTGTTTATCAACAAGGTTGACAGACTTGTAAACGAGCTTCAACTTACATCTGAACAGATGCAGGAAAGATTTGTCAAAACAATTGCACAGGTAAACAACCTGATTAAGAAAAACGCTTTGGATGACCTGAAAGAAGACTGGCTGGTTAAAGTAAACGATGGAAGTGTTTGCTTTGGTTCAGCATACCACAACTGGGCAATCAGCATTCACTCAATGAAGGCAACAGGAATCAGCTTTAAGGATATTTTTGATTATTGCAAAAATGAGGACCAAAAAACTCTTGCAAAGAAAAGTCCATTACACTCAACCATTCTTAGAATGGTTATTGAACACTTGCCAGATCCAAAGCAGGCACAAAAATATAGGACTGCTGCAATTTGGACAGGTGAATCAGAGTCAGAGGTTGGAAAGGCAATGCTTACATGCGACGAAAAAGGCCCAATCGCAATGATGGTTACAGATGTTACAGTTGACCCACACGCTGGAGATATTGCAA
The DNA here is from genome assembly GCA_017610265.1 of Nitrososphaerota archaeon. Taxonomy (GTDB): domain Archaea; phylum Iainarchaeota; class Iainarchaeia; order Iainarchaeales; genus JAFCCL01. Next base: position 46,554 of record JAFCCH010000006.1, read on the forward strand.
CAGGAAGAATTTACTCTGGAAGCCTTAAGTCAGGAGTAAAAGTTAGAGCAATAGGAATGAAGAAAGAGGTTACAATCCAGCAGGTTGTTCTCTTTATGGGCCAAGAAAGAATTAAGGTAAACGAAGTTCCGGCAGGAAACATTGCAGGAATTACAGGCCTGAAAGAAGTCTTTGCAGGAGAAACAATAGGAAGTGGGGAAATGCAGGCATTTGAAAGCTTTAAAAGTTCTGCAGAACCTGTTATGACAATTAGCGTTGAGCCAAAGACAACAAAGGATTTACCAAAGCTTATTGAAGTAATTAGGCAAATTACAAAAGAGGACCCAAACATTGTGGCAACCCTTAACCAGGAAACAGGCGAGCATTTACTATCGGGAATGGGAGAACTGCACTTAGACGTTACAAAGTACAGGATTGAGTCAGACCACAAGATCCCAATCACAGTAAGCTCTCCAATTGTTGTTTACAGGGAAACAATCAACAAAGAAAGCCCTGTCTTGGAAGGAAAAAGCCCTAACAAGCACAACAAGTTCAAGATAAAGGCAATGCCTATTGACAAGGAAATGCTTGAGAAACTTATTGAGTCAAAGATTAACGGAAAGATAAAACCAAAAGACAAGGCAATGATTGCAAAGTTCGAAGAGATGGGCTTTGGAAGAGACCTGTCAAGAAAAGTTTGGGCGGTGCACAATAACTGCATCCTTGCAGATATGACAAGGGGAATTGTTGCATTGCACGAAATCAGGGAACTTGTTATTCAGGCATTTAATGACGCAATGGACCAGGGCCCGATGGCAAAAGAAAAATGCTTTGGAGTAATGATTCAGCTTGAGGATGCAACCTTGCACGAGGACGCAATCCATAGGGGACCATCACAGGTTCTGCCGGCAATTACAAGAACATGTTATGCATGTGTTCTAAGCGCTGACCCTGTTTTGCTTGAGCCAAAGCAGACCTTGTTTATTACCTGCCCACAGGATTATATGGGCTCTGTTTCCAAGGAACTTGGACATAGAAGGACTCAGATTACTGAGATGAAACAAGAGGGCGACAGCAGCATTTTTATTGCAAAGGCACCAGTAAAGGAGCTGATTGGATTTTCAGCAGCCATTAGAGGAGCAACCCAGGGAAGGGCAATCTGGACAGCAGAATATGCCGGTTATGAACAGCTTCCAAGGGAAATGCAGAAGAGCATTACTGAAGAAGTCAGAAAGAGAAAAGGAATGGACCTTACAGTAAAGTCAGCCCAATTCTTCTTAGACTAAGAGCATTAATTCTTTTTTTTTATTTTCCATTTTTGGGAAACATCTTTAAATAACTAAAGAGGCATCTATCTATTATGAGGCCAAGAAAACCCCTTAGCAGAAGAAATCCAAAAGAAAGGACTGCAAAAGACAAACAGGAATTGAAAGAAAGACTTGAACAAGCCAAACTTAAACAAATTAAGTTTCCAAAAATGCTTAGCTTGACTCAAGCCCTGTTAAAAGGCCTTGGAAGGAGAAATCTTGTAAAAATAGTTGACAAGGGCTACACCCTTCAAGAAATAAAGAAAATGATTGAAAAAGGGCAATTAACCAAAGAAAATGTTGACAAAATTCCTGAAAAGAAAGAGCGTTGATAGCTATAATTTAGACCGTTTGTTCACTGTTTAACGGCAAAGAAAGAGCATTTTTAAAGCTTTTGGATTAAAAGATAGTAATCGAGAGTCAGGGGTTTCCAATTTTTCCCTAAAAGAATTGGTGGCGAATTCAGTTTGGAGGTAATTTAAATGGCTGATAAACCACACGTTAACCT
>JAFCCH010000050.1 GCA_017610265.1 Nitrososphaerota archaeon
CGTTTTGCAATCATTGCTTTTCACCTCCTTTTTTTGCAAAGTTTTGCAGCATTCTAAGTCCATATTTTCCTGACTTTTCCGGGTGAAACTGTGTTGCCCAAAACTTTCCTTTTTCAATTGCTGCACAAAATTCTTCTCCGTAAAAGGAAGTTCCTGCAACAATGTCTGTTCTTTCAGGTTCTGCAAAAAAACTGTTTGCAAAGAAAAACCATTCCCTTTCAGGCAATTCCTTGAACAAAGAGCTTTGCCCTGCATATTGTTCTCTGCAACTAACCTTGTTCCAGCCCATCTGCGGCACTTTTTGGGAAACTGAAAATCTTTTTACTTTGCCTTTGAAAATTCTCAAACCTTTTACTCCTGGGTTTTCCTCACTTTCTTCGAACAGCAGCTGCATTCCAAGACAGATTCCAAGAAACGGCTTTCTGGCAGCGGCAAACACAATGGCCTTTTCCAAACTCTTTTGCCTGATTTTCTTCATGGCCATGCCAAAGTTTCCAACTCCTGGTAAAACCACTTTGTCTGCTTGTGCAATTACTTTCAGGGAATCGCTTACAACAGTTTTTGCGCCAATTGCTTCGAAGGCATTCCTTAGGCTGCAGAGATTGCCGCAGCCATAGTCTACTATTGCAATCATTTTTTCACCTCCCTAAAGAAGCAGCTTCTTTTCTCCAAGTGACAGGCATTGCCCTTTTGCTTTACAACAAAGAGAAGGCTGTCAAAATCGCAGTCTGCTTTTATTTCAACAATTTTCTGCGTGTTTTTACTTTCCTCTCCTTTGCGCCAAAGCCTTTTTCTGCTTCTGCTGTAATACCAGCCTTGTTTTGTTTCGACTGCCTTGCAAAGTGATTCTTTGCTTGAGTAGGCGAGCATTAAGACATTTCCTGCAGGATCTTGCACCACTGTTGGAACAAGGCCTTTTCCTTTCTCCCAGTCAATCTCTTTTTGATTCATTGTTTCGCCTCCTCAATTCGTTGAAAACCGCCTTTACCGGAACTCCTTTTGAGTAAAGCAGAACTGAAACAAAGTACAGCAGGTCGGCGGCTTCCCAGACAACCTTGCTTTTTCTTCCAATTTCTGCTGCTTCAATAAGCTCCAGTGTTTCTTCCCTGATTTTTTCTGCAAGCAGGTTTTCGTTTCGCAAAAGCTTACAGGTGTAGCTCTTGCTGTTTTTTTCATAATCCCTTTCCTGAATGACTTTTTCAAGTTCTTCCAGGTCAAAGATGGTTTGGCTGTTTTTTCCAACCACAACCAAATCGCTTTCAAAAACCTTTTCCAGAACTTCGAGATTGTTTTCTTTTATAGAGCTGCCGCTGCATACTATTTCTACACAGATATCTGCCAGGCCTTGTTCAACGGCTTTTTCAAGGTTGCCGTTTGCCTGCCTGATTTCTACATTGAACCCGTTTCTTTTGAGTTTCTCCAAAAAGTTTTCGCTCAAAAAACGGTACTTGCGGTTGACGATGCAAACAAGTTTTTTGCTCTTGTTTTTCAGGGAAAAGCCCTTTGGTCCAAGAAGGCAAAGAGTTGGCTTTTTGAAAACAAAGTTTTCGTTTCGCCAGGGAACCTTCTTTATTGCAGCCAACGTACTTTGGTTGCCAAGGCAGTATTCTATAAAAAGGTCTTCGCCTGTAACGCCGATTGCTTCAAAGCCCCTTTCGTTGAATCCCTCTACCAAGGAAGGAATGTCTTCTCCTCTGAAAGGCAGAATTTCAATTCCTTTCTCTGGATCTTTTTCTTTTATGTATTCTATTGCTGACTCACTTATGTCTTTAAGCCCTGAATTCTTTGGAACCAAGACCTTGATGAAGTGAACCACTGTCCATGCTTACGCCTATTGTTGAATTCATTTTGTTATACCTCCGGTTTCATATTTTAAATAATCCTTTTTTTGCTTTATTGCAAACTTAATTGTTGATTCTGCAAGAATTTCAATTGTGTCAAAAATTTCAATATTCAAATCTTTTTGTTTTAGTATAATTGGAAGGTCTGTGCATCCAAGAACTATTGTTTCAGCTCCCTGTTTTTCAAGTTCTTTTGCAACTTTTTTGAGGGTTTGCCTGTCGCTTTCCAGTTTTTTGCCCTCCAAAATGTTTAGAATTACTTCATTGACTTTTTCTGTTTCTTTTGGAACAATTAATTCAATGCCGGCTTTTTTAAAATCCTCTTCATAAATTTTGTTTTCAATTGTTGTTTTTGTTGCAAGCAAGCCTGCTTTTTTGCAACCCCGAAATTTAATTTTTTTGGCGGTTTCGGCAACAATGCTCAGGAAAGGAATTGAAATTTCTTTTATTATATCTTTGTAAAAATAGGTTGCGGTATTGCAGGGCATTACAATAAAGTCTGCGCCGATTGCCTCAAGTTTTTTTGTCCCCCTAACCAAATAAGCAAGTGTTTCAACAGGCTTTTTTATTCCCTTAACCACATCAGGTATTGGAAGGTTGTAAATGAATATTTCGGGGTAGTCTCCATCAAATTTGGCATTGTATTGCTTTTGGCATTGTTTGATTAAAGACAGGTAAAATAAGGCAGTTGCCTCAGGACCCATTCCGCCAAGTACTCCAATTGCCTTAATTTTCTTTTTTTGGACGATGAAGTAAATCACTTAGAGAATTAGTTATTGCAACTGCTTCGCAGTTGCGATTTTTCGCAAACCTTTTAGTAAAAGGTTTAGGGCCGCGGCCGGGGATTGAACCCGGACCAGGGGATCCACAGTCCCCTATGCTAACCACTACACTACCGCAGCCATTTAATTTTCTTTCGACTAAAGAAGAATTTGTGTTGAAAGAATTAAATTCCTTTGTATTCTGATAGCTGGGCAGATTGAAATAATCAGATATGTAAATGAAGTCGCTCACTGTCCATTGCTACCAGTAATACTTATGTATACAACGCTTTAAAAATGTTGGCGCACCATATTTTTTGATGCCAGAAATGTTTTGCAACTGTAAGGTTTTTCCAAAAAGTTGTCTAGACAAGCTTGTCGATCTGGTTAAAAAAAACAACGGCAAGGCTAAAAAAAAGCTTATTGGGGATGCGTTCTTTCTCTCAAAGGAATCTCACAAGGGTCAGGTAAGGGCAAACAAGGATGCCTATTTTATTCATCCACTTGAAACCGCTGCAATTCTTGCAAAGATGGGTTTGAGCAGCGAGGTTGTTGCAGCTGCCTTAATGCACGATATTTTGGAAGACACTGATGTTGACGAGCAAACCTTAAAGAAAAAGTTTGGCAAGGACGTTTTTTCTCTTGTTGACGGCGTAACAAAGTTTGACCTTCTTGCAAGTGAAAGCAGGAGAAAGAATGCTTTGAAGAATTTGCAGAATCTTCTTTTTGCAACAACTCAGGATCCAAGAATTATTTTGATAAAGCTTGCTGACAAGCTTCACAATCTTAGGACCTTGCAGTATTTGCCTGTTAACAGCAGGAAAAGAATTGCAAACGAAGCCCTGTTAATCTATGTTCCAATTGCTCACCGAATTGGCCTTGAATCCCTTGCTGTTGAATTGGAGGATCTTGCCTTCGAGCATGCACGGCCCAAAACCTTTAAGAAATTTGAGAAAAGTTTGAGGTCTACAAGGGTTTCAAAAAATGCTGAAATAAATTTAATGATTGCAATTTTGAAGAAAAGAATTTCAAACGCTTCTTTTTTGAAATATGAAAGAAGCAATTACAGCCTTTTTACAAAAATGCATAACGCCAAAAAGATTTTGGACGAATTGAATGACAGCATTATTCTTGAAGTAATTGTTGAAAGCAAGGCCGAATGTTATTCTGTTTTGGGAAAAATTCATGGTTTGTTTCCTCCTCTTCCAAACAAAGTAAAGGACTTTATTGCTTCGCCAAAGCCAACCTTTTACAGTGTATTGCAGACAACTGTTTTTGGTCCAAAGGGAAGGCCTGTAAAGATTAGAATTCTTACAAGGGAAATGAATGTTTTGAACAACCAGGGGGTTGTTGCTTACAGAAAGATTTCGGGTGACAGAATTTCTGTTCACATGCAGAGAAAGCTTAAGAAGCTTGGAAGGCTTTTGAAGAGGTCTGGAGGAAAAGCTGCTTTTATTGAGGCTTTAAGGGAAGACTTTTTGGCAAACCCGATTTATGTTTTTACTATTGAAGGCCATTTAATTGAACTTGCAAAGAAAAGCACGGTTTTGGACTTTGCTTTTGCCGCTGAGCCAGACAAAAGGGCAATGCATGTTTCAAGTGCCAATATAAATTCTAAAAGGGCGGGTCTTGGAAAAGTGCTTGAATCAGGAAATGTTGTTGAATTGTTTTTTGCAAAAAGGTCAATGGTCAAAAAGGACTGGATTAGGAAGGCCAACAGCTTTGTTGTAAAGGAAACCATTAGAAAGCGCCTTAAGGGTGAAAAATAAGCTTTTTTTGTTGGAACAAAGCCTTAAATAATTCAAAAGAGAGAATCTATTTAGGTGAATTAAATGGCAAGAAAACCAATGATTAGACCATCCTTTCTTAGAAGACCAAGGCCAGCGCAAAGACAGTTGCCTGCAAGGCCATTGCTTGCTCCTGCTCGAACAAGGGTTCAAAGGCAAAGAGCTGTTTTGGAGGCAAGGCAAAAGCCAAGAAGCATTCTTGCAGGATGGGGTAATGTTCCGGTAATTGGCGGAATAATTAATTTTGTCAGAAACATTATTTATCCAAGGGAAAGATTTAGGCAGCTTCAAAGGCAAAGGATTGGAACAGGCTTTGGCCCAGCCGCAAAGGGAAGAATGCTGCAGGCAAGAATGAGTTTCAAAAGAGGCAGGATTCCGCAGGGAAGAGAACAAGCCCAAGTTCTTAGAAACAGGACTGCAGGCCTTCGGGGAACAATTGTTTCTCAAAACAGCCGTGGAAGAATTCATGGAGTTCCAAAGTATAAAGGAAAAGCAGCTTGAATTTCACTTTTTCATTGAAGCAATTTTAAGCAAGATGGGGGTTGCAATTGTTCCAAGCACATTGGTTACTGCCAGCACTCCGATAAGTCTCAAATAAAATAAGATATCAATTTTTCCAATTCCAAATAGTGTAATTCCTTCGGTATATGCTGTGTTGAAAACTGATTGGTATATCAAATTCACAAGCAATATTGCAAGAAGGGTGATTGAAATTATTGTTAAAGAAATTACTTTGTTTACAAGTTTGTTTTCAGACTTTGCTAAAAGCAACATGGAAATATGTGCAAGTGATCCTGACAAAACAATGAATAACAGCACTTCTTGCATAAGGTCTATACTTGGTGGAATTCTCCAAACAACTGTGGTTGTTACTAAAAAACCTAATGCCGCTACAATCATTCCTGCTATGGCAACAGACACATACTTCTTTCGCCCATACAAAACTGAACTGCATAATCCTGTTAGGCTATAGCCTCCAATTATTATTGTGGTTAAAAGCAATTTCATTTCTGTTTGTCCAAAACTGCCAAACAAAAAAATGGAAACTGCAATTAGTGCTCCAACTACAAACGCAGCAAGCAAAATTATAAGAAATATCTTTTTGAAACTCATGTTTTCTAAATTTAAGTCCATAAACCTTTCACTGGATCATTTTCCTTACTTTGTCGGAAACGTCTCTTTTTGACAGAATGAGTATCTTTTGTCCTACTTTGATTGAGTCATCTGCTCCTGGAATGATTAAGTTTTTGCCCTCGTATAATGCAACTATTGCTGAGCCAGGCGGGTGGATTATGTCCTTTATTTTCTTTCCTGCAATCTTGCTTTTTTCTTTTATCTTAACTTCCATGATTTCTGCCTGTCCTCTTGAAATAAAGGCAAGGTCTAAAACCTCTGGTTTTGTGATAAGTTCTTCAATGTAACCTGCGGCTGCTGCTTCTGGGTGAATTACAATGTCTATTCCAAGCTTTTTCAAAACCGTTTCGTCGTATTCAACTCTTGAAATTCTTGCAGCAACCTGTTTTGCTCCAAGTTCTTTTGCCAAAAGGCTTATGACCATGTTTGTTTCGTCTTGGCCTGTTAAGGCGACAACTGCGTCTGCTTCCTTTACACCGACCTTTTCCAAGACCGAGGTTTCTGTGCCATCTCCCTGTGTTGCAACAATGTCAAGCTTGTGGCTTATCTTTTCACATCTTGTTGGGTCCTTGTCTACTACGACTGCGTCGTGTTCTTCGTCGAGTAAAAGCTGTGCCAAGTAGTATCCTAGTTCGCCTGCTCCAATGATTATTATGTACATTTCAAAACCTCTTTTTTCCTAATTACTTAGCTTTTTGTTCTTTTTATCTCTTTGCCCGCATGCTTAGGGCAAAGCCTATCATTGATAGCACTGGAATAATTTCAAGCCTTCCAATCCACATGTTTAGGATTAGCATTATTTCAACAGAAATTGGCATTCCTGGCTGAACAATTCCTGAGGAAATTCCTGAATTGCTTTGGGCTGAAACCACCTCGAACAAACTGTTGCCCAAGTCGTTTCCTGCAAGTGTCAATACAAGGATGCCGGCAAGAATGAACAACACATACAAGAGAATGAATTGGTTGACTTCCTTTATTTCTTTTTGTTCAAGGTTTCTTCCCTCAAACTTTCTGCTGAAAAAGCTTTTTGACGGCAGGACACTTTCCTTTATTCTCCAATAAATTGACTTTAAGAAAATTAAGAATCTGCTTATTTTAATTCCTCCAGCAGTGCTTCCCGTGCTTCCTCCAACAAACATTACCAATACCAAAACAAGTTTTACAAAGTCGTCCCATGCTGCAACGTCTGTTAGGGCAACCAGTGAAAAGCCTCCGCAGGTTAGGGCTGAAATCGAGTGGAAGAAAGCCTGTTCAATTCCAACCATATTTCCTCCGTAGAAAAGAATCATTTTTGGAAGGATTGCAATGCTGGAAACTAATGCCAAAAGAATCAATACTTTGAATTCTGCGTCGTGCCACAAAAAGGCAATATTTCTTTTTTTGAGAACAAGGTAGTGGACTGAGAAGGAAACTGCTCCAAGCATCATTATTACAATCAGGCTAATATCAATTGCGTAATTGTGCAGGCCTATAAGCCCTGCGCTTGTTGTGTCCATTCCTGTTGTGCTAATCGCGCTCATGCTGTAGTTTACTGCGTTAAAAATGTCCATTCCTGAAAGGAATAGGAGAATTACTCCCAGAACTGTTAAGCCAATGTAAATGTTCCAGATATGCCTGATACTGTTTTTGAGGTTTGGGCTAAGCCGTTCTTCCCTTCCCTCTGCAACAATTAACTTGCTTGCCTTGCTGTAGGTTGTTAGAACTCCTGCCATTGCAAGGACAACAATTCCGACTCCTCCAATCCATGAAAGAAGGCTTCTCCAAAAGATAAGGCTTTTTGGCGAGCTGAAGGAACGGAATTCCTGTAATTATGTGAAAGGGAAGTGCCGCGACCGCACAGTATGCAATCCAGAGAATTGCTGCGGTCAAAAAAGCGTGCTTTAGGGTTGTGTGCTGCTCTTCCTTGAACAGTTTTTTTATTAAAAGGCCCAAAAGGAATGTGAAAGCTGCACAGAAAGCGTAAACTCCTAATGTAAGGATTTCTTCTCCGTAGAATACTCCAATTAAGAGAGGTGCAAGAAAAGTTATCGCACTGTACTCCAGAATGATTCCAACATCCTTTAGGACAACCTTTAGGTCTGATCTTCCAATTCTGATAAGCATACAAGCAGAATAGGTTAAAAGTTCTTAATAAAACTTTTCAGCAGGAGAAAAAATGCCTTTTTTCAGCAAAAAGAAATTAAGCTATCAAAAAGTATGTCTATTATTGTAGCTATCAAAAAGTATACTTTATTCATAAAGAATAAATAAGAAAAAAGCCTTTCTTTTGTTTGGTTGGAACTCCTTTTCAAGAAAAAAGTAATGTTACGGCCAATTAGATAGTCATCGGAGGTGAAGATGTAATGGAAGTCCAAAAAGGAATCACAAAATTGTTCAGCAAACTATTTGAAACGGTGATTCCGCGAGAGGCAATCTCAACGAGGGTTTCCGAAAAAGAAGCTACTCTCTGCTGTAAAACAAATAGTAATAGAGTTGAGTTATGTAGCAGTCACACTGTTGCTTTTGCCTGCATCGCACTTCTCTTCCTCGTTGTCCTTCCAATGGCCTTTGCAATTTCGGAAGACATTACCTTGCAGGGAAAGCTTACTAACCGCAATGGTCAGGCACTCTCAGGTGACTATACATTCCTCTTTGAACTCTTTGATAGCAACAGTGGTGGAACTGCTCTTTGGACAGAAACACACGGTCTTACAGTAACAAATGGAGTTTTTGCAGCAAACCTCGGAAGCAATAACTCAACACAGTATCTTACAACATCTGATTTCAATTCTGAAAGATGGGTTCAAATAACAGTCGACGGTTCAACCCAAGTGCCTAGGGTTAAACTCAATTCACAGCCTTCGGCCTTCATTGCAAAAAAGGCAATGGGCATTGACCTAAATGCCTTCATGCAGTTTTCTGACTTTAATTTCTGGTATGCGAGTATATTTGCCCCTACCTTTACAGGCGACAGCAACTTTATGGACGTTGGAGTTTCAAACAATACCTATGTTGATGAAAATGCGACTATTGGGAATCATTTAAGCATTGGCTCAGCAATAAGTTTTGATCCAACCTTTGGAACAACTGGTTCAACAACTTACAAAGGAATGGATATAACAAAGAGTGTTGGAGGAGACAGCACGGTTGAACATATTGGAATAAATGTTGCGCTTGTCTCAGGGGGAGTGGAACCAGCTCCAATTATTGGATTTAAGTTTGCGGGGCTTGGATTTGGAGATGGGACTGCAATTTCAGCAGAAGGGGGGACATCTGGAGTTGCAGGGGCTGGAAAAGATGAAGGAACTGGGCTTCATGTAGGTGGATATAGAAGTGGAGCATTAGGATTAGGAATTGGAATAAATATTTATAAGCCATCAGGCGGAACAATGGACTTTTCAGTAAGGGATACAAGTGGAAGTAAATGGGACTTAGGAACAAGTGATTTGAATACTTTAGGTTCATTAGATATTGAAGGCGACAGCAATTTTGTGAATATTGGGGTAAGTAACAATGTTTTTGTTAGTGGAGTTATGGCTGTTAATGGAAATATACAACAAGGAACAACTGCATCAACAGGAACTAAAAGTATTTCACTTGGAGATGAAAGTGATGGAACAATAATTTCATCATCAAAAGGAAGTTTTGCTGGAGGATATTCTCTCTGGTCAAACATTGAAGCAAATCAAGAAGGGGCATTTGCATTTGGATATGCAGGACTAGGGGATACAAGGATTGAAGCAACACAAGACGGAGCAATTGCAATGGGTTTTGCAGAAGATGAAGGAGACATTCTTTCAACAGGTACAGGTTCAATTGCAATGGGATATTCCTATGGAAGTTTTGATGTTGGTATAAACGCAGTTGGAAACGGAAGTGTTGCAATGGGTTATGCCGATAATACTGGGTCACTTATTGCAGGAGATGCTTCGACAGACTATGGGGCAATTGCTTTGGGATACAATGTTAAAGCCTTAGCAGAAGCAGCAGTAACTTTAGGTAAAGATCTAAATAACTATAATGCCAACTCTGTTCTTGTTCAAGACCTTAACGTCTTAGGCAACGCAACAGTAACAGGAGACATCAACGCAACAAAATCAGTAGAAGGTGCAAGATTTATCTCAAGCGCAGCAACAAGCGCAGGAGGAACAAACGCAGCAGCACTAGGAATGGGAACAACAGCAAGTGGAGATGGGAGCTTTGCAAGTGGATACACTAATGATGGTGGAACAATGGAAGCAAGTGGAGATGGAAGTGTAATATTTGGATTTGGAACCAGGGGCCCTAGTAGTGGTGGCAACATAATATCAAGTGGGTATGGGAGTTTTGCAGGTGGATACAATTTTAGAGGAAATACAATATCGAATGGTGTTGGAAGCATGGCTTTTGGATATGGAACTACCGCCAAGCTCCTTTCAGGAGGAACTGGAAGTATTTCAATGGGATACAACACAAAAGCTTTTGGAAACGGAGCAGTTGCTTTAGGCTATGATACAAATGCAACAGGCCAAGGAAGCTTTGCTTCTGGAGACGGCACAATAGCAAGCGGAATTGGAAGCACAGCAATGGGTGATGGAACAATTGCTTCTGGAGTAGATAGCTTCGCAGCAGGTTATGGAACAACAGCAAGCGGGAATTATGGCGTAGCATCAGGCTATTCAACAACTGCAACTGGAACAGATAGCGTGGCAATGGGACATACTACAACTGCAAGTGGAAATCAAAGCACTGCAATGGGTTTAAACACAGCATCAAGTGGACTTGGAAGTACTACAATAGGTTATTCAAGTTTGAGTGGTCAAATACTTGCAAGTGGTTGGGGTTCTACTGCAATGGGTTTTGCATTTGATGATATTGTAGATAATCCTTGGATTATTTCAAGTGGTTGGGGTTCTTTTGCTTCAGGACTTTCGTATGGAACTATCGCATCAAATTCTTATTTGGTTGCAACAGGACTGGGTTCAAGGGCGCATGGATATGCGCAGGGTAGTGCGGGACTTTCATCTGAAGGTGATGGAAGCATTGCAATGGGTTTTTCGGATGCAAACCTTTCAGCAACAGGAACAGGAGCAATTGCTTTAGGGTACAACGTTCAAAGCCTTGCAGAAGCAAGCGTAACATTGGGCAAGAATTTGACAAATTACAATGCCAATTCTGTGTTAGTGCAGGACTTTAATGCTCTGGGAGTAGCTGTGTTTGATGGA
>JAFCCH010000051.1 GCA_017610265.1 Nitrososphaerota archaeon
TGCCAAAAGAATTTCCTGCAATGCAAGAGCAACCTTTTCAGTGCCGCCTGTCTTTGAATAGTATGCAATCAAAACATTCTTTTTTTCAAGCATTTAAATCCCAAGCCTTAACCCCAAAGCTGTTGCGATAAATGCAATGTAAAGCAAAAGCAATGTCATTGACTCAATCCTTGTAATCTTCTTGTCGTTTCTGAGGAAAACCAGGAAAAGCCAGGTTATCAAAATCAAGAAAATAAAATCAAGGTTTATTACTGAAACATCAACAGCTATTGGATAGATTATTGCCGAAATTCCTCCAACCCAAAGAATGTTTGCAATATTGCTTCCAATAAGATTTCCAATCATTATCTGTGGCAGGCCTTTTCTTAAACTGCTAATTGTTACCGCAAGTTCTGGGAGGCTTGTTCCAATTGCAATAAAGACAAGTCCTGTTACAAGCGGAGGCAGTGGAAGCTGCAAGGCATTTGTTACAACAAGGTTTGCGCCAACAAAGATTGAAGCACCGCCAAGCAAAAGCATTGCTACCTGTTTTGCAAAAAATATAATGGCTGCCTTTTTCTTGCGCGCCTTGTTCCAATTTCTTTGAATGGATTCAATACTTCTTTTTAAAAGCCCGGAAACTCCTCGTCTTAGAGAAAGAGCTTTTTGGATTACGTGAATTCTGAAAGCGTCCTTGAAATCGTGGGCTATTTCAGGAACTGTATCAAACTTTTCCTTTTTTTCCATGTCAGCATACTCGCTTAAGTATGCTTGAAAGTGAAAGAATTTTTTGTAGGACTTTTTTGTTGTAATAAAATAATTAAGATAGGCCAGGAAAAGGAACAGGAAAATGCCTCCTTCAAATGCATTGATTGTTCCATCAAATGAAAAGATGTAAAATAAAATCACTGCAAACAGCATCACAGCGCCGTCCCTGTTGTAAATACTTCTCTTTAAGGCAATGGGCACAAAGAGCCCTGCAAGGCCTAAAACAAGTGCAAGGTTTGCAATATTGCTTCCAATAATGTCTCCCATTATGATATCGCTGTTTCCAAAAAAGGAGGCAGTTATTTCTGTTGCAAGTTCAGGCAAACTTGTTCCAAGTGACACAATGGTGAGACCAATCATAAAGTTGCTTATGCCAAACTGCTTTGCAATCCTTGCGGCAGCGTCAACAAGCCAGTCACTGCCTTTGACCAAAAGACCAAGGCCCAAAAGAAACATTACAATTGTCCAAACTAAGTCCATTTCAACCAGTTATCAAGAAGATTGAACCTGAATAAAAGGGTTTCTCCAGCCTTAAAGAGGGTCTTTGAGGGCTTCAAAAACCTATTTTTTTTCAACCTTTGTGCCACAATTTGGGCAAAAAGCAGTTCCTTCACGCAGGACTTTCTTGCAGTTTGAACAGGTTTTCTTGTTTGAAACAGACCTTATGATTAATGCAATGGAAATCACGAACAAAAGACCGCCAATTACCTGCATTGCAAATCCAACCTGGGGAAGCATGGCAAAAATTGTACAGGGGTTGAATGCAACCTGCATTCCGCCAGACATTGAATCCATCTGGGCACATGGCCCGGAAGTTAAACTGTTACTAAAGGTAATAACTGTTCCGATGACAAAAAGCATGAACCCTGTTGCAATAAAATAGGCCTTTCCAAACATGCAAAAAGAAGAGGGGCAAACCAGTATTTTATTGTTTCGCCTAGAAGCTCTTTAGCCTCACTTGCGAAAAAGCTTTTCGAAAAAGGTTTTTCTTCTGTCTTTTCCGCTTCGCACATCTTTCCTGATTATACCATATCCTGTTGTAAAAGTTTTGGGACCGCCCCCTAGTGGGTTCCTTGTCTCCATAAGTTCTCGCCTTTGTTCACCGCTTCTTCTATTAAAGGGATTTAACCTGCCTTTCCTTAACCAACCTGGAATCCTCATATAATCAATAAGTGCGTTTCACATATTTTAAGGTTTTGGCAAAGCTTCACCAAGCTCCACAATTCGCTTCTAAAAGCCGTTTGGAAATTTTTCAATAAATAGTTCAATTGTCTTTTTTGAATAGGGTTCAATTGGCAAATTTAAGGATTCTTCAAGGCTTGTCCAGATAAATTCCTGGCCCTCTGAATTTAGAACCACTTTTTTGGATTTTGTTTTGCAGGCATAGTCTAAAAAGAGAAAGTGTTTCTTTTTCCAGAAAGCGTCGTCGAAAACAAATTCCAGAAAACAGATGAAAACAGGGTCAAAAACGTCCAAGCCTGTTTCTTCCTTTACCTCTCTTTTAAGTGCTGCTTCAGCAGACTCACCTAACTCAATGTGGCCCCCTGGAATAACATATTTGTTTTTCCACTTGTGGGATTTCATTAGAAAAATTTGTCCCTCTTCATTGAAGATTAGGGCACCAGCAGTTGGTTCAGGAAAAACTTGTTCTGTCATAAGTAATACCTTAGGTTGCCTGATTAATAAAAGAATGCGGGGGGAGATTGCTATTTCTAGCTCTTTTTTAGCAACGAAACAATTAAGTAAGAGTTATCCTTAGTAATAAACTGTCATGTCTTTTTGGAAAAAGTATTCTAAGCCAGTTTTCATAGCCTTGTTTTTGATACTTAGCATTTTAATCTTGTTTTTGGATATTGAGGCAACCCCGCTTTTGGGGTTGACACTTGAAGAGGAAATCCTTTTCCCTGTTTTTGGAATTCTGTTTTTGGGTATTGGCTTGCTTTATTTAAAAACAAAACTTTCCGGCAGCAAAACAGGGTTATTGCAGGAGTTTTGGGAAATGGGTGTGATTTCAAAAATATTTGGTTTTCTTTCAATATTCCTTCTTTTGATTCCTTTTATTATGGGCATTTTCTACGATTTATCTTTGTTTAATTTTACACCTGGTTTAATTATAGAAGAGCGAATTATTGCTATTGGAATGTTGGCATCTGCTCTGATTTTCATTCTTGTTTACACCCAAGAAATTGAGCGAAAGGGTTGAAATAATTGCCTGCATTGTTTTTGCCCTTAGAACGCTAAAAATTAAAATAAAACCATTAAATAATAGTACTATATTTATATAATCATGCAACAGCTTTTTTTGTTTCTTGCTTTAGTGTTTTCACTTACTTTTATATTTGGGTTATTGTTGGAAAAAATAAGGGTTCCCTGGATTTTTTCGGCCCTGTTGATAGGTAACTTGTTAGTTTTCTACAATCCTTTTTATATGGTAACTTCGTCTCAGGCGTTTACTTTTTTAGCAGAGCTTGGAATGTATTTTTTGCTTTTTATAATCGGTTTTGAAATAGATTTAACTAAAATGAAAAAAGCCGGCAAGTTTATTTTAAAAAGCACCTTCTTTATCATTTTCTTGGAAGCCTTTTTTGGCACAATTATTATTCATTTTGTTTTGGGGTACGAGTTATTCATTTCGTTTATTGTAGCATTGTCATTTGCAACGGTGGGTGAAGAAATCTTAATTCCTATTCTGGATGAATTTAAAATAATAAATACAAAATTAGGGCAGAGCATTATTGGAATAGGGATTTTAGATGATGTCTTGGAAGTTCTTATTTTGATAGTTGTAATATTTGTAGTAGGCACTTCTAGCTATGCGCCTATAAACATTGGCTTTACTATATTAGCACTATTTCTTTTGTTTGCTCTGACATTTGGGTTAACAAAATTGGAAAAAACAGGCAAAAGGTTTAATTTCCTGGATATCGAAATTTTGTTTCTTTTTGTTCTTTTTGTTTTTTTCCTGTTTTTGGGAATAGGGGCATATGCACACGCTATTCCGATTGCTGCTTTTCTTGCAGGAATTGCCTTAAAAACATTTGTTCCTGAAAAAAGACTGCAAAAAATAGAATCTGAAATTAAAACAATGTGCTATGGTTTTTTTGCCCCGATATTTTTTATAGGAATTGGCTTGTCAATAGATATTAATTACGTCCTTGCTTTTCCTTTCCTCTTACTTTTGGTTATCCTGACTTCCAATGGAGCAAAGCTTCTTGGCAGTTATCTGGTTGCAAGGAAAGAACTTGGCTTAAAAAACTCCATTTTACTTGGAATTGGATTATCGGCAAGATTCAGTACAAGCATTATTGTCATAAAAATCTTGTTCGAGAATAATATAATAGACAACAAACTGTACTCTATCATAATTGCTTCAAGCATAATTTTTACGTTCGTTGTTCCGATTTTGTTATCTACCCTGCTTGCAAGATGGAAAATTCCGCGTTCTCAAACTCCTGCTAAATTACCTTGATTTTTGCTACTGATTTAACTCAAGACTAAACCAGGCTGGTTTTTCTCGACTTGCACACTAAATTCTAAAGCCTTTTCACTCAAAAGTTATGCAGGAACCCACTTGACTACATGTTTTGTTATGAATATTGCTGAGAACCAACCGAAGACAGTTCCTGCAATCAAAATAACCCAGCTGAACAAGCCAAGTGGCTGCAAGCCAAGCAAGGTATTAACAGGAGAATAAATCAACACTAGCAATATTACAAGTGATGCAAGCATTGCTGCCACAAGCCACTTGTTTGAGAAAAATCCAAGCTTTTCCTGCCATCTTATTACCGCTACCCTGTTGAATTCGTACAGGATGAAGGCTGCAAACACCATTGTCTGTGCAACTACTAAACCTTTTAGCGCTAGACCTATGAAGAAGACTGTCAGAATGACTGCTGTTTTTTTGGTTCCGATTGCTGCAATCAGCCAAGCTAGCCTTTTGTTTATTACTCCTTCACTTTTTTTCTTTGGCTTTTCTTGCATTATGTTTTCTGTTGGAGGATCTGCTCCTAGAGCTAGTGCTGGCATGCCGTCTGTAACAAAGTTTATTATTAGTAGTTGGACTGGGGTGATTGGCAATACGCCGACTAGGGAAGCAAAGAATACGACAAAGACTTCGGCAAAGTTTGATGTAAGCAAGTAGTTTACAAATTTTCTTATGTTGTTGAATATTGTCCTGCCTTGTTTTACTGCATCAACTATTGAAAGAAAGTTGTCGTCCAACAAGACCAGGTCTGAGGCTTCTTTTGCCACATCTGTTCCTCTGATGCCCATGGCTATGCCAACATCAGCGTTTTTTAATGCAGCTGCATCATTTACTCCGTCACCGGTCATTGCGACAACATGGCCATTTTGCTGCAGGGCTTTCAGAATCATTGTTTTGTGTTTTGGTTCGACTCTTGCAAAAATTTGCACTTCTTCGACTTTTTCTTTAAGTTCTTGTTCTGTTAGAGATTCTATGTCCTGGCCGTTCAGGGCAAGGGTTTTTTCAAAGCCTATTTCTTTTGCAATTGCTTGAGCGGTTGTAACCTTGTCACCTGTAATCATTTTTACTTGGATTCCAGCATTTTTACACGCAGTAATTGCTTCTTTTACGCCTTTTCTTGGAGCATCACTTACGGCAAGCAATCCCAAAAACACCATGTTTTTTTCTATTTCTTTTTCTAAAGCCATTTCCCCTGTTTTTTTGTAGGCAAAACTTATTATTCTCAGCCCACGAGAAGCGATTTCATTTTCTTTGCGTAAAATTTTTGCCCTAGCTTTTTCTGTCAAAGTCTTTTTTATTCCTTCTTCAAGGTAGGCGTTACAGCAATCAAGGACTTTTTCTGTCGCACCTTTCATAAACGCCTTTTTTTTGCCTTCGTATTCGTGAACTGTTGTCATTCTTTTCCTTTCATGAGAGAAAGCTATTTCTTTCAGTCTTTTGTGTTTTTTTTCAAGCATTTGTTTGTTATAACCATGTTTTGAAGCAAATTCTGCGAACGCTATTTCAGTGTAGTTGCCTGCGAACTTGCCGTTTATTTCTTTTGTATTGTTGCATAGGACGCTTGCTTCCATCATCAAGTCGAAGGCTTTTTTGTATTGGTCTTTGACTACAAATCTTCTGTCCAACGAAAGGTCTTTTCCAAAGAGCCAAGCTTGCCTGGTTCTCATTCTGCCGGCTGTTAGTGTACCTGTTTTATCTGAGCAAATCACGTCAACAGAGCCAAGGCTTTCAACAACCGAAAGCTTTCTAACTAACGCATTTTTTTTAAGCATCTTGTTTGTCCCAAGGGCTAAGGAAAGAGTTACAACAGCAGGCAAACCCTCTGGAATAGCAGCAACAGCTAAAGCGATTGAAATAATCAATATGTCAACCAGATTTCCCGCATGAACAAAGAATTGAACAAATGCAATGAAAACAATTATAACTAATATTTCCAAACCAATCTTTTTTCCAAGCGTGTCAATCTCTGTTTCAAAAATTGTTGGTTTTTTCCCTATTACCTGTAATTGTTTGGCTATTTTTCCAACTTCAGTTTTCATTCCAGTTTCAACAACCAACGCCTCTGCTTTGCCCCTAACAGCCTTTGTGTTCATGTACAGCATGTTGCACCGTTCTGCAAGAACGGTTTTTTCATCAAGTGAGGGTGAAGTTTTGCTAACTGGCAAGCTTTCTCCTGTCAAAATGGACTCGTCCACTTCCAGGCTGGCAGCAGACACTATTTTACAGTCAGCTGGCACAATGCTTCCCTCTTCAATAAGAATTACATCGCCTGGCACTAGCTTCTTAGCCTCAATTTTGATTAGCTTGCCTTGCCTTTTTACAATAGCTTTCACTTGAGACATTTTTTTAAGTTGCTCAATGCTTTTTTCAGCCTTGAAGTCTTGGAAGAACCCAAAGACCCCGTTCATGACCACAATCAAAGCAATTAATGAGGCATCAACAATATAGTTGGTGTCATTTGACTGCATTCCGATGCCAAACAAGGCTATAGCTGCAATAACTAGGATGATTACCAGAACGCTTTTGAATTGTTTCAAAAAGATTACAAGGGGATTGATTTTTTTCCCAATTTGAATCACGTTTAAGCCAAAGAGTTTTTCCTTTTCCCTTGCTTCGAAAAACGAAAGCCCTTCAGCTGAACTGTCCAGTCTTGTAAAAGCTTTTGAAACAGTTAAAGAATACCATTTCACCATTTTTTAATCAAATAAAATCATAGTGTTTCCTTATATAAAATAGTTTTGCGGCCTAAAAGGCGAACTAGGGACTGCTAATAACCTTTTTAGTCTTAACTCTGTAAAGGCAACTTGTTCCAGACAACCTCATAGAATTCTCAGCAAACCATTTTTTTGTCCGTCAAAAAAGTTACTTTAAAGCTATTTATAACCCAAAACAATTTCAAACAAAATTAAGAATTTCAAACAAAATTTAGCAAAAAAGAAAAAAGACAAAATATAATTACAAAGACTGCTTTGGACTTTTTTATTCCAGGTGGCAAACAAGATTCGAACTATCTAAAACGCAAGCAGAGCAGGGCTAAAGCCCTCTATATTGATAGTAGAACAATGCGGGAGGGAA
>JAFCCH010000093.1 GCA_017610265.1 Nitrososphaerota archaeon
TTTCCTTCTATTGAATTTTCGTAAATGTAAAATTTTCCCCCGTTGAACAGCTGCTTTTTTTGGTAGGCTGAAATTCCAACATTGTTTCCCTTGAAAGTGTTCTGCAGAAAGAATGCTGTTGAACTGTCCTTTACAGCTGCGCCCAAATTGTTTCCCTCAACAAGGTTGCCATAGGCAAGAATCCAGCTTTCTTCGCCAATGCTTATTCCCTTGTCTCCCATTCCTCTGAATGAATTTTCTTTTAGGATAATATTGCTTCCGCTTGTGTCAAGGCCGTCTCCCTCATTTTCCTCGCTTGCTTGAAACATGCTATCCTTTACAATGCCCCTGCAAAAGTCAAGGTCAACCTGGTCTGCCTTGTTTTCTGAAAATTCGCTTGCTTCAATGTAAATGCTTGCATATTTTATGTTCAGGCCGTCGTCTGAATTGCTTTCTGAAAATCTTGAATTGTAAATTTCCACATCTGCATGATAAATTGAAACCTGTCCTGACAAAAAGACACCGTTGATAAATGCCTGGCTTCCACCTGAAACATTTAGGTAATTTGCATAAAAGTAATCTTCTTCTCCATCGCCAAGGACTGCTACAACACCAAAGGGCTTTCCTTCTTCTAATTGCATTATCTCAACAGGTTTTTCCTTTTCTCCCCTTGCCTCAATGCCTGAATATGAAACAATTGACTTTCCTTCGCCAATTTTAATGACTGAGCTTGGCTCAAGTACGATTTGCAGACCTGCTGGAATCACAATGTCTCTTTTAATAAGATATTCTCCTGCTGGCAAATGAAGTTTTTCCCCTATTTTTTCAAAGCCGAGCTCTGCAAACTCTGCAAGGAACTCCTGCTCTGAAAGCCCTTCCATTCCGGTATAGCTTGCACCAATTTCCCCTACTTCAAGGTAGAAGTCGTTTTCCGCAATTGCCTTTCCTGTAACCGCATTCTTTGCAATTGCCTCGACTGCATTAATGCTGACTGTTTCCGCAATCACTATTTCGTACAGGTAAACAGTCCGCAATGGCTCCATTTCCATTCCAAGCCTTGCTTGGATTGTGTTCTTGTTAATAAAATCTTTTAGCTCAAGTTTGCCATTGCTTACTGCAATTGTTTCCTCTGCAACAAGGTTTCCTTCTCCGTCAAATGCCTTTGTAATTGCTTCTTTGCCAAGTGTTTCAAGCTCCAGGGAAAATTCTTCAAAACCTATTGCTGTTGAGCTGTCTGGAATTACCTCTATTACAATTTTGTTTCCTTCATTCAAAATATTTACATATGCCTTGCTATAATCAAACATTGTTTCAAGCATTGCAAGATTTGATTCAAGGGCTTGTTTTTGGCCATTGATTGCATAATTTATTTCCCTGCTGCTCCACCAACCGGTTTTGTCATTCAAAAGCATTGCCCTGTATTCTTTGTCAAGTTCTTCAAAGTCGTTTAGAATTCCTTCCCTGTCCTGCAGTAGAAACTGAATCTTTTCGTTTCTCAAATTTCTTATTTCATCATTTCTAATCAAATACTTCAGCATTGGAATTGGTTCTCCAAGATAAGTTGAAAGGCCCAGGTCTATTCCTCCTTTGTAGGTTGAAAGTTCTACAAAGCTTCCCTCGCTTCTTGGAACAAATCCAAATTTCCCTGTTGTGGTGTCATACAAAATTCTCAAATTGTCTCCTGCAAAATCGTGGCTGTCTCCAAGAATTGCCTGCCATGCAAGAAAGCCAGATGCGTTTTCAAAATCAATAAGTTCTTTTGCAGCTTCTTGGTTGTTTGACTCGGCTGCGTCAAGCAATTGGTTCAGCCTGAACATTATTTCCTGGCCGTTCTCATGCTCAACTTCTCTGAAATTGCTTATGTCCAGGTCAAAGGGCGTATTGTGTCCTGTTGCCTTTGAAATTCCCTGGCTGTAGTCCTGGCTTCCTGTTGGTGGTGCTCCAATAAGGTTCCATATCATTGAATAGTTTGACGGTCTAAATGGATGGTCTTCAAGCCAGCTGTCTTTTAGCTCCAAAATAATTTGGCCTGGTTGGCCCTT
>JAFCCH010000052.1 GCA_017610265.1 Nitrososphaerota archaeon
AGACTGCTTTGGACTTTTTTATTCCAGGTGGCAAACAAGATTCGAACTATCTAAAACGCAAGCAGAGCAGGGCTAAAGCCCTCTATATTGATAGTAGAACAATGCGGGAGGGAAGATTTGAACTCCCGAAGGCACTAAGCCACCAGGCCCTCAACCTGGCCGAATTGACCGCTATCGGACTCCCGCAAAAAATTGAACTGTTAATAAAAAAAGGGGTAAAAAAAAGAATTTAAATCTTTTCAAAAACCCTTATTTTTCGATTTTTACAATCTTTATCCAGAATGTAAGCTCTTTGCCTGCAAGCGGATGGTTGAAGTCAATTACAATTGTAGTTTCCTTTTTTTCTTTTACAACCCCATTGACTCCCTGACTGCTTGTTACAGACATTCCAACTTTGAGTTTTTCTGCGTCGTTAATTTGCTCCAGTGGAATTTCAGTAACTTTTGAAGGATCTGATTCACCATATGCTTCTGCAGCCGGAATTTCAATAGTTGTTTCCTCATTAAGCATCATACCAATTACTGCTGCGTCAAAGCCCTTAATCATTTGGCCTGCGCCTGCAGTGAATTCAAGCGGGCCTCTGCCTTCGCTTGCATCAAATTGTGTGCCGTCTGCAAGTGTTCCCTTGTATTCAACAGCAACTTTATCTCCTTTTTGAACTGTTTCAGTATCCACAATATCACCTGGTCCTATTCCTGAGCCTGTTCCGTTTCCGGTTCCGTCTCCTGTCCCTGTTCCACTGTCGTCATCTGGCTGAACACAACCTGATAGCAAAACAAGCAAAATTGCTATTGAAAGAAACGGTAAAAGCTCTTTTTTCATTAATTATTTTGGATGCAGTAAGCTATAAGAACCAATGTTTTTGCTTGAAGGCAAAAGAATAAATAGGAAAAAGTGCCCTATTCTCAAGTAATGGCTGAAAAGAAAACAGGTTCAAATATCAAGACAAACCATAACGGTAAACTTCCGTGGAAAAGACACAGAGTTACCTTGGGACAATGGGCTGCCGACAAACTCGCAGCAGGGGCTGGAAGCTGGGGTTTCATTATTGGTTTTATTGTTTTTTTAGGAGTTTGGATTATTTTAAATTCTGTTCAGGTACTTTTTGGAATATGGGACGAATACCCGTTTATTTTGCTTAATCTTTTTCTAAGCTGTCTTGCGGCAATTCAGGCCCCTGTTATCTTAATGGCACAGAACAGAGCTGCTGAAAGGGACAGACTGCAGGTCAAAAAAGATTATTATATTGACAGAAAGGCAGAGAAAGAAATTAAGATTCTGCAAATTCAGGTTCTTGAACTAAAAGAAATGATTTCAAAGCAGCCTTTGAAACAGGAAACAGAAAGGCTTGTGGGGTTTGCCCGCCAGCTAAGGTAATTGTTCTTATAAAAAAAATTAAAAAAAGGAAAATGGCAAAATGGAAGAATGCCCTACATGCAAAGTACAGGTTGAAAAATTGTGCGCTGACTGCGGCAAGTGCGACAACTGCTGTACATGGAAAAAAGAAGAAACAGAAAACAAGGAAGAAAAAAAAGAAGAATCCGGCGGATGCTGTTAAAGAAAACAGCAACCCCAGGGTTATTGTTAAAAAAAACTATTCCTTGCTTCTTCAAGCTGCTGCCTTTTCAAGCCTAGAAATTACATTGCTTGCATTGAGTGCCCTTGCACACGTCATTCCATTTCTTATCTTTTGACTTCCACTTAAGGCTCCAGGTCTTAATTCCCTTTAAAACCTTGATAAAATCTTCTCCACATGGAGTAAGGCCATAAACTGACTTAATTGGAGAATCTTTACAGTAAACAACGTGTTCAATCATGCCTTCTCCCTCAAGCTCTTTAAGTCTCATACTCAAAACTTTTGGAGTTATTCCAGGAAGTTTTCTCTTAATTTCCGAATATCTTTTAAAATTTACAGTTCCTTTGTAAAGCTCTAATAGTACAAGGAGTGCCCATTTCTTTCCGGCGAACTTCATTGTTTTATAGACAGGACATTTAGCAATCATACTAAATTAAATTCAATAGAAAAAGATTTATAAAACAATACTTTAATTATACTTAGTATCAAAAGTATACTAGCTATTGTTTTTTTAGAGAGTTAAAAAAAATGGTTAAAAGGAACATTATTGAGATTAACGAGGAAAAATGCAACGGCTGACATGCTATTGAGAAAGCAATAAGAAAATCAGGAAAGGAAATAGACCAAAAAACAACCATTGTTTCAATCCAGAGAAATATTAAGGAATGAAAGCACGCAAATGAACAAACGCCTGATATATTGCTATCAGGACTTGTTTAAAGAAAAGCAATAAAAAAAGGTTGCCATTAAAAAGAAGTAGATAAGGAGGAATTTGAATGAATGAAACAATAAAGAATTTGACAAAAGCATTTATTGGAGAAAGCCAGGCAAGAAACAGATATACTTTTTACTCAAAGATTGCAAAAAAAGAGGGATTTGAACAAATTGCAGAACTCTTTTTGATTACAGCGGACAACGAAAAAGAACACGCAAAAAGGCTGTTTGAACACATCAACGAATTAAAGAAAAAAAGCGGCGAAAAACTTGACGAAATAATTGTCGAAGCAGTTGCCCCAACTACTTACGGAACCACTGCTGAAAATCTCAAGGCAGCAATTGCCGGCGAAAACTACGAGCATACAAAAATGTACCCAGAGTTTGCGGCAACAGCTGAAAAAGAGGGTCTTGGAAAGATTGCAATAAGGCTTAAGTCAATTGCAAAGGCCGAAGAGCACCACGAAGAAAGGTATATCAATCTCTTGAAAGAAGTGGAGGCCGGAACTGTCTTCAAAAAAGACAAGAAAGTCTGGTGGGTTTGCAGAGAATGTGGTTACACACACTTTGGAGAAGAACCTCCTGAAAAATGCCCAAGCTGCGACCACAAAAAAGCATATTATCAAGTTAAATGCGAGGAATACTAGATCTAAAGCTTTTGAAGAAAGGCTGAATGAGTGAATTTTTATGAACGTAAAAGAAGTTGGCCAAATATTCAAATGCAGTGAATGCGGCAATATTGTAGAAGTATTGCATGTGGGAGGGGCAGAATTAATCTGCTGCGGCAAGCCAATGGACTTGCTTGAGGAAAAGACCGGGGACGAAGGAAAGGAAAAGCATGTTCCTGTAATAGAAAAAACCGAGTCAGGCATTAAGGTAAAGGTTGGGTCAGTTGCCCATCCAATGGAGGAAGCACACTTCATTGAAATTATTGAAGTAATTGCCGACGGAGTAACCTACAGAAAGCACCTCAAGCCAGGACAGGTACCAGAAGCCGAGTTCTGCGTAAAGACAGACAACGTTGTTGCAAAAGAATATTGCACAGTCCACGGCCTTTGGAAAAGCTGAACCTCAACTTGAAAAATAGGTTCCTGCACAATTTTTACAATGAACAAGCTAGTTAATGATGTTAAGGCATTGCAAAAAGGGACTGTGAAGAAAAAAGTTGACAAAAGGATTGCCGAGTTTAAAGCCCTTGGAAAAAAAGCAAGTTCTGAACTGTACAAAGAGCTTTGCTTTTGCACCCTTACAGCCAATTTTGATGCAGAGAAAAGCATTCGAATTCAGAAAAAAATCTGCGACAATTTTCTAAAGCTTTCAGAAAAAGATCTTGAGAAAGAGCTTAGAAAGCAGGGTTACCGCTACCCAAACAGAGCTGCCTATATGCTGGAGTCAAGAAAGCATTCAGGCAACCTAAAGAAAACAATTCAATCGTTCAAGGAAGAAAACGGGTTGAGAGAATGGCTTGTGAAAAATATTAAAGGACTAGGCTTTAAAGAAGCAAGCCATTTTATGAGAAACGTTGGTTTTGGAAATGTTGCAATAATTGACTTTCACATTGTTGACCTTTTGGTAAAAGAAGGACTTGTTGAGAGACCAAAGACAATGACCAAAAAAAGATATTTGGAAATTGAAGCAGTTTTGAAAAAGCTTGCGGCAAAGCTTAAACTGTCTTTGGCCGAACTCGACCTTTATTTGTGGTTTCTTGAAACAGGAAAGATTCTAAAGTAAAATTATCTAATTGTTAAAAAAAAAGCGCAGGGGACGAGATTTGAACTCGCGCATCCGGAAGGAAACACGCTTTCCAAGCGTGCGCTTTTAACCACTCAGCCACCCCTGCATGTTATTTAATAGTCTGCATAAATTAACCGTAAATTTTCTTATCTTTTTTTGCAACGCCTTCGCCATATACATCAAAGATAAGGAAATCTATTCTGAAACCACCTTCTTCAGTCATTTTATCAATTTTTTTTCTAATCTTCCAAAAAACTTCGTGCTTTTTTTGATCAGGATAATCAGCCCAGCTCTTTACAAAAATATTCATGTCAATGTCTGACTTAAGTTTGGCTTTTCCCATTGCAACAGAACCATGCAAAGTTACGCTTGAAAGGCTTTTTCCAAACTGCTTTTTGAAAACGTTTTTTACCAAAGCGTTGGCATAGTGCCTTCTTGAACTGGTTGGAAAAACCCGCCTGCCCACTCTTACAAACTTGGAAGGCCTTTTTTTGACCACTGTAGGCTTTTTTGGCTTATTCCGCATAAAAGAAAGATGCCTGGAAAAACCTTTAAAGGCAATTTATATCATTGAGCTCAAGCGAAATGGTATATTATCGCACCAGCCGGGCGAGACGGCTACTTAAGCATGTCAGCCGTGCCGGCACCAATGTTTGCAAACAATCCAACAAAGATTATTAGTTTTGCAATGGCAAATGGTTCAATTACCTGGCCGCCAATAACGCCAAAAACCCACAGAATTAAGGCAGCACTGATGTATGCAACCGCTAATTGTGAGGAAATCCTTAGTGGCAAAAATGAAAGAATTTTTTCTTTTTTGACAATTTGGTATTTTGTGTAATAAATTAGCAGAATGTTGAACACAATTGTTATCAAAATAATTGTGGCAAGCCTGAAAATATCAAGGGCTTGTGAAAGCATCCAGACTTCCTGGGTTACTGCCAGTGGAGTTGAAAGAATTATTGCCCCAACAATCTGCTGGGCAAGATCGTCAAATTCATACTTTTCAGGCATGAATCGGCTGGAAAGGTTTCTTAGCAAACTTTGTTGACTTTTTTTAATTTCTTTGACATCACTTTGAATTCCTTCAACGTCTTCCTGAATTTCGTCAACATCTTCCTGAATTTCGTCAATGTCCTTGCTTGTCTCCTGGATGTCATCAATAATTTCCTCAAGGTTTTCAGGCACGTCTTCCTTTGCCAAAACCTTAGCTGACTTAACCTTTTCTTTGACCTTGGCCTTCTTTTCGGCCTTAACTTCAAGCAACTTTTTCTCCGGAACCATTTCAATCACAAATTAACAAGTTAAACTACTTTTAGAGCGAAGATTAGCAAACAATTAGCTCAAATCCTATTAAACATATAGTAAAACAGCTTTCTTTAAAATGTTACGATTTTTGCTTAAATTCCAACAGCACCCCCTAATAAAAAAAAACAGGAATACTCAAAAAAAGTCTTTTTTTTGATCATTGTTATCATTATTTATATTACTTTAACGTTATTTTTGCTTGGTTGGGCGTTTATCTAAGTAAAAATAGAGACACTGCGCTCGACTTGATTAGTCATGGGAGGTGACGAGAAACATGAGGAATTCCAAAGAAACAGGAATTATCGCAAAAGCAACAACTTTGCTAAGTAAGGTGATTCCTCAAGAAACAAGCTCAAACGAGGCCTTCCAAACAAACGCTACCTCTTTCTGCAAAGTCACAAGTAATAAAGAGAGATTATGTAGCAAGGTGATACATAATAAGCCTGCTAATTTCACAAGGCTTTTTGCGCTTGCAAGCCTTGCAATCCTCTTCCTTGCAATCCTTCCAGCTGCATATGCAATCTCTGAAGAAATCACCTTGCAGGGAAAGCTTACCAACAGCAGTGGCCAGGCCCTAAGCGGCGATTACACATTCATCTTTGAACTTTTCGACAGCAACAGCGGCGGAACAGCCCTATGGACAGAAACACACGGCCTTACAGTAACCAACGGAGTCTTTGCAGCAAACCTCGGCAGCAACAACTCAACACAGTATCTTACAACATCTGATTTCAACGCTGAGCGATGGGTGCAAATAACAGTCGACGGCTCAACACAAGTACCCAGGGTAAAACTTAACTCACAACCATCAGCCTTCATCGCAAAGAAA
This sequence comes from Nitrososphaerota archaeon, assembly GCA_017610265.1. Taxonomy (GTDB): domain Archaea; phylum Iainarchaeota; class Iainarchaeia; order Iainarchaeales; genus JAFCCL01. Next base: position 6,162 of record JAFCCH010000052.1, read on the forward strand.
GCAATGACATTAGACCTAAACGCATTCATGCAATTCTCTGACTTCAACTCCTGGTATGCAAGTACCTTTGCGCCAACTTTTGTGGGAGACACAAATGTTGTAAACATTGGAGTAAGTGGTGGTTTTTATGGTACAGAAATTTATAGTTCGACTTTGACTGCTGGAAGAATTCCATATATTGGAACAGGTGGATTGTTATCAGACACTTCAAAATTGACATATTCGACTACAACAGATGGTTTGACAATGAATACAGGAGTGTTGTCAATCACAGGACCTGATGGGGCAATCATGGCAGATGCACCTGATGTTTTAACAGTAGTAGGCGGGACAGGTGGAAATGTTTTTCCAAAAACAGGTGGAAAGATTGTTTTAACAGCAGGAGATGGAACTCCAACGCCTTATAGCGGAGCAGGCGGTTCAATAGAATTAACAACAGGAAATTCAGGAACTGGCACAGGTACAGGCGGTAATGCAGGAGACTTTAAAGTTACAACCGGAAGTGCGGGTGCAATAACAAGTGTTTTGGCAGGAGGAAACGGTGGAGACATGATTTTATTAACAGGAACAGGAGCAAATTCCAGTGCAGGATTAGGTGGAGACGGAGGCAACATTGAATTAACCCTAGGAGCAGGCGGAACAGGAAGTTCAGCTGGCTCTTTTGGAAACATCATGCTAGCCAAATTTGGTGGAAATGTTGCAATTGGCTTGCCAAAGCCATTCAGCACTTTGGATGTTAACGGAGATGTAAATGTTTCATCTACTTTGGTTGTTGCAGGAGACAGCAACTTTGTAAATACCGGTTTTTCAGGAAACATCTATGGAGACAGCAGCACAGTAATCACTGCGGATAAATTCCAATCAATTACAGGAGTAGCAAGTGGAGTAGATGCAGTAGCATTAGGATTAGGAACAACAGCAAGTGGAGATTACAGCACAGCAATGGGATACGATACAATAGCAAGTGGAAGCATGAGCACTGCACTTGGAGACTCTACAATGGCAAGTGGTAATTATAGTATAGCAATGGGTGGATCTGATGAGGGCTATTGTTATCCTGGCTCAACGGCAAGCGGGCAGTCAAGCACAGCATTAGGAGCTTGCACAACAGCAAGCGGAACCTTCAGCACAACAATAGGATACAACACCAAAGCAATAGGCCAAGGAGCAATTGCAGGCGGCTATAGTACAGGAAACAAATTCTTTGCAATTGGAAATGGAGCAATAGCCTTAGGCTATTCTGATGCTAACCTAGTTGCAGGCGACGCAGCAGCAGACAAAGGAGCAATCGCATTGGGCTATAATGTTCAAAGCCTTGCAGAAGCAAGCGTAACATTAGGAAAGAATTTGACAAACTACAATGCCAACTCTGTTCTAATGCAAGACCTGAATGTTTTGGGAGACTTTTCTGTTGTAGGAGTAACACTTGGAGCAGATTCCAACTTTACAAATATCGGAATTTCAAACAACATTTATGGACTTGGAACAATAACAGGAGCTAAATTCGTTTCAACAGCAGCAACATCAGCAGGCGGAGCAAACGCAATAGCACTCGGCACAAAAACAACAGCATCAGGAATCTCAAGCACGGCATTTGGATTTGCCACTGATGGAATGGGTGGCAGTGGAGATATTACTGCTGACGGTACAGGAAGTCTAGCTGGTGGGTTTTCAGGAGCAGACAATGCCCCCACTAATATTACAGCAGGCGAAGATGGTTCTGTTGCTTTAGGGTTTACTTTTGGTGGTTCTATATTATCTAACGGACAAGGAAGCATGGCTGTTGGATATTCTTCTTCACTCCTGCAAGCAGCACAAAAAGGAGCAATTAGCTTAGGATACAACACAAAAGCATTCGGCAACGGAGCAGTTGCTTTGGGATATGATACAAATGCAGTTGGACAGGGAGCTTTTGCAGTTGGAGACGGAAGTATAGCAACAGGAAATGCAAGCGTAACTCTCGGAAAAGACTTGACAAACTACAACGCAAACAGCGTGCTTGTTCAAGACCTTAATGTTTTAGGAGACATGGCTGTTTCAGGAGTAACTCTTGGAACAGATGCAAACTTTGTAAATGTTGGAATAAGTGGAACTTTGTTTGGTGGAAGTCCTCTTGAGATTGGAAGCGATTTGAATATTGCAGGGGCAACAAAGATAAGAGGACAACCTGCTGTTGGACTAACAGAGAATGCTGCACGAGTTTTGGATGTTAACGGTGGAGTAGGTGGACCA
>JAFCCH010000053.1 GCA_017610265.1 Nitrososphaerota archaeon
TTACCTTTGCTCAGACGGTTATTCTAATGATGGAGATTCTCTAATCGACTGTGAGGACCCAGACTGTGATACACTTGTTGGGTGTGATCCAAATCACCCACAAAATCCTTGTCCCCTCCCAACCATAAAATACTGCGAATTTGACGAAGAAAAAACATGCAATGATTCCTTTGACAACGACGCAGACGGCAATCCTGATGAAGCAGACAGTGATTGTGCACCCCTGGTTGAGATCTGTGAAGTTGTGGGAGACGAGGATATTGATGGCTTTGCAGACTGCCTTGACTCTGATTGCCCAAGCGGAACATTTTGTGACGCAGGACACACAAAGATTTGTTCTGCTTCAAGTTGTCAGTCAGCTAACGCAATTACTGCTTGCCCTTACTCTATAACTTCTTCCGGAAATTATTTCCTGGCAAACGATGTTTCGGGGAGCGGAACCTGCATTACAATTGCTGCAGACAATGTTTTGCTTGATTGCCAAGACAAAACAATCACTTCAGCAGGAGGCTACGGAGTTCGCTTTCCTTCAGGAACAGACAATTCCACTGTTCAAAACTGTAATATAACAGGCGCCTGGTTTGGAATATATTTTGCTTCCACCGGTTCTGGAAACCTTGCCAAAAACAACAATACTGACGATGGCTACCACGGGATAAGAATTTTCAATTCTTCAGGAAACACTCTTTCAGGAAACGAGTCGAGCGGGAACACAGAGGGAATAACTCTTTGGGCTGCGTCCGGAAACACAGTAACTGGAAACGATTCAGGTAACAACACTGCTTACGGAATTAGTGTAAGTTATTCAAACAACAACACTTTTTCCAACAATACTTTGAACAATAATGATGGTTACGGAATAAGAATTTACAGAAACTCATTCGGGAACATTGTTTCAGGCAACAATGCAACAGGAAATCCTCGTGGAATCTTATTTGATAATACCACTTCTAATACGACAGTAAACAACAATATAATGTGCGAAAATTCAACGGCAGATATTACTTGTCAAAACACACATTCTGGTTCAGGAAACACCGCCACCGTTCTTTCAACATGCTCTTCTCTTACAGGCACAACTCTTTGTCCTTAATTAGTTTGTTTCTATTTTAAAAGAATAAGTGCGAACACGCCCGAAAATGGATTCCCTAAATAGAACAAAATTAGCCACCTCGCTCACTTACTTTCGCTACCCTCTAAGCATCTTCTGTTACTACCACCGTTGCTCCCTTCCAGGTCTGGCGGAGTTCATAATAGCAAAAAATCTAAGAGGACAAAAGTTCATTGCAAAACGCGGTGATTTCATCCAACTCAGAAAACCTCTTCTCGGGCTTCGGTCCCAGCGTAAAGCGGGTTTCTGGCAACAGGACACCGCTAATGTCCCGACCTAGTCCGCATAGATATTGGGTTTGCAGACCTTTAAATAGCTTTGTAAAAGAAGAAAAAAGGGAAATTGAAAGACTTTAAAGGTCTTCCAATCCGTTTTCTGTTACTCTAAAAATTGCTTCTCCGTCTGGCAGGCTTGGGCTGTCAACAAGTTTTGCAACACGGGTATCTCCCTTGCTTTTTCTCAAGTAAAGCCTTGTCTTGCTTGCGTGGGCTACAATTTCTCCTCCAACCGGGGCTGTCGGGTCTCCAAATAGGATGTCTGGCCTTTGCATTACTTGATTTGTTACCAGGACGGCAATATTGTTCATTTCAGCAAGCTTCATCAATGTTCTCAAGTGCTTGTTGAGCTTTTGCTGCCTGTTTGCCAAGGTTCCTCTGCCAACATACTCTGACCTAAACTGGGCCATAAGGCTGTCAACAATAACAAGTTTGATGTTTTTTTGCTTAATAAGTTCGTCTGCCTTGTCGGCCAAAAGCATTTGGTGGTCTGTGTTATATGCTCTTGCAACAAACACTTTTTTCAGAACCTCATTTTCTTCAAGTCCCAAATGGTTTGCAACCTGGATAACTCTTTCCGGCCTGAAACTGTTTTCTGAATCAATGTAGAGGCAGTTTCCGTCAAGGCCTCCTTTTTCAACAGGCAGCTGGACAGTTACAGCTGTTTGAAAACACCACTGGCTTTTTCCTGAAGCAAATTTTCCATAAATTTCGGTAATGCTCTGTGTTTCAATCCCCCCTCCAAGAAGGTCGTCAACTTCTGTGCTTCCTGTTGTTATTCTTCCAACAAGCTTTCTTTTCTCGGCAAGTTTGTCTGCTGATTCAAAACCCATTTCCAGTGCATCACGCGCTGCCTTAATCGCCTTGTCTGCTGTTACCTGACCAAGGCCTGCTGCTTCAATTAATTCCATTGGAGATGCAACAGCCATTGCCTCTAGACTTTTGTAGCCTGCTTTAATAAGTTTCTCGAGTGCCTGCGGGCCTATTCCGGGCAAATCTTCTACATTCTTTATTTCTTTTCCCATTTTAATTACCTCCTGCAAACACTGGTTTCGGCGCTCTGTTTTGGGGCGCAGTGCGTCATGCCAGTTTGCTCAGAATAATTATGTTGGATTCTTTTTAAATAGTTTTCAAAGTAGGTTTCCGGTGAAAACCTTTTTCCAAAAGGTTTGCGAAAAAAGCTTTGCAGAAAGGTTTGCGAAAAAAGCTTTGCAGAAAGGTTTGCGAAAAAGAGAATTTGCTAATACAAATTCATCAGTATTTGTGAAACTTCATTTTGGCAAGGACGTTTTTTATCATTGCTGCATTATTTCTACCACTGTATAAGGAGTAGCCAAAGCCGATGAATTTTTCCCTTTCTTCTCTACTAATTATTCCTTCTCTTTCAAACCTGCTTCCCAGCTCAATAAGTTCGCTTGACAGGTTTCCGGAAATTCTGTTTTTGTTCACTGCAAGGCTTCTCTCACAAAGTGTTTTGTAAAATTCAACAAAAAACTTCCTTGCATCCTTTTTTGTCATCTTTTTTGCATTTGACACTGCCTTGTTTGTCAAAAGCCTAAGCAAATCTTCTTTTATCCCCCGCCTAAAATCAATTTCGGCTTCGTAAAACATTATTTTTCCTTTGTGGACGGTAAAATTCAATTCAGGGTGTGGAACGACAACGCCTGCTTTTGCCATCTTTTTTGCGGTTGGAACAAGGTCTGGAAACATTGCCCTTGCCTTTTTGTCAAAGGCCTTCACTTCTGCCAGAACGCCTGTTGCATTTCCTTTGTGGGCTTGCTTAATTAGGTTTTTTATATGCAGAGCCTCTTGCTTTATCTTTGCAGGCAGTGGATAGTGCTTTGAGTAATACCTTGGAGTAAATGCCTGAAATAGTGGAAGGTGCTTGACCTGCACTGCGGTCATTTTTATCACATTCTTTGGAAAAAGAAGGTGGGCAAGCCTCATTTCGTTGAATGCGATTATGCCTGCTTTTGGCCCGAGCTTGGTTTTTTTGCCAAAATAACGCCTTTCAATTCTTACAACACGGCCTCCTTTTTTTGCCATGGTTTTTGGAAGCAGGTATACGTCGGCTGATTCTCCCCAGGCTATTTTTTTGACTTTGCCTTGCGGAAACTTTCTTGCCTTTGCCATAAGAAAAACTTGTTTTTTGTTGTCTAAAAGCCTTTTGTTTTTAGTCTATTTCAAGAGTGTTTGCGGTAAACTCCAATTCGTTGGAATAATCATTTTGTTTGGCTTTGCCAACTCCCACAAACTTTTTTCCGTTTAGAGATTGAAGCTCTTCTATAAGCTGTTCCCTTCCTCTTTCTTCAGCCTGCTTTTTAACTTCCTTACTATCCAAACCAATTACTTTCTCGGCTTCTTTGCCATAAGAGACAACATTTATTTGGGCTGAGCAGTCATCAATTTTTACTGAGACAACAGACCTTACATCTGGTTCAAGAACCTCTCCGCATTTGTCGCAGACAATGCCTTCGTCCAGCTTGTGAATTTTTCCCCCGCAGCTTGGGCAGACAAGGTAGAACAAGACCCCTGGGTTAACGTTCACAATCTTGCCCTCTATGAGAATGTTTGAATCCCCTGCCTTTAAATCAATTATTTTTTTCTTTTCAGACCTGCCTTTTATTATTTCACCAGCGGCTGGAATTTGCGGGTTTTTCCCTGTTTCGTTTTCAATTCTTGCCTGCCATCCAAGATGCAATTCCAAACCATTAAGCCCCTGCTTTGTGTAGGCTCCTTCAATTCTCACAAGTTTTCCTTCTTCAAGAGTTTTTGCCTTTTCAACAAGGTCGTTCCAGGCGGTAATCCTTACATTGCCTGTTTCGTCTCCTACAAGAATGTTCATTACCTTTCCCTTTCTTTGCTCTTTTTCAAATTCTGTTGCTGGAAATTTTCTCAAAATTCTTGCAACAAGGTTAACGTCATTCATTCCTGCCGAAATGCTTGCAATTTTTGAAAGTTCGCTTTTGGCTTCTGGCAAGTCTGTAAAAAGTTCTTTTGGATCAACATCTATGCTGCCGTTGTAGGCAAGGCTTATCTGCAGCTTTTCGTTAAAGCTTTTGACATAGCAGTTGTGAAGCAACAAAATAGAACCGCGCTTAACATTTTTTTCCTCAATCTTTTTCACGTCGTCATGCCAGACAGTTAAGCGAATTTCGCCTGTTGAGTCTGCCACAATAAGGTTGCAGAGCCTTCCTCTTTTGTCGTTTTTTTCAAATTCTTTTGGGGAAAAAACTTGCATCACCCTTACTAAAAGGTCGATGTTTTGCATGCCGTCGCTTAACTTGGCAATCGTTGTCCTTCTCATGCTTTCAAGACCCAATTCTATTCCAAGGTCTTTTGCAACCATGTAGGCTGCGCCTGAATCAGTCAAAAGCCCTGAGAATTTCTTTTTTTTAACTTCAACAAGGGCTTCTATTTCCTCACTTGTCTTGCCTGCCTTTTCTGCAAGCTGTTTCGTAACTTCCACACTGTCCTGCCTCAAAAAAATCCCCTGAATAATTTATTTCAAGGAAAGGGTTTTAATCATTGGCAAGAACAAGAAGCAAAGATTATGTATAAGTTAATCCTTTTTGTTTGTTTTCAATCATCCTTTTTTTAATGTTTCAAAAAATCTTTCCTAACATTTATGCATTTGTTTCAGAAAATTCTGGAAGCAATGTCTTTCTCTTAATCGGAGAAAAGGAAACAGCTTTAATTGATTCAGGCACTGAGGGAAACAAACAGGCCTTGATTGAATCCCTTGCATCCCTTGACTTAAAGCCTGAGGATATTTCCCTTGTTCTTTATACCCATGGGCACGCAGATCACTTTGGCCTTGATTTTCTTTTCACAAATGCAAAGAGGGCAATGCACAAATTTGACGCAGAACAAATCAATTTAGGGAATGCTTCTTTTGCCTGCGCTTCCTTTTTTCCCGGAACAAAATTTCCTAAAATTTCCATTTTGCTTGAGCCAAATCAGGAAATTGACCTTGGAAAAATCAAGTTAAAGTGTCTTCATACTCCTGGTCATACAGAGGGCAGCATCTGCTTTTTTGAGCAAGAAAAAGGCCTTCTTTTCTCAGGAGACACTGTGTTTGCAGAGGGTTTTGGAAGGACTGATTTACCATCTGGAAACGCCACAAAAATGGCTGAAAGCCTTAAAAAACTGCAAAAAATGGGCTTTAAAGGGCTTTTTCCCGGCCATGGCCCTTTCCTGTTAGGGCAAGAGAATATCGATCTAGCCCCCTGAAAGATTGGCAAAAATGGTCCGACAAACTCTTTTTTATAGGTTATTATCACAATCCCTATTGGTGAGGAATTATGGTTGACAACAAAATTTACAAAAAAATTCTGGAAAAGATTGATGAACAGGGCGGGCTTACTTTTATGCAACTAGACCCCCCAAACTACGAGCCTGGCATGTGTGGAGCTATTGCAAGGGTTGCTGAAGAAAACGGCCTTGACGCTTTTGCAGTTGGAGGCAGTGTTGGGGCACAGGGTAAAGCCTTGAACGAGTCACTTAAGGCAATTAAAAAACACAGTTCCTTGCCCGCCATAATTTTTCCTGGAAACATTAATACTTTGTCAAGGCATGCTGATGCACTTTACTTTATGTCAATGCTAAACAGCAATGACCCTTACTGGATTTCAGGGGCACAAGTTGGTGCTGCTCTTCCTGTAAAGCAAATGGGTCTTGAAGTAATTCCTACCTCTTACATTATTGTTGAGCCAGGCGAGGCAGTTGGCTGGATGGGCCGTGCTCAATTGATTCCCAGAAACAAGGCTTATCTTGCGGCAGTAACTGCTTTGGCAGGCCAGTATATGGGAAGTAAGTTAATTATTCTTGAATCAGGCGGCGGAGCTCCACAGCCCGCTCCCAAAGAAATGGTTGCTGCAACAAGAAAGCTAATTGACATTCCTTTAATTGTTGCAGGCGGCGTAAAGAATGGCAAATATGCCTATGAAACAATCAAGGCAGGCGCTGACATTATTCATGTGGGTTCAGCTCTTGAAGCTTGTAAGGGCGACCTGAAATTAATGGGCAAGCGCTTTAATGAGATAACTTCTGCTGTTAAAAAAGCCGGAAAAGAAAAGAAATAAGTTTAAATTCTTCAAACCCTGAATTCTTTTATGGTGAGAAGAAAAAACAGTCCTGAAGCTTTTCAGGCCAAGGTATGTTCCAAGCCAGGGCTATGTTTACATGCATACAAGGCGTGCTTTTATGAAAGCCGAATCTTAATCAGTTTTTTTCATCAGGCTTTTAGTGCCTTAACTGTTTTTTGAACGGCTTCTTTCATTCCTGTTTTTGCCTGCCACCCAAGCTTCTTTATTTTTCCTGTATTGTAAACTCTTTGCCTGACAAGCCTTTCAATATGTGCAGAGCTTACAATGCTTTTTTTGCCTTTCAGTTTGTAGAATCCTGCAAGAAGCTTTGCTTTCCAGATTGAAACAGATTTTACCCCTGGTTCCATTCCAAGGGCTTTCTGCATTTCCTCGTAGAGCTCTTTCAATGAATGTTTTTCTTTTTCCGCCACAAGAAGAGTTGTCCCAAGGCATTTTTCCTTTCCAAGCACAAAGACAAGGGCTGATACAAGGTCGTCAATGTAAATTACTTGCCAGGGTTGTTTTCCTCCGCCAATTAGGGGGAATTCTTTTTCAACAAGCTTTACAATTTTTTCCCAGAATGTGTTTGGGCCAAGAACCAAGGCAGCCCTTACAATTGTTGAGGGCAACATTTCCTGAAAGTCTAAAACAATTTT
>JAFCCH010000007.1 GCA_017610265.1 Nitrososphaerota archaeon
GACTTGGAAACCCGGTTGGCTTTGGAAACGGAAGCCTTGAAGAAATTTTATCAGACCCGGAAATTCTTGCAGTTCACGCAGACACTTTGCCGGTTGACAGAGTAAGTTTTGGAACTCTTAGAAATTACGACATAGTAATTGTTGACAGGGCAAGAAGAATTGAAACAAGGGAAATGCGCGCATTTATAGATTATGCAACCCAGCCAACAGGCGGCGTCCTTGTGTGGACAGGAGATGCCGGAACAGAGCTTGGGCCAAGAGACCAGTATCTTTGGACAACAGACAAAGATCCAGATGACGATTACAACAGAGTAATTGGGCCATGGTCAAGAAGGGACGGAGACCAAATGATTTTGTTCGACGAACTAATTGGAGTAAGACCACTTGACAACAATGCAATAACATTCTGCTCTTTTGCAGGATGCAAGCAATCAAGCTCAACCCATGTGGGAAGTTTAGAAGCTGAGCCAACAGCATCGCACCCTCTAATAAGAGGGATTTCAAGAACACTTCCACTGTATGTTTTCAAAGGAGAAGACTTTGCGGTTGTTGAAACTATTTCAGGAGCAATAACAACAGAAGTTTTGTCACTTGACTTTGGTGGAGACATGACAATGCCAGGACACGACCTAAACCAAAGCGTTCCACTAATTGTAACAACAGGAATTGGAGAAAGAGTTATCTATTATTCAATGCCACCGGAATACTTTGCAAACCCAAGGCTTACAGCAGAAGGAAAAGATCCATACTTCCTACCAATTGAAAACATGTACTACGGCATTCTAAAAGGGTAATTTAAATGAGTTTAAAGAAGAAAGCCCAAGCAGGTTTAGAATATCTTATGACATATGGATGGGCTCTTATTCTTGTAACCGCTGTTGTAGGAGTGTTAGTTTTTCTTGTAAGCACTCCAGTAGCAGAAGTGAAATTTACTTCAAGCGACCCGCTAAGGTTTCTTTTAAAAGGAGGCAGCGTTAACGCAGGAGTGGCAGAAATAAAAATGCAAAATATTTCCGGTGGAAAAATGACAATAACAAGCATTAGCGGAGACTATGTTGGATGCATAGTCAACGGAGAAAATGTTCCAACAGTAATTAATACAGGCGAAGGAATTGATTTGCAATGCACTGTTCCGGCAGAAGGAACAGGCGAAATAAACATTGTATACACAGATTTTGCAGGGCTTCAAAGAACTGTTTCAGTAACAGGAAATGCAATTGTAGAAGTGGATTCAGGGGGAGAAAGCTCAGCAGGATATTCAACTCCAGGCGGGACAGCAACATGCAGCACATTTCACAGCAGTTTTATTTGCCCAAATGCTCATGATAACAGCTTTTCAACTTACTGGATTTCAGTAGACCAATCAGATCCGCAGGACATATATTTTGACCTTGGCTCAAACAAGTTTGTAAGCGGCGTAAGGATAAAAGTTCATTCAAGTTACACAGACCAAACAATGAATATTGATGTTTCAGACAATGCAGCAAACTGGACAAATGTTGCCACAGGATGGACCCCAACAGATGGCGTAAACTGGAATGAGAAAACCTTTACAGAAACAAATGCAAGGTATGTAAGAGTGTTTATCAGCAACAGTCCAGGTTATACCTTAATTACAGATACCCAAATAAAATCAAGGGGCTAAAAACCACTTATAAAAAAAGGTCAAGAGTAAGGTTTTTAAAGAACAAAATGCTTCTATTGGTTTGAAAGCATTCCTGGCAAAAGGAAAGCTTAAATAGGAAGAAAAGTACAAATAGTATAATACTTAACATATTAATTGGAAAAAATTAATGAAGGTGAATACAAGGATGTACCCAGAAGAAGCAGGAGGAGAAGCTACCGCGGTTGGCGGAGTAAAATCCGGAATTACGAGAAACCTAGAGGCATTGATTCCACTAATTTTAATAGTGATAATCGCCGCATTCCTAGGCCACAAATTTGGCATTTGGACAATCCCATTTTTGGGAGGAGCGGAACAGGTTCAAATTCTTGTAATTGGACAACCAAGCGTAGACATGCTCGCAGACCTGGATAACCAAAGAGACCTTGTGTACTACCGCGTTAAAGACGCATCAGATTTGGATGCAGCACCACAACAACAGCTGGCTCAGTATGACTTAGTTTTGCTAGACCAGCACCTTGGAGCAAACCCATATGAAAAAAGTGTTTCAAGGACACTTGGAGAAGCGCTTGAAAACTATGTCAGAACAGGCGGAAAGCTCATTGTGGTAATGGATTCAGGAATCTACAGAAGCGGTGGAATATATGGCACAGGCGTTGCAGGAGACGTTATAGGCTGGAAGGCAACATTTGGGGATATTATCCCAGTAGAATGTGACCTTGGAGCAAATGATATTCCTACATGCACACAGCCAATTTACACAACAGGCAGAATCCACAGGCTCGACTTTGATCACAAGATCATGGAAGGAATTGAAGTGGCACCAGCAGACATAAGATATGGTCCACTGAACATAATTACCTTTGATGTCAAGCCAACAGGAACCCAGGTAGCATACACAAAACATATTGCAACTGCAAGCAACTTTCCGGCAATAGTTGAGAAAAAGCTTTTAATTGGAAAAGTAATTTACTTCAACTACGACCCGGCTATGACTCCTGGAATCTGGCAGAACACCCTGGAATACCTGCGCTAAACGCGCGGATTTTCCAGTCTTTTTCTTTTCTTTTATTAAGCACAGTCGTAAGACTGTCCCCCCCCCCTCAAAGTATCCTTTTTGATAGTCAAGCTATAAATACAACAAAACCCTATTGACTACATCTTCTCTACAGGGTTGAGGGTTGTTGATGGAACAGGGGAGAGATCGGCTACTAAGCGAGAGCATAGGCAAGACTATTTCAGTTTACTATAATGACACATTTAACTCTGTTTCATTCAAAAAAGGCAAATTTATTGACTTTGACAACTTCAGCCTAAAACTACTTGAAAAAGGCAATGACTACACAACCTTGATTCCGAGAAGCAAGTGCATTAGAATAGAATTGGGAGGTGAAAAAGCACATGCAACAGCTTCAAGGTAAACCCAAAACAAGCCTTTTGTTTGTTCTAATTGCAATCACCCTAATTGCAACCGCCTTGTTTGCCTATGCAGAGGACCTCAACCAAGGAGAAAGCCCTGTAGAAGTGCAAGACTTAAACCAGGCAGCATCAGACCCCCCTCAAGTAGAGCCTCCTGTTGAATGCGAGGTTGCCTGCGCAAAAGACAAGGAATGCAACGACAGCATTTCAGGCACAATAGACGTCTGCAACAATGACGGAGCATGTGATTCATTCTGCACCAATGTTTTAGTGCAACCAGCATGCGAACCAGCCTGCAACAAGGACAGAGACTGTGATGATTTAGACGATGGCACAATAGATGTCTGCAATAATGATGGGACATGCGAATCAAAATGCACAAATATTAGGACAGTTCCGTTGAAAGAGCCCGATCCAGAACCAGAAGACACCAACTCCCAGGACCCGCCTGCAGAAGAACCTCCAATTGAAGACCCAGCTATGGAAAAACCTCCTGTTGAGTCAACTCCAAAAAGGAACGCAGAAATAAAACTCAATGCAAGAGGCATTGGCGGCGCTTTGCTAAAGCACAATATTAAGGTTTTTGGCCAGGGAAACGAACTTGTTCGAAACCTAAAACAGTTTGAGCCAAGGGGGCAGGCAATAAAGGCACTTGCAATCACCAGCACAGACAACGGAAGCCAAAACATTGAAAGCTCTTTGATTGAGGAAGGAACTTACTCAGTTGAGCTTGAGATTGACCACAAGCACCTGAAAAAAATTAGGCTGAACAATGCAGCAATTGAACCAGAAAAAGACCTTTTGGAACTTGAAATTTTGGACGATACTGAAACAGGAAGAGGAACAGCAATTAGAGAGCCTTTCCTTTTCAATCCAGTAACCGGCTTTGAAGCAGGATCTATTACATTACAAACAGTGCAGGGAACAAATGCCTTGCTAAAATGCAAGCAATGGAGTGCAGAGGAACAAACATGCCTTGGAGAATGGGAGGTTGCTGCAACCTTTGAGCAACAGGGAGAAATTTCAGTAGAGGTTTCTCCTGAGGACCCTGTCTTTGGATTTGCAGACATTACAATTATCAATGTGCAGAGCTATCCTGTTGTTGGTGAAAACTGGGATGTTCACTTTACAACAGTTGGGACAGCTGATCTTGTTGTTAACGCAGTTCTTGGAACAGTCTTTGGAGCAGACCTTGTTTTCCAAAGCCTTTACTGCGGTTTGCAGGAAATAATTCCGGGCTCAACTGAGGGAAATTCCCTTTCATTCCCTGGCTTTGTCTGCGGAGAGGAATCAATTCTTTCAAACCTTGTTCTGACAACAGGAAAGCACGCCCTTGAATTCATTTTCGGCGAGGACACAGAATATGCCTTCAATAGGGCAAGCTGGGGAGAAATAACCACAAACGATTTCAACAGAGGAATTGCATTTGACTTCAATTACACAAAAGTAAAGTGGGACAACAATGTCATGCCAGACGGCTCTCTTAAATTGACAAACGCTTCACAGCCAGCAGGAGGACTTGTTGGTTGGTGGAAGCTTGACTCAAACAGTATTGGAACAGGTTCTGCAATTGACTATAGTGGAAACGGTTATGACGGAGACTGGCTTTATGGAGCAGACTCCGATGGAACCTGGTTCTTTGACCAAAACGCCGGCTTTTTTGACGGAACAGATGACAATGTCACCCTTCCGGTGGCCGCAAGCATTGCAGCAGAAGAAAATTCGACAATGATGGCTTGGGTTAAAACAACTACTTCCAGTGGCTCACGAATTATTTATGGAGAGGGAAGCGATCCAGGAGACACTCTTGTAACTCTTTTTATGTCAGGATCACTTGTTGCGTGTTATTACACTTACGATGGAGGAACAACAACAGCAGTAATAAACCCAGCAGGCGTTACAGCTAATGACAATGAATGGCACCATATTGCTTGCGTTAAAAATGGCTGGAGCCACTATGAATTGTATCTTGACGGAGTATCAAAAGGCACTGATACAACAACCCTCACTGAAAGCAGCGCAGTCAACAACATTGGAATCGGAGATACAAAGTATGGAACCTCACATTTTTATTTCCCTGGCGAAATCGCTGAAGTCAAAACCTTCAACCGTTCTTTGAACGCTAATGAAATCGCCAACGAGTACGCGCACAACAAAAAGGGAGACGGCCTTATCGCTTACTGGAATTTTGATGACACAAATTCAACAGGAAACGGAGTTATAGACCTTGCAGGAAACGACCACAACTGCTTGCTGATAAATGGAGCAAACACAGGTGCTTGGGGACTTTGGGACAGCAATGCCCTTTTCTTGGACGGGGACAATGACTGGGTTGACTGCGGCAGTGACCCAGAACTTTCATTTGACAAAGACCAAAATTACACCTATATCTTTAACGCTTTCATTGGACCAACCACCATGGGAGATACATCCTACCCAACACTTATCTCTGACGAAACATCTAATGCAACAGGATGGGATATTTATTATTTCAATACAACAAACAATTTTAGTTTTTACAACGATGGCACTTCAATTGGCAGCACATTTTTTACATTAGACCAAAACAATTCCTGGTACCACATTGCAGTCACCTTCCTTGAGGGAGCAGGAGATGCAATGACTGTTAAGATGTATTTAGACGGAGTGCTAAAAAATACTATTACCCAAAATTTTACAAGCAGTTTGGGAAACCTGCAATTTGGAGCATATCAAACGCCGGCAGGATTCCTAGATGGCGCCATTGACGAAGTAAAGATTTACAACAGAGTTTTAACAGCTGCAGAAATTGCCGCAGACTACAATGCAGGAACCGATGCTACATACTACAGCGAAATAAAGGACTTGAACGCTGTTTCAGTAATTACTGGAGTAAACTGGGATGCCTTGTTTGGCTCAGAGCAATTGACTGCGTTGAACATTGATGTTAATCTTGTTGGATGGTACAGATTTAATGACACTAACAGCGACAACAATATCTTTGATTCCTCCGGAAACATGAATGACGGATACTTGCTAAACGGAGCAGATCTAAACGCAACAGGCTGGGATGACACTAATGCAGGGTTCTTTGATGGAATAAATGACTACACAAACTTGAATCCAACTGGCATCAACATCGCCAGCGAAGACCAATTTAGCATAAGTGCATGGATTAAAACAACAACCACTGACACAGGCCAAATGATTTACGGCGAAGGCAATACAGGTTCAACCGCATCGGTTTTTAGTTATGTCAATAGCAGCAGGTTAAGGTTTTTTGTTAAGAATAATGCAGGCAACGGCCCTGCTTTTTCAGGAACCACTTGGGTCAATGATGGACAATGGCATCATGCTGTTTTCATTAGAAGGGCTTCCGACGACTATGAAATTTTTGTCGACGGAATTTTAGAAGCAAGAAATTCAACAGATTCTCCTCTGCCAAAAACCATTAACAACACAAGAATAGGAAGTGTAAATTACAATGGAACAAACTACTATTACGACGGCCAAATAGATGAACTTAGAATTTACAACAGAGCCCTTTCCTCCTACGAAATTCGCACACTCTACGCCGCCGGCCTAAACGACTTAAATCTTAGCGTCAGGCTTTGCAGCACGCCAACCTGTTCAGGAATAAACGACGGCAACTGGGCAGAATTCGATGTGGGAAACAGGTATCATTCGCTTGACGCAAATGTCGGGCTTGTTCTTGATTTGAATTTCAATGATACAAACTCAGACGGCTCAGGTGTGCTAGATGCAAGCCTAAACGGAAACAACGGGCTGCTGATAAACGGTGCAGACATTAACGCAGTAGGAAAAGACAAGTCAAGGGCAGGATTCTTTGACGGGGTAAATGACTACATTGAAATAAAAGACAGCGCCAGTTTAGACTTGCCTCGGTTTTCAATATCTGCATGGGTAAAACTTAACAGCATAGGAACGGAAGATATTATTGTTAGCAAAGGCTGGTTTGATGAAAGTGGTGGTGGGCCAATGCTTGGTTTGTACTCAACTTATTATATGTTTGGTGATGAATCAACTGCACCTACTAATAATGCACGCTCTGCCACACACCCGACTGTAGGGATATGGACCCATTTAGTTGGAACATATGACGGCAGCACAGCAAGAATTTATGTTAATGGAATAAAAGAAGGAAACAAAGTTCTTTCAATGACAATGAATAATTCAAATAGGATAAAAATTGGAGCAGGTTACTATAATGCCATTGGTCCTGCCTATTATTCAACAGGTCAAATAGACAATGTCAAAATCTACAACCGGACCTTAAGCGACGGCGAAATAATGGGCCTTTACTTGAAAGGAAGCCCCCAGCAGTTTGTGCAATACAAGGCAGAATTTGTTCACAGTGACGCAAACTTTGCAATTGGATATGGATACCTGAATGATGTTGCAATAGAGTACAACAGTGTTCCTGATGCGAACATTTGGAGAATTGACGGCAACGACGCAAGCAGGGGGCTGCCAATCTTTAGAAACGCAAAATCAGGAAACTTAACAATTGACTACAATATTTCAGACCGGGACAATTATGACAAGAAAACAGCCGAAGTCTTTTACTCAACCACGCCGGATTACGGCCAAAGCACCAAAATTTCAAGCGGATTACAGGTTGACGGAAACGCCTGCACAACCAATTTGATTAACGGATGGGAATTGAATGAGACTGATGCCAATCTTGTAGGCTACTGGAAGTTTGACGGAGTTGACGCAAACAACCTTATGGTTGCCGACCATTCTGGAAAGAACTATAACGGCCTAAAAGTAAGCGGTCAAGAAAATGGTGTCAATGGAAAATGGGATACAAATGGATTTGACTCTAATACAACAGCCTATATCGAACTTCCAACAATTCAAGAACCACTTTCAAACTGGACCGTGATCTCTTGGTTTAAGTCAGATACTCAAGGTTCACAACACACAATTGTTTCACAGGACAAAACTGGTTGGAATGACGATTTCCTGTTTGGAATTGCACCAGAAGGCGTTGCAGCAGACAGGCCAAGCAATAACACAATTGGAGCAATACTGCAAGAAGCAGGCGACAGCAATAGATACAGTGTAGAAGACGATTCAGAAATTATTATTGGCAAATGGTATCATACAGCAGTAAGCTATGACGGAGCAACAATGAAACTTTACGTTGACGGCACCCTAAAAGACACAAATGCCGGAATCGGCCTTGACATTGGAAAAAGCAACCATTGGGCAATTGGAGAAAATCCTGCTGAAAACCATTCAGAAACATACAGAGCATTTGACGGCACCATAGAAGAAGTAAAAATTTACGACAAGGCATTGCTTGCCTCAATGATTGCCCAAGACTACGACTTAGGCCTCGTTAATTACAGAAAATGCAGCATTGACTGGGACCCAAGCGCTTTGGGAGACCAGAATTACTTTGTTGGAGCTGTTGTAACAGACCAGGCAGGAAGCTCTGGTATGAACACAAGTGCTGAAAGCTTTAAGGCAAACTATTTGGGAGAATGTCCAACAAGTGGAAATTGGGTAATTGACAACAGTAACCAATACATTTTGTCAAGTGTCTGCAATGCACCAAGAGACATTCACATAGTAAACGGAACACTTAGAATTGATTCAACTGGCACGCTAGTGATGCCTGCAGCAAAAAGAATAATTATAGAAAAAGCAAACAATTCAAAGCTAGTAATAGACTCTGGTGGAAAACTGGCAATGGAAAAATGCAATGGATGGGCAGACGGCGGCTATTGCTGGTATGCAGGAGAAAGTGGTGAAAGCTGTGATACAGCCTGCACAAGCCACGGCGGATGCGTTGCAGAAAACTGGAATGATGATACAAGCTGTACTCTAGTAGAAGCTGTTGTAAAAGGCTCAAGCTGTGGTGTTTGTGCAGAAAACAATAATACTTATCAGCCAAGCTTTGCTTTGGGGCCACAGATTTGCTTCTACAGATCTGCTGCAACAGCACAAGACTGCAGCGCAAGTACTGCAGGCAACAAAAGACTATGCGCATGCAACAACTAGGTGAAAAAAAATGCTTGAAAAAGAATTAGATGAAAAAATTCAGGAAACAAAAAAGGAGGAAAAAGACATGAGAGAGCAAGAAAAAGGAATTGTCCAAAAAATCAAGTCAAAAGTAAAAGAGGCAATTTCAAGAGAAGCCATTTCAATGGAGGTATCTCAAAAAGAAGCCAGGCTGCTCTCTCAAAACAACAGTAATAGAGGTGTGTTATGTATAAGCCATCTTGTTGCTTTTGCAGGCGCTTTCCTTCTGCTTTTGGCCTTTTGCCCTGCCTCAAGCGCAATCAACGAGGCCTTTACAGTACAGGGAAGGCTTACAGACGACAACAACGTGGTTGTGAATGGCTCTGTTGACCTTAACTTCACAATTTATGACGCCGCTGCAGCAGGAAATGAGGTCTGGCACGAGTACCACTTTGGCGGCAACCAGGTAAGCGTTGTAAACGGCCTTTTCAACGTAGTAATCGGAGACATTAACACAGACAAGAGCCTAATAGACATTGACTTCAATTCAACCAGATGGCTTGAAATCGCAGTTGACGGAGAAACACAAAGCCCGAGAATAAAGCTTAATTCAACAGGCTCAGCAGTCATTGCAGAAAAGGCAAACACCCTCACAGGCGGAGTAGTAGTAACAGGAGACAGCAACTTTACAAACATAGGTTTGTCAGGTGGATTGTATGGAGTAAATGGTTTTAACGAATTAATATGGAATCAGACACTTGGAAGTTTTGAAAGTGGCTATTCTAATGGAGCAGCTTCTACAATTTCTGCAAGCGCATTAGGAAGTTTTGCTACTGGTAAAGCAACAGATGGAGGAGATATAATCGCAAGTGGAACTGGAAGTTTTGCAATGGGAAGCTCTTTTGACACAGGACCAATAGAAGCAAGTGGAGATGGAGCATTTGCAGGTGGAAGAGCAGAAATCGGAAACATATTAGCAAGTGGAAAAGGAAGCATAGCATTTGGAACAGCAAACGCAGGGGATACACTTCAATCAACAGGAATAGGAAGCGTTGCATTAGGAGTTGACACAAAGGCAACAGCAAACGGAGCTTTTGCAACAGGTTCAGATACAACAGCAAGTGGGGTACAAAGTTTTGTAACAGGAATTAATACAATAGCCAGTGGAATACAAAGCACTGCAATGGGTTCAAATACAACCGCAAGTGGGTCGGGTAGCATAGCAATGGGTATAACTACTGCTTCAACAAATATTGGAAGTTTTGCAGTAGGAGATGGTGGTTCTGGAGAAATAACTTCAGGCGGAATTGGAAGTTTTGCATTTGGTGACCCTAATAGCGCGGCTGGGGGTTATGGTGCAATTTTCGCAAGAGGTAGTGGTTCATTTGCAGGAGGTTATACATCCGGAATTGTAAACAATACCGGGATTGGAGCAACAAACACAGGTAGTTTTGCTTTTGGAGCAATCTCAACAGTAGCTGCAGGTGATGCCAATATTATTTCAAGAAGCCCTGGTTCTGTGGCAATGGGACATGTGTTTTCTGGAGGGGAAATAGAATCCGGCAACAGTGGTTCTGTGGCAATGGGTTATACAGCCAGTGGTTATCTTGAGTCACTGGGTGCTGGAAGTGTTGCAATGGGTTATACTGACGCCAACCTTGCAGCAATAGGCACAGGCGCAATAGCACTAGGATACAATGTTCAAAGCCTTGCAGAAGCAAGTGTTACTCTTGGAAAAAACTTAATAAATTATAATGCTAATAGTGTGCTTGTTCAAGACCTAAATGTTTTAGGCGACCTGAATGTTGCGAATTTTGCGGTAAGTGGAGTTAATTTCATTAACGGTGGAATTAATGCATCAGGAGACAGCAACTTTACAAATATTGGCACATCAAACCTGTTTGGAATAGGAACAATCCAAGGCACAAATTTTACTTCAAGGTCATCAACTGCAAGTGGAACAAACGCAGTAGCATTTGGAAGAGCAACAACATCAAGTGGGTCCGGAAGCTTTGCGTTCGGTGACAATGATTCAGCAACTTTGCAAGCAACAAACACAGGAAGTCTTGCTGGCGGCTATGCTTCTTTTGGAACAATTGAATCAATTGGTTTTGGAACTGTTGCAACCGGATACAATTTAGGAGGCACAATAAGAGCAGAGGGACAAGGAAGTGTCGCAATTGGAAGAACCTCTGGAGGACTTCTTCAAGCATACGGACTTAATGGAGCAGCAATCTCAATGGGGGTTGACACAAAAGCATTTGGAGATGGAGCAGTTGCTTTGGGTTATGATACAAATGCAACAGGCCAAGGAAGCTTTGCTTCAGGAGATGGGACAATAGCAAGCGGAATTGGTTCAACAGCAATAGGAGACTCAACAACTGCTTCAGGGGCAGACAGTTTTGCAGCAGGAAAAGCGACATCAGCAAGTGGAAGCCAAAGCACAGCAATGGGTTTAAGCACATTTGCAACAGGGTCAAATTCTACTTCAGTTGGTGCAGGTACAACAGCGTCTGGAATAGGGAGCTTTGCAACAGGGTATAAACTTAATGGCGATATAGTTGCCAGTGGAAACGGTAGTTTTGCGCAAGGTACAACTTTAACATGGGTTCCTGCCTGGATTGAAGCATCAGGTTCAGGAAGCATGGCAACAGGCCATTCCGAAGCAGCAATGAGTGATGCAGGAATAATTGCATTGGGTCAAGGCTCAAGAGCAGGCGGTTCTTTAACATCAGTAGCTGCGTCGGACCAAAACATTCTTGCAAGTGGTACAGGAAGTTTTGCATACGGAACTGCAGCTGAACATACATTATCAGTTATTTCTGCAATTGGAAATGGGAGCGTTGCAATGGGCTATGCAAATAATGGGACTTTAGCAGCAGGAAATGCATCCGCAGATTATGGTGCAATTGCATTAGGCTACAATGTTCAAAGCCTTGCAGAAGCAAGCGTAACCCTGGGAAAGAATTTGGTTGGAGAATATGCAAACACAGTAACAATCAACGACCTGAATGTGTCAGGAGCTGTAATAGAAGACCTAAATATTACAAGCGGAGTAAACACAGGAGTGGGCATTACACCTGACGCCAACAGGATTTGTTTCCCAAGCAATAGCTGTGAAATGTACATAGACTACAATGGAACAGCAATAGTGTTTGGAAGCTGATGGGAAAAAAGAGGACGGAAAGGTAAAAAAAAGGAAAAGGAGTAATGTTTAAAGAGAAAATTAAGAAAAAAAGGAAAATGGAGGAATATGAGATGAAGGTAGAAACAGAGATAACAGGAGCAATGGCAACCAAGGTTCTGGCAATAGTCGCAGTAGGCTTTGTAGTAGGATTTGTTGCTGCAACAATGACAATGCAGCCAGCAGCACCGGCTGCAGTTGCAACAGACTGCCTTAAGTCAGTTGACTGTTTAACAACAGCAGACCTGAGCAAAGAAGACATTGCAATGGGAAGCTTTCAGGCAAGGTTCTGCGAGGGATTAGGAATGCAGTCAAGTGTTTACTGGCAGCAAGATCCAGAAGGAAACACTTTTGGCACGCCAATTTGCCTGCCACCAGAAGAAGCACAGTAAAACAAGAGGTTAAATTGTGAGGAAAGAAAACTGGATTGTTGGAATAGCTTTCCTGCTTTTGATGCAGGCAGGGCTAGGCCTAACCCTTGACAGCGCATTTGTTCAGGCAAATGTGGAAGGAGGCCAGAGCGCAACCGGAAATATCTTTGCCGCACAACAAGTAGCGACAGGAGAAGCAAGCTCAACCAATTACAGGACAAGAATTGGCTGGCTTTACTCTGTTGACGTGGAAATTCCAACAATTGAAACCCTTACACCAGTAAACGGCGCAAGTATCCTCACAGACCAAACAGTTTCATTCAGTTTGAGAGACAAATGGATTGGAATTGACAGAGACAAAACCTGGGTAAGTGTTAATGGAGTAAGAAGTGCTGCTTTTGATGCACCAAGCCAGTGTAGTGTAATTACAACAACAGGATATGATTGTTCTTACACAGAAACCGCTTTGACCGAAGAGCTTGACTACAACATAATGGTTAGGGCTTTGGACAAAGCAGGCAATGAAAACTATGCAGACGTTAAATTTTTTTACAGGCCAAGCACTGACGCAGGACCAGGCCCTGGAAGCACTACAGAGGAAACAGTTGAGACTCCAGGCGGAGGACCTGGAGGCGGGCCAGGTGGAGGAATAGGGCCAAGCGGGCCTGCACCAGAACCATGTTCAAGCGATTCAGACTGTGAAACAGGTGCAAGATGTGTTTCAGGAAGATGTGCAAAATTCTTTGACGTTAAGATCGTGAGAGCCGACACCCCAATTAAGGGAGGCCAGGTCTTTGACTTTACCTACCTTGTGAAAAATCCGTTGGGAAAAGCCATTGACGCAGAAATGGAGTACTGGCTTGAAAAAGACGGAAAAAAACTTGTTGAGGGAAGAGAAGTTGTCTTTGTTAGCGCAGGAGAAGAAATACAGTTTGAATCAAATCTAAACCTCTTGGAAGACATGCTTGGCAAATACAGTTTTGTTGTGCAATTAAACTTTGAGGGAACACATGTTTTTGCAACAAAGGACATTGAGGTAAAGACTTCAGCTCCTTTGACTTTGGACCTGCATATTTCAAGGTTGCCTCCGGAAATAGAAAGCGGGCCCTACTCCATCGAGATTTTGCTTGGGTCAAATTTTGATGAAAGAGTTAAGGTCAGACTAAACCAGGTTATAATGAAAGACAACGAAATAATCTGGAAAAGCGATGAGTTTATTTCCATTGATGCAACAAGGACAATTGTCCAGCAATTGCCAGTCCTTCCCCCTGGAGAATATGTTTTGACAATGAGTGTTTCAAGCGGAGAGGCATTGATAACAATTGCAAGGAACATTTCGGTTAAGACAAAGGTCTTTGAAGGTCCTGAATTGTCAGACATTATTGAGCAAAAGGCGGTTGTCTTTTCAACAATTGGATTGCTTTTGATTATTGCTGCAATTCTTGCATGGCATAACCTAATTGTGTTAAGGTATATTTCTCCAAAGCATAAGGCAATGGCAAGAATGAAGTTCATTTACTTCACAGTATTTGCAATTGCGTTTTTTATACTTCTTGGAAGCGCAGTCTGGCAAATTTCAGACATGCTTAGGGAATTTTTCTTAAACGAGTTCTTCAAGCTCACAGAGTCAGGAGCCGGGCTTGTGGCGCAAGAGTTTGCAAGCCAGTTAACTAAGGCATTGCAGGACATGGGCATTGAAATCCCCAAATTTTAATAAAAAAAGTGATAGCTTAAAACATACCTATAAAATAAGTATGAGGACAGTGTATTTAGGCAGGCAAAAATTCTTTGCCGTTTAAAGAGTATCAGAGTATCAAAAAAATGCAGCATGCTTTGGAGGTGTGCTTTCAATGACTGAAGACAATGTAGTATTCGTTGGAAAAAAGGGAACAATGAGCTATGTCCTGGCAGTTGTAACCCAGATAAACCAGGGTGCAAAACTGGTTCAAATAAAAGCAAGGGGCAAAGCAATTAGCAGGGCAGTTGATGTTGCTGAAATTGTAAAGAACAAATTTGTTTTGGGAAGCAAAATTGACGACATCCTCATAAAAACAGAGGAAATAAAGACTGATGAAGGAAGTCTTCTGAAGGTTTCTGCAATTGAAATAACCCTAATAAAATAATTTAGTTTGAAGGGCTTTAGGTCCCTTCAATTCCTTATTCTTTTGCATTAGAAGTTATTCAAGGTATATAAATGCAAGAGGTAGAGCAAAGTGGTTGAATAAGGGCAAAGCAAGGCTTGTGCAAAGAAAAGGCTTAAATAGAGGGTTAATTATACTGTTAATGCAGTAAAAAATAAAGGGAAAACAGGTTCGAAATACTAATTCTTACTTCAAAGCCTGGTTTTGTTTCCCGAAAAGCAAAAGTATATAAATGTCATGATACTATCATGATACATCATGGCAAATCATGATTCATTCAAGCAACTTGAGGGCCTTTTCGGCGACGACGAGGTAATCAAGAAAATTTCCCCAAAATTCTCAGAGCTAAGCTTAGATCTCAAAGAGATCAACAAATACTGCAAAAATCCAATGTTTATGGCAGTATTGATGTTCAAGCTGGCAGAGGAAAGGGAGAAAACAAACAAGTTGCTTGCAGACATATATGACAAATTTGATGCTATAATGTTTAAAATGAAAAGTGAAGAAGCCCCCAATTTGCAGCAAAGACAAAGTACAACAGAGGGACCTAGCTCAGTTCTCTCAGAACAAGACCAGATGATAATGCATTTGGTTCACACAAACGGAAAAGCAACTGCCGACGATATTCGGGCAGAACTCGGATACAAAGGGAAGAATGCGGCTTCCCAAAGACTAAACCGCTTATTCAAAGACGGGCATTTGAGAAAAATTCAATCAGGGAGGAAAGTATTGTATTTGACAAGGAATACCCCAACTCCTTAACTCCCAACCCCCACCTCCTTTGTCAGATATATTTCCTCCCCTCGAATGCCCACCTCCTTTGCCTTAAACTTTTTAAAAAAAAGTTTGCAAAAAATCCAAAAAATCCAAAAAATCCAAAAAATCCAAAAAATCCAAAAAAAAGAACAGGCTTTGCCTTAAACTTTTTCTTAAAAGTTAAATTTCTGTGAGAGATAGCTTTATATTTTTCCAAATCCTTTGTTTAGCACATGGCAATTAAAGAAATTGGCAAGGGAATAAACGTAATTGGCAGAAGCCTTTCAGACCTTGCAAAATACAAACACGAAGGAACCGGCTATTTGGGAAAGGTCCTTATGTCAAGCGGTGAAAGGCCTGTTCTCGGAAGCAAGGTTCTCGTAGATGTTTCAAGGCCTCATCTTGTTCTAATCTGCGGAAAAAGAGGCGGCGGAAAGTGCCTTGCAGGCGACACACTAATTACAATGGAAGATGGTTCACTTATAGAAATAAAAGATTTGGAACACAATTCACTCGGCGTTTTGTCATTGGATAAGGAGTATAAAATTGCCAAAACTCCAAAACAGGAGTTCTTCAAACGCCCTGTGAAAAAACTTTTAGAGATTGAATTTAGAAGCGGGAGAAAAATAAAACTAACTCCAGAGCATCCTTTGTTGACAATAAAGGGGTGGAAGCCTGCGCAAGAGCTCTCAAAGAAAAGCAGGGTAGCCACTCCGCGCAAGCAGGAAGTTTTCGGCAAAGAATTTTTGCGGGAATGTGAAATAAAACTCCTTGCTTACCTGATTGCAGAAGGGCACACCGCAAAAAGGGCAGTGTGGTTCAGCAACACGGATAAAAAAATAATTAGCGATTTTAAGCAAGCAGTAAAAGAATTTGATGAAAAGCTTAAAGTTAACTTAAGCAATTACTGCAATTGGCGCGTTGTAAATTCCAATCCCAAAACAGTAATTGTTAAAGCCGTTCGAAAAAACGGAAAGTTTGCAAAAGGAACAAAAATAGCGCCTGTAAACTCTTTGAGAAGTTGGCTAAAAAGCCGTGGAATTTATGATTTGCTATCACATGAAAAAGTAATTCCGCAAAACGTATTGCGTCTGCCAAAGCAAAAGCTAGCACTTTTCCTAAATAGGATGTTTAGTTGTGATGGCAGCATTTATTTTGAATCAAAAAGATATAGGTTAAGTTATTCAAGTGTTTCAGAGAAGCTGGCAAGGCAGATGCAACATTTGCTGCTGCGTTTTGGCGTGCTTTCAAAACTCAGAAAAAAAACAACAAAAATTAACGGAAAAAGTTTTGATTCTTTTGAGATAGTTGTCCAGGGAGAAAGCCTTGAAATCTTTTTGCAAGAAATTGGATTCTATGGTGAAAAAGAATTAAAACAGCAAAAAGCATTGGCTGAAACGCAGGCAATAACAAGAAATCCAAATCTTGACACTATTCCAAAAGAAATTTGGAAACAATACCGACCACAAAACTGGGCTGAGATAGGAAGGAAGTTAGGCCATAAATACCCAAAGAGTTTAAGAGAAAGCATTAACTACGCCCCTTCAAGACAAAAGATGTTGCAAATAGCAAAACAAGACAACTGTGAAATAATGAAACAGCTTGCAAAAAGTGATATTTATTGGGACGAAATAAAAGAAGTTACAGAATTGGCAGGTGATTTTGAGGTTTATGACATAAGTGTTCCGGAAAAACACAATTTCGTTGCAAACGATATAATAGTGCATAATAGTTATACTATGGCTGTTCTCCTGGAAGAGATGTCAAGGGTTTCCCCTGCAGTAAGGCAAAGACTTAGCGTAATTGTAATTGACACTGTTGGAATTTTTTGGAGCCTTAAGATTCCAAACAAAGAAAATGTTGCAGGCCTGGCAGAATGGGATTTGAAGCCGATGGCAACAGATGTAAATGTGCTTGTCCCAAAGGGAAAGCTTGGATTCTACAAGGAAAAAGAAATTCCTGTCGACGGAGCCTTCACATTAAAGGCGGCTGAACTGGAGGCAAGCGAGTGGATGGCCTTATTCAAAATGAATTGGTCTGAACCAACAGCAGTTCTTCTTGCAAGATCAATTGAAAAAGTTAAGGAAACCCTTGGAACATATTATGACATTTCTGATATTATTTCAATAATTAAAAAGGACGATGAATCTGATGCCAACACAAAGCAGGCTTTGATAAACAGGCTCAATGCAGCAAAGAACTGGGGCTTGATTGAAAAACAGGGAACGAAAATCAGGGACATTGTAAAACCAGGAAAAATTACTGTTATCGATGTAAGCGCCTACAGACAAGCAATTGGAATGGAGGGCACAAAGGACATCATTGTTGCATTGCTTGGAAAAAGGCTTTTTGAGGAAAGAATGCTTTACAGAAAAGAAGAGGAAATGAAGCTTGTCAAAGGAGAAAAAAGAGAATCTTCAATGCCAATTATTTGGATGTTTATTGACGAGGCACATATGTTTATGCCAAAGGACGAGGAAAGCATTGCACTAAGAGTATTGCTTGAATGGGTTAGAGTTGGAAGGCAACCGGGATTAAGCCTTGTGCTTGCAACCCAAAGGCCAAACAAGCTGCACCCAGATGCAATAAGCCAGTGCGACCTATTTATTTCACACAGAATGACTGCCCAGCCAGATATAAAAGCAGTTTCTGCCCTGAGGCCAAGCTATATGCACCAGGATTTTGACAGATACTACAGTGAAATGCCAAGAAGCAAGGGTTACGCTTTAATTATTGACGACAACACTGAAAAGATTTGGATGATCAAAGTAAGGCCTCGTTTTTCATGGGATGCAGGAGTAACGGCTTCCGCTTTCCTTAAATAGCTATTTCTCTAAACATTGCCCTTGCAAAACATCGCAAAGCCTGTCCAGCCTGTAAAGCCTTTCACTTGAGGAATCGACAGCGATTGTTTTCCTGTCATGCCAGACAAGCTTCAAGCCATCGCTTTCAAGGGAAATGTTTGAGGCAAGCTTTTTGCTGTTTAAAACAGTTACAAGCTGCTTTAGATTTTTTGCCTGCAAAAGCAAGCCGTCACCTGACTTTTTCAACTTTAAGTTTTCCGAAAGTTCATTTAGGTCAAGGGGCCCAATAAACCTTGGCCTGAAAAGCATTGATTCAATTGAAAAAAGTTCCATCAGCTGTTTTGCAAACTTTATTGCACCCGCACTGGTTGAAAAGGAGTACATTCTTGTCGTTCGAAACCTTTCAACAAAAAATTTAGCCCTGTCCTCCAAGACAATTAAGCTATCCAAATCCTTTCTTGCCTTTTCAAGCGCCTTAAACAATTCACGACTTTGGCCAACAAACTTTCTTTCACGCATTTGCACCCCAAGGCTTTTTGAAAGAGCAGGAGTTTTTTCAGAGGTTTCTTCAATAAGGGCAATGTTTTGAAACACCGAAGCAGTTTTTTCCAAAATCTCTTCAAAGGATTTTAGGTTTTTGTTTGCAAGAAACAGATTTCTTTCAGTCTTTTTTACAAGATTAGACAGCCTAGCCTCTTCAAGGTTCTTTCCCATAACTCCCACAAAAAGAAGGGTTTTGAAATTATTAACCCTTTTGGTTTGATTAGGTTAGCTCTTGGTGCTTTCGTCACAAAAGATTTCATACTGGCACCAGGTGCAGGTGTCATTACAACCCAGTTTATCTGCCTGGCCACAATAGAAGTTTCCAACATGCCCATCTGTATAATATCCAGGAGCATCAGGGCATTCGCCTGTTAAAAGACTGTCACACCATTCATCCCCTTCAAGAATTCCGTTTCCACAAGTTTGGCAGGCAGCGGCACAGTCTGAATCATCGCAATCAGGATCTCCATCTGCGTCATTGTCAAAGCTGTCATCACATGTTGATTCAGGCTGCTGGCATTTTGCACCGTTTGGATACTGGCCTGTTCCTGTAAAGCCAATGCAGTCTGGGTCAAGGCAGTCTACAAGATTATCTCCGTCGTTGTCATATCCTTCAGAGCAAAGGTAGTCTGTATCTTCCCCTGTCGGAGGTGGCGCCATTGGCCCTGGGCTGCTTCCTGAAATAAGGGTGTTTTGAAGAAAGCCCGACACGTCAGTGTATTCAACAGCTACATCTCCAGAACTTTCACCAGGTATGATATTGCATTGTATTTCAAGTTCTCCGCCTGAGATTACAGTATTGTCATCAGCAATGTTTACAGCCTTACAGTCATAAAATCCAGAGGGATTTGAAATTTTTTCAACCTTAATTTGCCCGCCAGTAACATTCTGAAGCTTGATTGTTGCAACCCCGTCGTTTATGGCGCTTGCTTTTACAAAAAGCTTTGTTGGATCAGATGAAGAAAAACTTGCTTCCGTACCGGAAGGATTTACAATAAATACAAGAGCACCCATAGTTACGGCCACAAGAACAATTGCCCAGCCATAAGTCATTAGGTATTCTAATCCTGCCTGCGCTTTTTTATTCATTTTTTCTTCAATATAATTAAGCATAAGTACAATTTAAGTCTTGCTGTAGAAATGTTTTTATTCAAGATTCGCCTAATAGAGTAGCGTTAATTAATGAAAAAACAGGTGAATGCAGTGAATATAAAGACTTTTTTAGTCTGCCTAATTTTTGTTCTTTTTCTGAGCAGTGCCTTAGCATACAGTGGTGAAAAACAGGCAGAAATAGAGCAAACCATTGACTATGTTTTTGAAAACTGTTTGCAGGAAGACGGCGGTTTTGGAAGGTTAAAAGGGGAGGGCTCAAACCCAGGAGTTACATTTCAGGCACTTGTAAGTTTTAGTTCCTTAAAAAAATTGGAAAACAGGAAAATAAACGATTATCTTGAGTCAAGAGAACTTGTAAATTATCTTGAAGAAAAGCTTCCAAGGCTGTTACAGGAAGAAAATTATGGAACTGTTCTGGGCCTTGCCACTTTCTTAAACATTGAACCGGAATTTTATGGGGTTGACTCCCTTGAAGAAGTAAAAAAAATTGCAAGAAAGGGTATGGAAAACACAGATGTCTGGGACGAAGTAAGCGCTTTGAAAATTCTTACATTTTTCAAGGAAAAGGACCCAGAGGCAAAAGAGCTCACAAGGCAGCTTGCAGATTCACTTGTTGCAAGCAGAGACAAAGACGGCTTGTGGGGATATTCAACCGCCTACTCTTCAACAGATCCGGACATGACTGCATTGGCAATTTCGGCCATAGCGCATTCGAGAGAACTTCCGATTGGAAGCCCGGTTATGACAAATGCTTACAGCAAAATGATTGAAGAATATTATATCGAGGGCTCAGGAATCAAAAGTCCTTCAGTGGCTGACTCACCGCCAAACACTGTTACAACAACTGTTTTTCTTGAAGCAGGTTATAGATTGAACCAAGGCAGGTTGGATTACTCCGACGAGGTTGTGAAAAATTCAATTGCGTTTGTTGAAACAATGAGAACAGAAAACGGTGGCTACAGATTGGACAAAAGCAAGTCTGCAAGCGACTGTTACACCACAATCTTTGTGCTGCCAACCATTTCCTTTGAGGCATACGGGATTCCGCAACCTTTTGACCTCGAACACAATGTTTTCACAGTAAGAGTTGTTGACGTCGAAAAAAAAAGCGTTGAAGAAAACAAGTTTACAGGGATTGAACAGGCACAGCAGTTTGTGCAAAACTTTGCTTCAAACAATCCCAATTACACTTTAATGAAAAATTATAAGGAAGTGGACTTGGAAGAAGTTAGTTTCAAAGCATTTGACAGCATAATATTTCACAACGACAAAAAGGGCAGCAAGCCGGTTGCAATAAGCTATACAAGAGCTTCGGTCGGAAGTCTTTTCTCAAAGGACAGTGGCAAGGCAAACACAGGGGAAAATCTTAGCTTTGAAATAATTCCGTTAACCGAAGAAAGCCTGTCTGAAACAGTTGTGATTTACTCAAACGGCATTGAATTAGGGCAAACCCCAAGCCAATCTTTCAAGGAAAGTTTTGCCAACCCAGGCTCTTTTGAAATTTTTGCCGACAGTGAAGAAATATTAACAGTGAATTCAGTTGACCTTGAAATAATTGAGTTTCCTTCGTTCACGGTTGATTTGAGAATTGAAGGAAAGGACAAAACAATCTTTGAAGGGCAGGCAGAAGTAAGCCCTGTTTCAATAAATGTAGAGGGTTATGCAGAAGAATCCTATATTGAGAACTCAATTATGACCCCTATTGTTAATGCACTGAAAAACGAAGGAATTCCATTTACCATTAAAGACGACCGGGGATTTATTTTTGGCTCAATAAACGGAATTGAAAGGGAAACAGGAAAAGGCTGGTATTTTCTAAGAAACCACACAGAAATAGAGGAATGCCCTTCGCAGCAGGCAATTGAACCAGGCGATGGCATTATTCTTTACAGGGGCATTGCAAACAGCAGGCCTCTTGCACTCTACTCAGAAGGAATTGAACTTGACCATCAGGCAATTCAGCCCTCAACAATTACTATTACAGCAAGCTCTCCGGAAATGAATGTTGGAAGAACCCAAATATTTGTTGACAATCAACTAATGGGAGAAACAGCTCCAAACGGAGAGTTTGAAATAGACCTTGCACCAGGAACACATTCAGTCAAGGCAATAAGAGAGGGATTTATCAGCTCAAAAGAGTACACAATCAATGTTTCAGAAATTGAATCATTTGGATTGCTCATTGCAGTTATAGCAATAATAGCGGGAGCCCTCTTCTACTATGTTTACCATCAAAGGCACTCCTAAAATAAGGCTATTTTAAAAATGGACGAGAGGAGAATTGAACTCCCGATCTTCGCCATGTGAAGGCGATGTCATACCACTAGACCACTCGTCCCTGACTAAAAGAACATCTTGAGCAAATGTTTAAATAG
>JAFCCH010000054.1 GCA_017610265.1 Nitrososphaerota archaeon
ATTCCTAAACGAATTTACTGAAGGGTCGCTCTGGCTTATTCCGGAAGGAACCTCAATTATTATAAGGCTTCCAAAAGGAGTTGAAATAAAACCAGGAGTAAAGCCAGATGCAAGCATTGAAGGAAACACAGTTGTATGGAACGGGTATGTGTCAGGCAACGAACTTTTTCTAGAATACAGCCATTTCAAAAACATTACATCATTTGACTTAAACCAATCAATTCAGGACTTAATGCAAAGCGATATCTTTCTCTTTGTTGTTGCAATAGTTGCAATTGGATTAATTATTGTCTTTGCAAAAAGAAAAACAATTGAAACAAAAATAGAGGAATATATTGTAGAAAATTCCGAATTCCACCCAGAAGAAGAATAAGCCTAATTTTCTGCATTCTGCTTTTTTTGCAAAATTAAGAGCTAAGGATTCCAGGTTAAGTAAATGCCGACAAAAGCTGCTAGAAAAGCTACAGCCGAAAATACCCCTTCAAAATAATTTGCAATGCCAAAAGCCATGCCTAAAAAAACCATTATCATGTAAAATGCCAGTGTGTAAGATATACACTTGATTGCTTCGTTTATCCTGCCCATTTTAACCCGCCCACGGAAGATCAAAGTAAAAAGTTTGAATAAAACTCAAAACCACAAAAACAACAACCACAAGTTTCAGATAATGTTTCTCAAGACTGGTATTCTCAAAAAATATAGTCATTACAAATTGAATTATAAGAAAGAGCCCAATTGGAACAAAGACCCAGCCGGCAATATCAAAAAAGTCAACAAAAGCATAAAGAAGAATAATTGTGCTCAAAAAAAGCCAAACAGGTTTCTTCCCACCATCACTAATGAAAACATATGCAAAGATTGCAAAAACCCAGTGAAGATTATTCAACACAAGCCCGGCTACCCAAACAAAGTCGAACGACATCAAATGAGAAAGTAGTTCCAACACCATATTACATCACGCATAAGTTACCAGATTTGTTTCAAAAATTCCAAGACTAATCAAAACTATAAGACCACCAAACCCCAAAAACTCAGGGGCGAAAAGCCCGGCTCCAAATAGCTGAATTAAGACAAAAAGAATGAACATTGAAACCACTGCAAAAACTGTATTTTTAATCCAAGCCATTTTTTCACCTCAAGAAAAGATTGTAGAAAATTAAAAGTCCAAGCCCCTGAATTTCGTTAATGAAAATCAAATTATTTTTAAGGAACGGAACATCATTTGCATAAGTTAAGACAGCAAACTTGGTAATGTAAAAAATTGAAAGGAACGATCCGACAAAGATTGCCCAGCCACTAATTGAATCAAAATCCGCCCAAAGCCACATGGTTGGGATGATGATGGCCATTGAAATTATAGTTTTCTTTGTCGAAGGGCCCCAAAAGAAAAAGCAAACGCAGGCAAAAAAGAAAACATAATGAAAATTAGAAAACAGAAGCCCGGCTATCCAAACAAAGTCAAAATTAACCAAAGCGTTAAGAAATTCGAAAAACATGGCGCTCTGTACAAATTGGTGCAAAAGGAGTATATATAGTTAACTGAATAGAGTGAATGTGTTACTTTGTCGCCTGTTTTCGCCTTATAGGAGAGCCGCAATCAGGGCATTTTTCACCCTTAAAACCTGTTTCAAAGCTTTTTCCACAGGCGCTGCATTTTACCGAAAAAGTTATTTCCCTGCTTATTTTGCCACGCATGACCCCTTCAAAAGCAATTTCAAGGGTTTTGCAGAAATTCTGAATGCTGAAATCGTCAGTTATAAGAAGAAATTCCTTCTCTTCTGCCTTTAAATCAAGGGCAAGAGCCAAAAGGGAAATATCAGGCTTGCTCAATTTGTTAAAGCCCTTTTTAGCAATTAAGTCTTCTACATAATTTAGGTTCTTTCCACTTGGATCACCTATAGAGAGAAGACCCTGCTGCAAAGCATTCTCCATAAGATGCCTGCTTCTGACATCCTTGAACTCATCTATTACAAGCGGGCTGGTAATATATTTCTGATCAGGCTTGAACTCAAAAGAGAAATCATTAAGAACAGCCGAACTGTCAATTAAGTAAAGCATGTAAAAATAAAGACGCTTATATATATTAAAAGGGTTTTATCCCCATGTTATTAAAGTGAAGAATTATGGATTTGAAGCAAAAGGTTGAAAGCCTCAGCGAAATAGAGGCAACCGCCCTGAAAGCACTGGACCAGGAAAAATTTGCAAAATTTGAAGAAATTTCCGAAAAATCAGGACTTCCAATTGACAGTGTAAGGCGTGCAATTGCATGGCTTGCAGAAAAAGAGCTTGCCAAAATTTCAGAGGAAAGAGAAGAAGTAATTTTGCTTTCAGCCATTGGAAAAAGCAGCCTGAGAAAAGCATTGCCTGAAAGGCTTTTTGTAGAAGCAGTGCAAAATCTCGGAGGCAAAGGAAGCCTGGACGAAGTTTACAAAAAAAGCCAGCTTAACAGGCCAGAATTCAATGTTGCAATGGGACTTGCAAAAAGAAACGCATGGATTAGTATTGTTCCAGGCAAAGAAACAATGATTGAATTAACAGGTCTTGAAAAAGAATTTCTTGAAGGAAAGTATCCCCTCGAAATTGCGTTAAAGAAAATCAGGGACAAGGAAAAAGTTGAAGGAGAAGAAGGATTAGCCAAAGCACTCAAAAGAGGCCTGGCTGAAAAAGAAACAGTGGTTGAAAAAAAGGCAAGGCTAAGCGAAACAGGAAAGCTCGCAATTGAAATGCTTGGAAATGTCAAAAAAAGAGCCTACAATATTCAAGGAGCGGTTCCAAAAATCTTCATTGGAAAAAAGCACGCCTATGTTCAGTTCCTTGACCACGCAAGGGCAAAACTTTTAGAGCAGGGCTTCAAGGAAATGGAAAGCCCGCTTATTACACAGGAATTTTACAACTTTGACGCATTGTTCCAGCCACAGGGCCACCCGGCAAGGCAATGGACAGACACTTATCAATTAAAGCAGCCAAAGACAGGAAGGCTTCCGGACAAAAAGATAGTTGAAAGGGTAAAAGCAGCCCACGAAACAGGCTGGACAACAGGAAGCAAAGGATGGGGCTACAAATGGAAAGAAGAAATTGCAAGAAAGGTGATGCCAACAGCACACGGCACAGCTCACAGCGCAAGGCAGCTTGCAAAAGGCATTGAAAGCCCGGGAAAGTATTTTTCAATCGCAAGATGTTACAGGCCAGACGTTGTTGACTCATCCCACTTAATTGAATTTAACCAAATGGAAGGAATAATTATCGGAAAAGATTTTTCATTCAGGCACTTGCTCGGAATGCTAAAAGATTTTGCAACTGAGTTCGGGCAGACAAAAGAAGTCAAATTTTTGCCAGACTATTACCCTTTCACAGAACCATCAGTTCAATTAAGTGTCAAGCATCCAAAGCTTGGCTGGATTGAACTTGGAGGAGCAGGAATTTTCAGGCCAGAATTAACAGAGCCGCTTGGAGTAAAAGAACCTGTGCTTGCATGGGGAATCGGAATTGATAGGCTTGCAATGTGCGCCCTAAATATAAAAGACATAAGGCAGCTTTTCTCAACAGACTTAGCCTGGCTGAGAAAGACAAAGCAGGTGATATGGAATGCCTAATATTGAAGCAAGCAAAAAGGATTTGGAAAAGCTGATTGGAAAAAAGCTTGATATAAAGCAATTGGAAGACGCTGTCGAATATGCCAAGGGAGAAATTGAGTTGGTTGAAGGAGACAGAATTGTAATTGACGAAAAGGACACAAACAGGCCTGATTTGTTGAGCGCGGAAGGAATTGCAAGGGAGATAAGGGGAAGGCTTACAAGGGAACGGGGCATTCCAAAATATAAAGTTAGGAAAAGCAGTGCCTCAGTAATAGTTGACAAATCTGTTTCAAAAATAAGGCCGTGCATTGCAGCGGCAGTTGTAAAGAAAGTTAAAATTAACGAGAATGTGCTGGTGCAGTTAATTAATTCACAGGAAAAAGTCTGCGGAACCTTTGGAAGAAAAAGAAAAGAAGCCGCAATTGGAATTTATGACTGGAGTAAATTAAAGCAGCCAATGCACTACAAGGCATACAAGCCAAGGGGCAAAAAGTTTATTCCATTAGAATACAAGGTTGAAATGAACCTTGAAGAAATTCTTTTAGAGCACCCCAAAGGCAAGGAATACAAGCACTTGCTTGAAGGGTTTTCAAAATTTCCAATCTTTGAAGACAACAAAGGCGTTGTGGCAAGCATGCCTCCAATAATCAATTCAGACCTCACAGGAAAAGTAAGCCCTTCAACCAAAGAGGTTTTGGTGGAAGTAACAGGATATAATCAGGAAACAGTAAACATTGCCTTGAACGTAATGGTTTCTGCTTTGGCAGAGCGTGGATTTGAAATTTACAGCGTTAAGATAAAGTATCCAAACAAGACAATTGTTACACCAAACTTTACACCAGGAAAGATAACTGTTAAAATTGACGAGATTAAGAGAATAAGCGGCCTTGCCCTTAACACAAAGCAAATTGTTGAGCTTTTGAGGCAGGCAAGATATGATGTAAAAGTAAAGGGCAAAAAGCTCCTGTGCGAATACCCTGCATACAGACCTGACATACTGCACCCTGTTGACGTTGTCGAAGACGCAATAATAAGTTACGGCTTCAACAAGATTGAGCCAAAACCAATAAAGATTTCGACAAAGGGATCAGAACTCAAAGCAAAAAAGTTCAAGAAGGCATTTGAAAACGTTTGCGTCGGCCTTGGATTGCAGGGCGTTCTAACATTTACAATGACAAGCAAGGCAAAGCAAACTGAAATGATTGGCTTTGACCCAGAAAAAGAACAATTAATCGAAATTGAAAATCCGGTAAGCGAAAAATACACTGTTTTCAGAAAAAAGCTTTACCCAGAACTATTGGAATTTTTGGGAAAAAACAAGCATGCAAGCTTCCCCCAAAAAATCTTTGAAATTGGAAAAAGCCTTGAGCTCGATCCAAAGGCAGAAACAGGAGTAATTGAAAAAAACAAGTTATGCATTGTGTTTTCCGGAAAGAGAGCCGAATTTACCGTTGCAAAAGGAGTGCTTGACGCAATCGCAGACAGCCTTGGCTTAAAGTACGCGCTTAAAGAAAACAAAAGCCCAAAGGCTTTTGAAGGCGGAAAAAGCGCAGATGTTTTGATTGCAGGTAAAAAAGGCTTTTTGGGTGAACTAAGCAAGGAAACAATGCAAAACTTTGGCCTGGAACAAAAAACAGCGGTCCTGGAAATAGAAATTTGAATGCCTTCCAGGCAGGAATAGGAAAAAACTTAGAAAAGCCTTGTTTGGCTCTGACCCTCTTCCCTCTCAGGCTTTGCAGCCTGTTCAGGACTTTCCTTAGGAACCAAATCTTCAACAGGTTGAATTGAGACCTCAAGTCTGCTAAATTCTTTTCTTTTTTGAATAAGGTGTTTAGCCCTAAGTCCCTGTGCGGCATCAAAAACAGTTTTTACCTTTTTTGTGGTCGGCTTTGTGCCAAGAAGGAATGCAATCTCGTTCTCGTCAAGGTCAAGGCCTGCCGACAAAGCAATTGCATTCTCCTTCTTCTTAAAAACAAGCTGAAGGAAAGGAAGGTCTCGGGCCATTACCTCATGGCTGCTTGAATGGACTAACTTGCCAACTTTCAAGCCAAGATTTTTCTTAAGGTTTCTAAGACCCTTGCTTGAGCCAAGCTTTCTGATAAGGCCAGGAAACTGGTACTGAATCCATCCACCATACTCGTGTTCCCTGCTAAGAGCAACACCAGAAGTCATAAGCTCTGAACTATAGCGAAGAAAGCCATAATGCTGCCTTCTCCTAATCCTTCCATTAAAAATGTCTGCCCTGCTCAGCCTTTCAAAGGCATTAGCCATGTCGTTCCCCTCAGTAAAATGTCTGGGAATGTTTTCCTCAACCCACCTAAACAACATTTCTGAATCAATATCTGCCTTAAAGCGCGCTGCCCTGATTTTTTCAACAGAATCAGCCTTGAAGATTTGCCCAAGTGTTTTAAAAATATCCTGCTGCCTTTCCCTATAGCCAAGAGATTCAACCATTTCTATATCTATTTTTTTGCCAGACAAAGACAGAGTTTGCGCGTCAAGCAAAGCAGACCTAAAGTCCCCTGCACAATTTTGCGCAAGCTGCTTTATGGCCTCTGGATTAAACTCGATCTTTTCAGATTCAAGAAGTTCACGCAATTTTTTTGCAATGCTCAAATAGTTTATTTTCTTAAATTGCATAAGCTCACAGCTGCTTCTGAACGGAAGCATTTTTTGGTTTCCATAAATTTTGTTTGCCGTAAGAATAACCGGGTGCTTGCTTTGCTTAATTATCTTGTTAATAGCTGCAACCCCGCCCCTGTCGGCATTACCTTGAAGGCCGTCAACCTCGTCCAAAAAAATTAACCTTCTTCCACCCAAAAGGCTGCTGCCCTGTGAAGCCGCTCCGGCAACCCTTTCAATTATGTCCTTTGTCCTTGTATCAGAGGCATTCATTTCAAAAATTTGCCAGCCAAAGTACTTGGCTAGAAGAGTTGCAAGGCAGGTTTTTCCAACACCGGTTGCTCCAAAGAAAAGCAGTGGCTTTCCAATCTTGCCTTTCTCCCATTGCTCGCCCCATTTTTTTGTATTCTCAACAATGTCAGAATTTCCAATAAACTGGCTTAAGTCCTTTGGAAAAAATTTGTCAGGCCAAAGTTCACTCATTTTCTTGGCCTCTTTGCCTTTCTTTTGGCAATCTGTTTTGGCTTTCTCAAATTTTTAACTCGCTCAGTTATTTCACTAAGCTCTCTCTGAGAAGACTGATGTGATTTTAGAATAAGCATTTTCATAGGCTGTAAAACTACAAATTCCCTGCCTGTTTTGGAAGCCTTTGCATTTTGCCCAATTTTTGAAAGAATATTAAAAAGGTCAATTATATAGCGGCCTGACTTGGCATGATGCATCTTTCCGCCCTTGGTCTTTGCCACCTGTTCCTCCAAAACACGCATTTTTGAAAGATTTGTGGCAAACTCTTGAATCATTATAGCCTCAACCATTTTGGCAGAGTCAGGGCTTGTTGGAAAATGCCTTTTCAAATACCTTGCCTAATTTTTTAGCCATAATAAAAAAGGACTACAAACAGCTTTTATTATAAGTAGGGGAAATGAAAAAAAAAGAAAAAGAAGGGGTTTAAACCCCAAGAAGTGCTTCAAGATCTTCCAAAGAAGCGTCCGGAATCTCGTTTAATTCATCGTTCAAGGCATCAAACGCCTCTCCTTCAGAACCATAATAGCCCGGGCCAATTACTTCTTCTCCGCCTGTTTCAACAACACAGTCAAGAGGGCAATTGGTCTCTGATTCAATTGAATCACATGAACCATTACCACAGTTTGCTGTGCAGTATCCAATTATACTATCAATTTCTGTAGCTAGTGGTGGAATCATTTCAAGGCCAGAACAGCATTCAACCGGAATCCCATAGCCTATATAAGAAATTGATTCCCCCTCTTTTGCACACTCAGGAGTAGCCAGTGGCTGTTCCGGCTGAACACATCCAAGCAACACAATTGAAGCAAGCAAGGCGATTAAAATAATGCCAATCTTTTTTGCATCCACTCAAATCACCTTATTCCTCGTCCTCTTCTGTGTTGACGTCTTCAATGCGCCTTCTTGCAACCCTTAGACCAGGTCTTGTTTTATCAATTACAAGACTTGTTGGACTTTCACCCCTTTCAGCCGTTACCGCAACAACTGCTGTTGGGTTTACTCCAATTACTCTTTGGCCGTTCACTTCCCTGATTCTGCAATGCGCAAGCCTTGGATTTTCTTCACAAAGATCTTTTAGGTATTCTCTGCATCGCTCGTCTGAAGCGTTTTTCAAACAGTAGAGTTTTTTCAACTGCAGGCATTTTTGATCAGCTGTGTTTTCCTCACAGTGTTCTTTGACCTTTTCCTTACAGTCTTCTACATCGTCTTTGCAACGTGAATTTATCTTTGTGCATTTTTCATCCTCTGGATTGTCCTTGCAGTAGTCTCCGATTTTTTCAGTTACTTCCGCAAGCTTGAACTTTCTGCCCATTCCAAGCAGATAAATGTTGTAGGTTTTTCCGTTCAAAACCATATTTCCAGCCCAGATATCTTTGCCTGGCTTTTCAAAGCGCTTAACTTTAAGTTCGCCCATTGATTCTGAAACCAAATTTGAATCGGTTGTTGGGCCAAATATGTCTGCAGAAATTTCTTCGTCTGCAACCGAGATATTCTTCAAATGGTATTTGCCCTCGTCAAGCATTAGGACACCCATTCTTTTGACAGCATAGTCTGTTGCAACATTGTCTACTGGTGTTGCCCTAACCTTTACAGAGCCAACAACAACTTTGGCGTGGGAAAAGTCAAAGACATCATCTTCGCTTACTGCAAGACCTGCAGCAGTAAGATGCAACCTTGAAATGGCCTTTCTTACAACAACCTTCTTTTGCTTTTCTTTTTTTACAAGGTCGTCGCCTACATTAGTATCATCATCTTCAACCTCTATTTTTTTATTATCATCCGAATCGTCATCTGGATCAGCATCTGTTAGCGCAGGATTAACATCGTCAACGGCAACTGCAAAAGCCGAAAGCAAAAAAACCAACGCAAGTAAAATAAAAACTGCTTTTTTCATATGAAAACCTCCAAGAATTCTGTTATTATTGCTCATTTAATCTTTAAATACCAATGGAAAAAAGTCATTAGTTCAAAATAAAAAGCTATTTAGGCAGTAAATTTTGAATGCAGATTGGAGTTGTTGGAAAGCCAAGTTCGGGAAAAAGTACTTTTTTCTCAGCCTCAACCATGGTTGATGCAGCCATTGCAAATTATCCCTTTACAACAATTGAGCCAAACAAGGGAACTGGCTTTGTAAGAGTTGAATGTGTTGAAAAGGAATTTGGAGTAAAATGCAATCCGAGGCATGGTTATTGCAAGGACGGCACAAGGTTTGTTCCGGTTGAACTAATTGACGTTGCAGGCCTTGTTCCAGACGCCCATCTAGGAAAGGGAAAGGGAAACGCTTTTTTGAACGACCTTAGCCAGGCAGATGTTTTGATTCACGTTGTTGACGCATCTGGTTCAACAAATGAAAAAGGAGAACCTGTTGCATCCGGTTCACACGATCCGTGTAAGGACGTTGAATTTTTGGAAAAAGAAATTGACTTGTGGTTTTTGGGAATTATTGAAAAGCATTGGACAAAATTGGGCAGGGTTCCTTTAGGAAGCAGAGCCAAAATTGTTGCAGCCTTGTCCCAAAGCCTTAGTGGAATAGGCGGAAGTGAAAAAAATATTGAGGCCTCTTTGCTTAGGGCAGATTTGGGCGAAAAAAAACTTGCTGAATGGACTGACAGGGAAAAAATGATTTTTGCAACTACTTTGAGAGAAATTTCAAAGCCAATTGTAATTGCGGCAAACAAAGTAGATATTGCCTCGGCTGAAAAAAATGTTAAGAGAATGAAGGAAAAGTTTCCAGAAAAAACAATTATCGCCTGCTCTGGATTTGCAGAGCTTGCCCTAAAAAAAGCCGCCAAAGAAGGCTTTCTTGATTACGAGCCAGGCTCAAACGATTTTAAGGAAGTAAAGGAATTGAATGAAAAGCAGACAACAGTTCTTTCAATGATTAAAGAAAAGGTTCTGAAAAAGTTTGGAAGCACAGGGGTTCAGGACGTTCTTGACAAAACCGTTTTTGATGCCCTTGGATATGTTGCAATTTTCCCAGCTGGTTCAAAAAAGCTTGCTGATTCAGAGGGAAATATTTTGCCTGACTGCATCCTAATGCCAAAAGGTTCAACCGCTCTTGACTTTGCCTTTAAACTGCATACAGATATGGGCAGGGGCTTTATCAGGGCCACTGACGTCAAGAAAAAGCAAATGATTGGAAAAGAGCATGAATTAAAGAACAGGGACGCAATTGAAATAATTTTCAAAAAGCCCTAAGAAAATTTGCTTTCTTCCTTGGTTTCGGTTGTCTTGGTGGTTGTGACTGTTTCACTGACCATTGGAACGATTTCTTCCTTGGTTTCTGTCTTCAAGTCCTTTTCGTCTTCCAAAACATCTTTCTTAACCTTTTCAAGAGCCTGTTCCTTGTTACCAAGCTTTGAAAGGACATAGTAGTAAGCGTTAATTGTTTCGTCAAGAGTCAAATTTCTTTTGTAGCCAAGCCTTGCAATTTCCTTGAAATAAATCTGCACAAGCCTTGCTGCTACTTCTTCATTGCTTAAAGTTTTTGCCATAAACATCACCTAAAGTTTTTCTCTCAAAAGAGCCTCTTTTATTGCAGTAAGTTCAACGCCCTTTCTTTTAATTCTCAGAAGAGAATAAAAGTAAGCATTTACAACCTCGTCCAAACTAAGCTTTCTTTTAATACCATGCCTTGCAACCTCAGTAAAGTAAACGTCAATCATATTCAAAGCAAGCTCTTCGTCAGACAGGCTTTCAACCCTGCTAGGAATAACAGTCTTTGAAACAATCTCTTTAAGAGATTCAATTCTTTTCTGCTCGCTTGACTGGAATTTCTTAATCGCAGCCTCAACAGCTACTGCAATCTTTTCAGCCGGAAAAACAGTCTTTGTAACAATAAGTGGCTTTTCAACAGTAATTCTTCTAACTCTCGTAACAGTCTTTGGCTTTTTTCTAACAATCCTTCTCTTAACAGTTCTCTTAACAGCCTTCTTTTTCACAGGCTTTTTCTTGACTGTCTTCTTTTTTACAGCCTTCTTTCTAACCTTTCTCTTAACAGGCTTTTTCTTCACAGGCTTTCTCTTAATGGTTTTCTTTCTCTTTGAGGGGCCCTTTTTGAGCTTGTTCCAGGCAGCAATTGCCTGCTTCATTGTTTTGCCCCTCTTAAGTTGCATTGAAACAAAAATATTGTAAGCAGTTCTCTTCTTGTTCTTCTTTGCAGCTTCCTTCTTTCTCTTTCTCCAAAGAGCAGCTGCCTGCTTGAATGAAAGGCCTTTCTTAATCTGCAGCCTCATAAACTTGTTGTAATCAGATAAACCAGTTCGCTTCTTTTTCTTTTTAAGCAGTTCAAGTTCTTTTCTAAGAAGTTCAAGTTCCTTTGTGTTGGTCTTTGCATTTGAAGAAACTCTCTTGGTTAAAGCAATTTCCCTCTTTAAGCCGGTCTTTAAAGACTTCAAATCCTTCTTAACCTTTTTAGGAGTTGCAGGCTTTGCCCTGGCTTTCTTAACAGGCTTTGCTTTTATAACAGGTTTTCTAACAGGCTTTGCCTTTTTGGCAGGTTTTCTAACAGCTTTTCTCTTAACAGCCTTTTTCACCGGCTTTCTTGAAATAGTTTTCTTTTTTTTAACAGCCATAGCAATATTCACTTTTACTAATTAATGCGTTATATATCTTGCCCTTTACTGCTTTTTATTTGTT
Organism: Nitrososphaerota archaeon; assembly: GCA_017610265.1. Classification (GTDB taxonomy): domain Archaea; phylum Iainarchaeota; class Iainarchaeia; order Iainarchaeales; genus JAFCCL01. The sequence continues at coordinate 11,361 of JAFCCH010000054.1, forward strand.
TCTGTTTCTGGGATTTCCTTAAAAAACCTTGATAACGCAAATATTCTATGATGATTATATCATTGCTTGCCTTTATGGCAATAGTCATCTTTTTGGGGGTATTTGGAGAATTTGTCTTTGCCAAGACAAAGATTCCGGACGCACTCTGGCTAATTGCCATTGGATTCCTCGCAGGACCGGTTCTGGGCCTTGTGCCACAAGATGCACTTTGGGCAATTGCACCCTTCTTTTCAGCCATTGCATTGATGGTAATAATGTTTGAGGGCGGCCTGCACCTAAACATCTATGATGTCATAAAAAACGCACCAACCTCTTTTCTTCTCGCCATTGTTGGATTTGCCCTTAACAGCGCATTAATTGCACTTCTTTTGCAAAGCCTGTCATTTGCAGGATATTTGGAAAACTGGAGCCTTTTAAACAGCGTCCTTCTCGGAACAATTTTGGGCGGAAGCAGTTCCCTCGTTGTCTTGCCGCTTGTAAGGGCAGCAAGATTAAACAAAAAGATTTCAAACATTCTAACTTTGGAAAGCAGCATTACCGATGTCCTAGCAGTTGTCCTGACAATTGCAGTTATTCAATCAGTAATAGTTCCTGGAACAGGAGTTCAAGAAATTCTTCACTCAATCTCAGCAAACTTTTCAATCGGCGCAATTCTTGGAATAATTGTTGGAATAATCTGGCTTTATGTTTTGAAATTCTTTAAAAACAAGAGCGCCTTATACCAGCACAATTACATGCTGACCTTTGCCTGCCTTCTAATGCTTTACGCCTTCACAGACTTTGTGCAGGGAAGCGCAGCAATTGCAGCACTTGCATTTGGAATAATTTTAGGAAATGCCTCTGAACTAAAGTCAATGCTAAAGCTTGAAAAAAATATCAGCCTTGACAAAAGAGTAATTGAATTCAACAGCCAGGTAAGCTTTTTTGTAAAGACCTTCTTCTTTGCATTAATTGGACTTTTGTTCTTCGTTGACTTAAAGCTTGTAATTGTTTCGCTTGTAATAGTCGCAGGCATCGCAGCGGCAAGGCCAATCGGAGTAAAGATTGGTACCTTCAGGGAAAAGCTTTCCAAAAAACAGGTCTCAGTAATAAACGGACTTATCCCAAGAGGGCTAGCAGCAGCCGTTCTTGCAATACTGCCAGCAAGCGCAGGCATTGAAGGAACAGAAAGCTTTGCAGGAATTGTCTTTACAGTAATAATTGCAACAATTGCAATAACAACAGTCATATTCTATCTTAGAACAAGACAGGGAAAAAAGTAGGTCAATTCTTTTAGTGAATTATTTCTTTTTCTTCAAGTTAAGCTGGCTTTTTGGAAAGGCAAGAGAAACCATTCTTGTTCTTCCACG
>JAFCCH010000055.1 GCA_017610265.1 Nitrososphaerota archaeon
TGACTGCGCTCGTGTTCTAAGAAGAATTGGCTGTGAGGCAACTGTTGCCTACAGAAAAAACATGCCATTTATGCCATGCAATAAATCAGAATTAATTCACGCAATGGAAGAAGGAGTTGAGTTTAGAATGCAGCTTGTTCCAGAAGCGTTTTTGGGGGGAAAAAAGCTTGAAAAAATTAAATTTAAAAAATTAGAAATTGAAAAAGAAGACTTTGTTGAAACAGAAGAAAAAGAAGAAATAGCAGCAGATATCTGTGTACTGGCAATAGGACAGCAGTATGACACTACAATTGCAAATGGAACAGAACTTGAAGGAAAGGAAATAAAGATTAATGGGAACAAGACTGAATTATGGGGAGTGTTTGCAGCAGGAGACCTTTCAAACAACGAAAAAACAGTTGTTCACAGCATTGCCTCAGCCAGGAAAGCGGTTGAAGACATTGAAAAATATCTCGAGGGAAAGTGATTTTTATGGAAAAAAGCAAGATGTCAGGATTTTACAAAAAAAGCCTTGATGAAAGGCTTGCCCTGATAAAAGAATTTGCAGGGCTTGAAGAAAAAGAAATTGCCGACTTGAAGAAATATGGAGCAATGGATTTTGAAATTGCCGACAGAATGGTTGAAAATATTGTGGGAACGCAGCAATTGCCCCTTGGGATTGCAACCAATTTTGTGATTAATGGAAAGGAATACATTGTGCCAATGTCAATGGAGGAACCAAGCGTTGTTGCAGCAGCAAGCAAGGGCGCAAGCATTGCAAAAATTACAGGAGGATTTAAAGCAGAGTCAACTCCCCCAGTAATGATCGGGCAAATTCAATTATTGAAGGTTAAAGATTGGGGAAAGGCAGAGGTAGCCATTGGAAAGGCAGGCAGGACCCTTGTTGATTCTGCAAATGAAGCAGACCCAGTCCTTGTAAAGTTTGGCGGTGGAGCCAAAAAGATTGAAACAAGCGTTATTGAAACAGAAAGGGGAAAAATGCTAATCGTTCACTTGCTTGTAGATGTTCGCGATGCAATGGGCGCAAACGCAGTAAATACGATGTGTGAAAAGATTGCCCCAAGGCTTGAAGAAATTTCAGGTGGAGAATCAAGGCTTAAGATTATTTCAAATCTTGCAATTTACAGAACAGTAAAAGCAACAGCTGTCTTTACAAAAAAGGCATTGGAAGAAAGCTTCAAGAAAGGAGACCTGAAAGGAGAAGAAATAATTGAACACATTCTTGACGCCTACCATTTTGCAGCAAACAATATTTTTAGGGCATGCACCCACAATAAGGGGATAATGAACGGAATAGATGCTGTTGCAATTGCAACAGGACAAGACTTTCGGGCATTGGAAGCAGGAGCACATGCCTTTGCCTCAATGAAAGGAAAATATACCACACTTACAAGATATTACAAAGACAAGGAAGGAAATTTAATTGGAGAAATAGAACTGCCAATGGCAGTCGGCCTTGTTGGAGGCGCGGTCAAAACAAGTCCAATTGCAGGAATTGCAGTAAAAATGCTCGGAATAAAAACAGCTGAAGAACTGGGGCAGGTAATTGCATGCGTTGGCCTTTCACAAAACTTTGCCGCAATGAGGGCATTGTCAACAGAAGGCATTCAAAAAGGCCATATGAGACTTCATGCAAAAAACATTGCAGTAATGGCAGGGGCAAAAGGAAAGGAAATTGACAGAATAGCCGCAAAAATGGCTGAAGAAAAGAATATAAGGGTTGACAGGGCAAAAGAACTTTTAAAGGAAAGCGAGGACAAGTGATGTAGAATGATTGGAATTGTAGGATATGGAACATATATTCCAAAGTACAGGATTACAGTTGAAGAAATTGCACGCGTTTGGCAAAAGGACGGAAAGGCAATTTCAAAAAGCCTTAATGTAAAGGAAAAGGCAGTTGGTTCCCTTGACGAAGACGCTGCAACCATTGCTGTTGAATCCGCAAGAAGGGCAGTTTCACACGCAGGAATTAAAGCAAAAGACATTGGCGCACTTTATGTTGGATCAGAATCACATCCTTACGCAGTAAAGCCAACAGCCTCAATTGTGGCAGACGCAATTGGAGCAAGCCCTGACTTAACAGCAGCAGACCTTGAATTTGCATGCAAAGCAGGAACAGCAGGAATACAGATGTGCATGGGCCTTGTTGGAAGCGAAATCCCAAAATGGATCAAATATGGAATGTCAATTGGGGCAGATACAGCACAGGGAAGGCCAGGAGACGCTTTGGAATTTACAGCAGCTTCAGGCGGAGCAGCATTCATTGTTGGAAAGAAAAAGGAAGAAATAATTGCAGAAATTGAAGACACTTACAGTTTTACAACTGATACACCAGACTTTTGGAGAAGGCAACAGGCTGAATTCCCAAGGCATGCTGGAAGGTTCACAGGAGAGCCTGCATACTTCAAGCATGTAATGAGAGCAGCAGAAGGAGTGATGAAAATGGTTAAAATGAAGCCAAAAGATTTTGATTACGCTGTATTCCACCAGCCAAACGGAAAGTTCCCAATAAGGGTTGCAAAAATGCTTGGCTTTGAAAGAGAGCAGATTGAACAAGGTTTGACTACTCCACATATTGGAAACACTTATTCAGGAAGCATGATGATAGGACTTTCATCAGTTCTTGACAAGGCAAAAGCAGGGGACAAAATCCTTGCAGTAAGCTATGGGTCAGGAGCAGGTTCAGACGCATTTGTTTTGAAGGCAACAAAGAACATTGAAAAAAACAGGCCAACGTCAGTCTTTGAAATGTTTAAAGACAAGGAATACATTGATTACGCAACTTATGCAAAATTCAGGAAAAAGCTCAAAAGCTTGTAGGTGAAAAAGATGAGGAATGTTTCAATAATTGGATTTGGATGCACAAAGTTTGGTGAACACTGGAGCAAGAGCTTTAGGCAATTAATAGCGGAAGCAGGAATTGAAGCCATTATGAGCGCCGGAGTTGAAGGAAAAGACATTGAAGCCCTGTACGGCGGAAGCATGGCATCAGGAAAGTTTATAGGACAAGAACACATTGGAGCACTTATTGCAGATCAATTAGGGTTGAACCCAATTCCTGCAACAAGGGTTGAAAACGCATGTGCCTCAGGCGGAACAGCTTTGAGGTCAGGTTATATGTCAATTAAATCAGGAGAATATGATATTGTTGCAGTTGGCGGAGTCGAAAAGATGACGGATGTCGGCGTTGAACAGGCTGCAATTGCACTAGGAGGAGCAGGCGACCAGGAAACAGAATTGTTTCACGGAGCAAGCTTTCCCGCCCTTTATGCATTGATGGCAAAAGCCCACATGGACAAATATGGAACAACAGAAGAGCAAATGGCAGCAGTTTCTGTTAAAAATCATCATAATGCAACACTTAACCCAAAGGCACAATTCCAAAGAGAAATAAATGTTGAAACAGTTATGAAATCAGGTTATATTGCAACTCCATTAAAATTGCTTGACTGTTCCCCAATTACAGACGGGGCAGCGGCAGTAATTTTGTGCGAGTCAAGCAAGGCAAGAGAAATCTGCGAACAGCCAATTGAAATAATTGCATCAGAGCAAACAAGTGATACCCTATCTCTTGCTGCAAGAAAAAGCCTTACTGAAACAAAGGCGGCAAAGATTGCGGCAAAAAGAGCATTTGAGAAAACAAAGCTTTCAGTAAAAGACATTGACTTTGTAGAGGTTCACGACTGCTTTACAATTGCCGAAATACTTGCAATTGAAGCACTTGGATTTTGCCCGCAGGGACAAGGCGGAAAATATACTGAAGAAGGAAAAACAGCCTTGGACGGAGAAATTCCGGTCAATGTTTCAGGCGGCCTAAAAGGAAAAGGCCACCCGGTCGGAGCAACAGGAATTGCACAGGCTGTTGAAGCATGCCTGCAATTGCAGGACAAGGCAGAAAAAAGGCAGGTAAAAGATGCAAAGATTGGCCTAGCCCACAATGTGGGTGGAAGCGGAGCAACCTGCACTTTACATATGTTCAAAGCACTGGAGGGGAAGAAATAATGGAAGGAAATTTACCGTTGATTTGGAGAAAGTTTGGCGAAAGATACGACCTTGACGGCAACAAATGTACAACATGTGGAACAGCATACTTTCCTGCAAGGGCAGTTTGCCCGCAATGCAGAAGAAAAGGAAAGCTTGTTGATCAAAAGATGCCAAAAACAGGCAAGATAATAACCTTCACAGAGCTTTTTTCAGGACCAGCAGGTTTTGAGCACGAAACCCCATACTTTATTGCAATAATCGAATTAGACAACAAAGCAAGGCTTTTGAGCCAGGTTGTTGATTCAGAAAAAGAAAAGGTAAAGGTTGGAGCCAGAGTGGAAAAAGTTTTCAGAAAAATATCAGACATTGATCCAGAAGGGCCAATAGCCTATGGCTACAAATTCAAGGTAAGGGACTAGTATTTAGACAGAAGACCAAGAAACCAGTTCCAAAAAGGCCAAAGACCGGAAAAAGGGTTTAATTCACTTATTTTTATCAAAAGCAAAATCCTGACATTTTAATTAATTTTGCAGAACAATTTAGCAGAGGTGGTTTAATGGCAGAAGGAAAAGGATTTGGAAAAACTATTCTATTCGGAGAGCACTTTGTAGTATATGGCTTGCCAGGCATCGCATCAGGCATTGGAAATGCAACAACCGCTACAGTTGAAAAAGCCGACAAATTTGAGTTTGTTGACAACAGGCCGGAAACACCTGGCTACAAGGAAAAGAAAGCAGGTGAAATCGGAAGGCAGATTGAATCACTGCTTGCACAATTTGATATAGACAAGGAAAAAAATCCAATAAAGATTGTACTTGAAGGAAACCTCAAATGCAATTCAGGGGTTGGATCAAGCGCAGCACTTGCAGCAAGCATTTCACGCGCACTAAACGAATTTCAAAACCTTGGAATGAACATTGAGCAAATAAACAAAGCCACCTATATTGCGGAAGAAGCAGGGGCAGGAACGGCCTCAGGAATTGACAATACATGCTCTGTTTACGGGGGCTTTTTGACATTTGAAAAGAACCTGCAAGGCGAGCCAAACAAAATTGAAACACTGACTGTATCAAAGCCCATTGAAATAGTTCTTGCAACAACAGGAATAACGCAGGAAACAAAGGTTGTTGTAGGAGATGTAAGGGCAAAAAAGGAAGCAGACGAAAAATGGTTTGAAAAAGTCAGTAGTGATTACAAAGAAATGTATGGCAAGGCGCTTGAAGCAATCAAGAAAGAAGACTGGACTACGGTTGGAGAGCAAATGGATGTAAACCAGGAGCTTTTGAGACAAATTACTGTTTCATGCGACGAAATTGAGGAAATTGTAAAGACTGCAAAGCAGGCAGGAGCCTTTGGAGCAAAACTAACCGGAACAGGAAGAGGGGGCTATGTCCTGCTTTTAACTCCAGGAAAAGAATTGCAGGAAAAGGTTGCAAAAGCAGTTGAAGAAATAGGTTACGAAACACTGAAAACAGAAATTGGAGCATCTAAATGAAGTTAATTGTAGCAATATGCGGAGCCTCAGGAGTAGGCTATGGCATTGAATTGTTGAAAGCTCTGAAAGAGGCAAAGGTTGAAACACACCTTATTCTAAGCGAGTGGGCTGAAAAGCTTGTGAAAGAAGAAACAGACACAAGCCTGAACGAGATAAAAAAGCTTGCCTCAAAGGTTTATGGATACAGGGAAATGGATGCAGCAATCTCAAGCAGCAGCTTTTTGGTTGACGGAATGATTGTTTGCCCGGCCACGGTAAAAACCGTTTCAGAAATTGCAAATGCCGATTCAAGCAACCTTATTTCAAGAGCAGCAGACAACACCCTGAAAATGAAAAGAAAAATGGTTGTATGCATTAGGGAAACTCCTTTGAGCCCTGGATGCCTAAAAAACCTTTACAATTTGTCAATTTACGGCGCAGTGGTAATGCCCCTAAGCCCTGGATTCTACCACAAACCAAAGAGTATTAAGGATTTAGAGGCTTTTATTGTTGGCAAGGTATTAGACGTGTTTGGCATAGAAAACAAAAAATTCAAGAGGTGGGAATAATGAGTTTTAGAAGCCATTTGGAAAAAATAAAGGACTTAAAAATTGTAAAAAAGCCTGTTTCAAAAAAGCTTGAAGCCAGTGCAATTATCAACGAGCTTGTAGACAAGCCTGTAAAGTTTGAAAAGGTTAAAGAAAGTGAATTTTCTGTTGCAGGAAACATTTTTCCAACAAAGCAGTCAATTGCAGATTATTTTGGTTGCAAAGTAAATGAACTTATTCCAACCATTACAAAAGCAATTGAAAATCCTACCAAGCCGACAATGATTGAAAACGCACCATGCCAGGAAGTCGAATTAGATGAAACTGACCTAGACAAAATTCCAATCCTATTCCACTGCAAAAACGACGGAGGCAATTACATTTCAAGTGGAGTGATAATTGCAAAACATCCAAAGCTTGGGCAAAACCTTGACTTTCACAGAAGCATGCAGATTGCAAAAAACAAGTTTGTAATAAGAATTGTAAAGAAAAGAAATTTTGATTGCTTTTTACAGGAATTAAAGACAATGCCAATGGCAATTTGCGTTGGCAACGGAGCCAATGTCCTTGTAGCGGCAGCAACAAAGGCAAAGACCTTTGACGCAATAATTCCGGCAAACTGCGAATTTGTGTTTGAAGGAACAATTTCACTGGAAGAAATGGCCGATGAAGGACCGTTTATTGACTTGACCGAAACACAGGACATTGTAAGAAAAGAGCCTGTTTTTACAGTTACAAAGATAACGCACAGGAAGGACGCAATATGGCAGGCGCTGCTTCCAGGAAAGTTTGAGCACAAAGTTTTGATGGGAATGCCCAGAGAACCAACAATGTTCAAAAAAGTAAATGAAGCAGGCATAAAATGCATTGACGTAAACGTTAATTCAGGCGGCTGCAGCTGGCTGCATGCCAGAATTAAGATTGACAAAAAGACCGAAGAAGACGGAAAGAAAGCAATTGAAGCAGGCTTTGAAGGCCACAAAAGCTGCAAGCACATTTTTGTCTACGACAAGGACATAGACATATACAATGACCAAGAATGTGAGTGGGCAATGGCAACAAGGTTTCAGGCAGACCGCGACTTTGTTATGAAAGACAAGGAAAAAGGATCCTCTTTAGACCCAAGCGCAGAAGCAGAAACCAAGATGACAACCAAATGCGGCTTTGACTGCACTGCCCCCCTTAAAACCAAGGGAAAAAGCTTTGGAAAAGCCCCTTTCCCAAAAGCAGATTTGAAGGATTATTTGGAGTGATTTTATGAAACTAAACCAGAAAGAACAAGAAATGCTTGACGGAAAGAACGGAAAAGCAGCCCAAAAGGCAATTGAAATTCTTTCGGCTTTGGGAGACATCTTTGGGGCAGAAGGGTTTATTGACGTGAAAAGCGTGCAGATTGCAGGAGTGAGCTACCACAATCTGGGAGAAGCTGGTTTAGAATACTTGGAGAACATGGCCGAAGACGGCAAAGTAAGCGTTTTCACAACATTGAATCCTGCAGGAATGGATATTCAAAACTGGAAAAAGCTAGGTATCTCAGAAGAATTTGCTCAAAAACAGTTGAAGGTTGTTGAAGCATTTGCAAAAATGGGAGTTAAAACTACATGCACATGCACCCCTTATTTGATTGGCAACAGGCCAAACAAAGGAGACCATATTGCATGGAGCGAATCAAGCGCTGTCTGCTTTGCAAACTCTGTTCTGGGAGCCTACACAAACAGGGAAGGAGGACCAAGCGCTCTTGCCTCGGCAATAACAGGTAAGACACCTGAATTTGGATTCCACCTTGACAAAAACAGGCAGGCTCAAATTGAAATAAAAGTTTCAGGAAAAATTGAAAAATTTACAGACTGGGGAGCCCTAGGGCACGCAATAGGAGACAAGGTTGGCAAAAAAATTGTTTTGATTACAGGAATTGAAAAAGCAAGCGAGGACGCACTAAAAATTTTTTCAGCCTCAATTGCAACATATGCAGGAGCGGCAATATTTCACATTGAAGGAATTACTCCAAACAAGACAGAAAAGCCAAGTGAAAGTGTGGAAATAACACAGGAAAACCTTGACAACTCAAAGGCTTTCTTAACAGACGCAACAGAAATAGACATTGTTGCTGTCGGCTGCCCGCACTGTTCCCTTGGAGAAATGGAGCAAATTGCAGGCTTGCTTGAAGGCAAAAAGGTTTCAAAAGAATTCTGGATATGTGTTTCAAGAGAAATCAGGGACAAGGCAGCAGAAAAGGGCATTGTTGAAAAGATTGAGGCATCAGGCGCAAAAATTGCATGTGACACATGCATGGCGGTTGCTCCACTAAAAGGAAGGTTTAAAGGGATGGCAACAAATTCCGCAAAGGCTGTTTTCTATGGAAGAGGCAAGAACAGCTTTAAGACAATTTTTTGTGATTTAGAAGAATGCGTAGATTTGGCGGTGAGAAAATGAAAGGCAGAAAAATCTTCAAAGGAAAGGCAGAAGGAGAAGCCCTTGTAACCAAGGACGGAATTTCATTCTACGGCGGAGTGGATCCTGATACAGGAGAAATAGTTGAAAAAGGCCACGAGCTCGAAGGCCAAAGTGTTGCAGGCAAAATACTTGTTTTCCCGGAAGGAAAGGGAAGCACTGTAGGCAGCTATGTTCTCTACAACCTGAAAAGGAACGGAAAAGCACCGCTTGCAATAGTAAACAAGGAATGCGAAACCATTGTTGCTGTTGGCTGCATTATCTCAGAGATTCCATGCGTCGACCACATCGAAATAGAGAAGATAAAGACAGGTGACAAAGTAAAAGTCGACGCAGAAAACGGAATTGTGGAAACAGAGTGAACGGCCAATGGTTAAGGCTTTAATTTTAGATTACAATCAGGTAATCGTAGACGATTTTGAATGGCACTCAAAGGCCTACAAGCTTATTTTCTTAAGGCACAATGTTAAAATTCAGGACAAGGACCTGTTTGAATTAACAGCAAAAATAAACAGGGAAAAGATCGCGATTCTTACAGAAAGATATAATGTAAAGGCAGATTTGAAAATTCTTGCGGCAGAAAAAGAAGATGCATATGTTGAATTGCTTCAGGGAAAAAATATTCTTTGCCCTGATGTTGAGGAAACAATTGAAAAATTGGAAGAAAAATATATTCTTGGCCTTGTGACAGGCACAACAAAAAAGCAATTTTTAATATCAGACAAGCTGGCAGAAAAGTTTAAGGTAAAGGTATTTGCAGAAGAATATGAGAAACCAAAGCCAGACCCAGAGGGATTGCTAAAATGCATCAAAAGCCTTGGCTTTAAGCCGGAAGAATGTGCATATATAGGAGATGCGGTAACAGATATTGAGGCCTCAAAAAATGCAGGCTGCAAAACAGCAATAGGAATTACAACAGGAAACACAAGCTATAAGGAATTGCAGGAAGCAGGCGCAGACTTTGTGATAAACAGCTTAAAAGAACTTTTAAAACTAAATTTGTAGGGAAAAACATGAGTGACTTATACATAATTAAGTTAGGCGGTTCTGCCATAACCGAAAAAGAGGGGAACAAATTTGAGGCAAAAAAGCCTGTTCTGAAAAGGATTGCTGCAGAGCTCAAAAAAGCCCTGGAAGAAAAGGAATTTTCATTAATTGTAGTTCACGGCGCAGGGCCGTTTGGCCACACAAATGTTGTTGAGTTTGATATAAACAACGGCGTTTACACTGACCGACACAAAGAAGGGCTTGCAAAGACAATCAAGGACTGCAATTACCTCGACTCAGTTGTTGTTGATTCTCTTAAGGAATCAGGAATTGAAGCACAAGCATTTGACCCAAACAAAATAGTTGAACAAGACAACAAAAAGATTGTTGGCTTTGAAACAAAGGGAATTGAACAAGCTCTTAAAGAAGGAAAAATTCCTGTTGTCTTTGGCCAAATGGAACCCAAAAAAAGACAAGAATGCAAAAAGAATTCCTTTGATTGACAAAAGCAACTTTGAAGAAGTTATAACACAAACAGAACAGGCAGGAACCGTTGACGTTACAGGAGGCATGAAGGGCAAGCTGGAAAAACTAAAAGAGATGCTGCAGGGAACAACGGCCTTAATCTTTGATGCAAACAAGGAAGAAAACTTTTACAAAGCCTTAACAGGAAAAGAAGTTGAGGGAACAGAGGTAAAATTATAATCTAAAGGGAAAAATTTATTAGCTTTTTAATGTTTTATAGTTAAATTTAATGAGAGTTGAAGCAAGATGGGAAAGAAAATTCAGGACAGAAAACTAGATCACTTAAAAATTAGTTTAGAGGAAGATGTTCAGTTCAAAGAAAAGACAACCGGACTGGAAGGAATCTCATTTAAGGGAGTGGACCTAAGCTACAAGACTTTGCCTGAACTGGACAAAAGAGAAATAAAGCTTGAAATAGAATTTCTTGGAAAAAAGTTTAAGGCCCCCCTAATGGTTGAAGCCATTACAGGAGGAGTAAAAGAAGCAATAAAGATAAACAAGGACATTGCAAAAGCCTGTGAAGAATTGGGCGTTGGAATGGGTCTTGGAAGCCAAAGGCCAATGATTGAAGATCCCAAACTTGCAGAAACCTATGAAGTAAGAGATGTTGCGCCAAACATTTTTCTCGCAGGAAATATTGGAGTAACAGAAGTGGGAAAGCATTCGGCAAAAGAAATTGAAAAAGCAATTGAGGCAGTTGGAGCAGATGCCCTGGCAATTCATTTGAATGCCGCACAAGCGGCAATGCAGCCGGAAAAAGAAACAGACTTTAAGGGAAGGCTCAAGGAAGTTGAAAAGCTTGTAAAAGAATTTAAAAAACCTGTTTATGTAAAAGAAGTAGGGCATGGAATAGGATTTGAAACAGCAAAAGAGCTTGCAAAGACAGGAATAAAAGCAATTGATGTAGGCGGAGCCGGCGGCACAAGCTGGACCGCTCTTGACTCAAAAAGAGGAGACAAAAGCATTGGAGAAACTTTTTGGGACTTTGGTATTCCAACAGCTGAAAGCGTAATTCAGTGCAGAAAAGCCTTTGACGGAAAGATTATTGCATCAGGCGGAATAAGAACAGGTTTAGATTGCGCAAAGGCAATTGCCCTGGGAGCAGACATTTGCGGCCTTGCATTGCCTGTCCTGAAAGCACAGGAAAAAGGCGGAAGCAAGGCAGTAAAAGAACTGCTTGAAAAGATTATTGAAGAACTTCGCATTGCCATGTTTTTAACAGGTGCAAAAAACCTAAAAGAATTGAAAGGAAAGGCAATTGTAAAAAATTAGCCAAGCAACTTTCTTACCCTTAAGACAGGCAGATCCTGATTACCAAGCAATTCCTTTATTCTCGCTTTCTCTTTTCCAAGGCCTTTCCAGTCAAGAATGATTGCCTCAGGTTTCGGAAACGTGCTTTCAATCGCCTTGTCAAGAGAAGCTTCGTCAAAGAAAGGCAAAGCATATTGTGGGCAAACATGCCCAAGAGCCCACTCTGTTCTCAAAACAAGTTTGGAGAAAGAAGGACAGTAATGCCCTCCGCCAAGGGCAATGGCTGACTTAAAGTTTCCTTCAAGGGAAGTCGATTCTATAATGACTTTGGCAATTGCTCCTGCAGCAAGTTTGTCACCCCACTGTGTTTCAGAGCTTCCTAATTCAATGAAGACAGTTGGTTTTGAAAGAGAAGGCCCATGATGGGTTGCCTCAAGAGAAAGGCCATATTGCTCAGGAGTTTCAGTTTTTTGCAGTCCAAGCATATAATTTTTTATTAAAAAAGAATTTGTTTTAACAAGCTCTTTGTTCCTGCCGCCGTATTCTGCTTTGCCCCAGTTTCCAATTGGATGGCATGTAAGAGTTGGCTTTGCCGATTCAGACCTGTGCAGGGAAGCAAAAACAAGAAAGTCTGCTTTTACTTGATCAACCTTGTCTGCAAAACACTGGTTTCCCTCAATGAAATGAAGAAACATGTTTTCAGAAAGGTTTCCCTTCAAAAAAGAGGCAATGTTCATTCCTGCCTTGTCCTCTTTTGAGACAACCACTGCAAATTTCATAAAAAGAAATTAGTAAGAATCACTTTTTATAGGAAGCCTCAAGCTTTCCAAGAATGTTTTCAATGTTGTCCATGCTTTCATTAACAGGCTTTTTAATCCAGTGGTTGAAGCTTTCAACAAAGCTGTTTGGTTCAGAGTAAGGGCTATTGTTCAAAAAATACCTATTTTGTTTCCTCTGCAATAATTCAAGCACAATGAGCCTGTTTAAATGATACCTTAGAAGCTTTTCGCTTATTTTCTTGCTGTATTTGCCCTCAATATATGCCTGAAATTCGAGGGTTGTTTTGAGAACTGTGTCCCTACTCTCCTTTTCAGAAAGAAGACCAAATGAAAGAGCAAACCAGCGGAGCAAGGACCTCTTAGTCAAAAGAACTGAAGGAGGCAAGTCCATCTTCTTGATTGTAAAAGATTTGCGAACAAGCTCTGATTCAGGAAGGTTAGCCACAAACACCACTTGTATACATAATTTATTAAGGAAACAATCTTTTTCCTTCAGTAACAATATATTCCAAGGAGGTATTTAAGAGTTTCTAAAAAAAGAACACAGCCAGGAAAGGCTAATTAAGGGCTTCGAAGATAAAATCTTATATGCTGTTCATAGGATTTGGAAAAAAGCCTAAAAAGCAGAAAATAAAGCATAATTTCACAGTTCAAAATGTAAAAAGATTAGGCCCAGGTGGAAGTCCAAGGAGAAAAACAACTCTTCTCTTCCAGCAATACAAAATAAATATAAGAAAACACAGTGGAGCAGCAAGACAAATTGAAACACTTTTCAAACAAATGGAAGGAGCAAGTGGAAGTAGAATGAGGGAACTAAACAAACAGTTTGCTCAAATATTTCAAAAGGTGCTTAACTATGAGGGGAAATAAAATGCCAACAAAAGTGCGCAGGACAAAAAGAACCGAGGTTGAAAGAGTCAGATTACGAAACCGGGAAAGAAAGCTCAGAGAACCTGTTGGAAAACTCATTTCTGAGGCCGAAATCTTTAGGATGAATCTTGAAACAGTAGTTAGAGATTTAAGTCCAAATATTGCAAGAGACCGTTATGGAAACATTTCATTTACTAAAAAATTAAATGCAAAACAACTTGGAAGAATAGAAAACACAGCCAAAACTTTTCTTGAAAAATATAAAACATTAAGAGAAGGACATGCAAGTTATGAAAAAACTGCAAGGACTGCAAAAGTAACACCCGAAGCATTTGGCCAGCAACTTACGGTTACAAGGGAAGGCAGAGCGCTTGGCCAGGGAATAATACTTGCAAGTATTGAGGCAAACCGCATTCTCAAAGCAGTTGAAAAGCAGAAAGAAAAAAGTTAGGAAACAATCTTTTTCCTTCGCCAATAGTTTATTCCAAGGTCTTATTTAAGCTTTTTGCCAAAAAGATCCTTTTTGACCTTGAAGTAGTCTCTTTCGTGAGAAAGAATTAGCATGAATGCAGCGTTCAAAAGAACAGCAAACATTAAGCCAAGAACGGCTACCGTCAAGCCTGTTTCATACAGACCGCCTAATGCGTTTGGCTGAAAAATTTCGTTGCTTTGCGAAAACCCTCTTTGAACCATTTCAGGAAGCCTTGGAACAGAGGCAAGAATTGTTAGAATGCTAATACCCTGAAGTGCAATGCCGTATTCCCAGCCCCAGACCAGCCTTTCCCAGAGCGAATAAAGAAGAATTACGTTCAAAATGATAAATGCGGTTGTGGTAATTATTGCAGCAGTTCCCATTAGCTTAAAGCCAAAAACATAAATTCCAACATTTCCCAAAGAGCTTAATGCAAGAAGCTGAAAAACTGTTCCGACCGCAATCAGGAAAAAGAATACCTTTAATGACAAAGGCATTGGATCCCATCCTATTTTTACTACCATTCAAACCAAATAATGCTTAACTTATATAAAAGCGTTTTTCTTTTCAAAAACAAGATTTTTAAACTATTTCAGCAGGAAAATACTCATGATTGAAATAAGAAGCACTTTTACGCCTTTCAAAATGAAGATAAGCCGAAGGGAACCGATAACATTATCTGTCGAATTAAGCAACTCAGGCTCAGACACAGAAATAGTCACAATGAACCTAGACCTTGGAAACCAGTTCAGTTTGGAGAAAACAGGCTACAAAAATATTGCAATAAAGAAAATGCCTGAATTCAAGGCAGGAGACAGCAAGAAATTCTACTTTGACATTTGGCCAAAGCAGATGGCAAGAGCAGGGGAACAGGGCATAAAGCTAACAGTAACAGAACACTACAACAGCTTTGAATATGTCAAAAGAACTTACGACAAGGTACTGAAAATTTCGGTTGAAGAATAATTACGAAATCTTCTTTTTCTCAAGTTCGAGAAGATGAAGCTTTTCCTTCAGGTCAAACTGCTTTTGCTTAAACGGCTTTTCCTCGACAGTTTTCTTATCAAAGCTTTCCTCAAGATCCTTAATTTTCTTCTTGAGTTCAACAGACTTTGAATCAATTTCCACAATCCTTTTGTCAAACTCAAGCTGCTCAGCAGACTTCTTCTGGCCAAGAACGTTTTTAATGGAAGAAACAGCGCCTGCCGCAGTTTCCTCTGCAGCATACCTTGATTCGGTTGGAAGCCTTTGCATTGCCATTGCCTGCTTTTTTCTCTCAAGCTCAATGTCTGTCTTAACCTTTTCAAGGGTTTTCTCCTGCTGCTTTATTCTTTTTGCAAGAGATTCCCTTTTCTTCTTCTCCTTGGAAATCGCACTCTGAAGCATTGACGTTCTCAAAGAAAGAGAAGTTGTTCCCATTTTATGCAAAAGCTTTGAAAGCTTGTGTGTTTTTTTAAGGCCATACAAAGTAACAAGAATCGCTACTATTAGGGCAAGAACTCCGAGAATCTGAAGCCATGGAATAGGGCTTGCGACAGAGAACTCAATTGATGTTTCACCAGTATTTCCAAGAGAATCTGCAGCAGAAACAAGAAGAACGGCTGTTCCAATGTCAGTATCTGAGAAAAGATAATTTCCGGCAAAGATATTGCCTGTTTGGGTAAGAGGAATGTTTACACCGTTTAAGGAAGCGGTTACTTCAGTAGCATTTGCATCAGAACCATCCCCGTAAACAAAGCTTAATTTGAATTCTTTTTTCTCGCCAGACATTACTGAAAGAAACTCTGATTCAACAAGAACTGCGTTAACAGAACCAGGCAGAATCTCCAAAGAAATTTCGTCTGCTCCGACAAGGCCTCCGGAAGAGGCAAGCAATGCTATTTTCTGCTCTCCCAAAACAAAGTCAACAGGAACATTATAGGTTCCGGTGTAAAGCCCTTCTCCAAGGCTTACAAGCTCAATTTCGTTTCCCTCTGAGTCAGTCAAAGTAATTAAGGCGTCTTCAACAAATTCTCCTGCCAAATTCTTTACAATAAAGTTTAAGTCAACTGCCTGACCCCTTCCAAGGGAAAGGTCTGTTCCAACCACAACCTCAATTGAAAGGTCTGTTTTGGCAACATTTTCACAAACAGAATCACATGTTCCTGCACTTGAACAGGAATCAACCGTTGTTCCATCAGAATCATCACAATCTGAATCTGTTGAACAGACAATAGCGCAGGTTTCATTAGAACAAGAGGCCGTACAAGAACCAGGGCTTAAACAGGAATCACTTGTTGCAGGGTCAGAATCGTCACAGTCAGAATCGGCACTGCAAACAGGAGTGCAAAATTCGTTAATGCAGTGAGCTCCACAGCCGCCTGGATGGATGCAGGTATCAACACTTCCAGGATCGCCATCGCCACAGTCGGCATCATTATTGCAGACAGGAGTGCAAACATCGTTTGAGCAATAGGCATCACAGGTGCCTGAATCAACACAGGTATCAATTGTTGTTAAATCAGAATCGTCACAGCCAAGGTTGCTTACACAATCAGGAGTGCAAGATGCATAAGAACAGACGGCAGAACAGGTGCTTGGATTGCTACAGGTGTCCAAAGAAGTGCTGTTGCTGTCATCACATTCAGCATCAGTTGTACAGGCAAAATCACACAAGGTATTTGCACAGCTGGCTGTACACAACCCTGGATTTGAACAAATGTCAGTTGTAAGAGAATTAGAATCATTACAGGCTGAATTTGTGTCACAGGCAACAGAACATGCAACATTTGAGCATGCAGAAGCACATGTTCCAGGGTTTGTACAGGTGTCTGTTGTAAGATCATCAGAATCGTCACAGACTTCGTCAGAATTACATGTAATATCGCAGGCAGTGCTTGCACAGCTTGAAGAACAAGTTCCAGGATTTGAACAAATATCTGTTGTAAGAGAATTTCCGTCGTCACATCCAATGTTTGAATCACAGGCAGAAACGCAAAAATTGAAACTTATTTCGGCAGAGGAATCGTTGTCAACAGCGTCCTCGTTTATTAAGAAAGTTCCTGAGTCAGAGGATGCATCAGACCCTACTCCAATAACAAAGTAAAACGTTTCAAATCCGCCCAATTTTTCAATTAGGCAAGAGTCTGCCAATGGAAGGGCACAATTTAAGTCGTCTCCAACAAGAGAAGGAGTTCCTGCTTTTAATATTCCGTCGTCAAGGCAGCCGCAAAAGGAAACATTTGCATCAGAGCCAATTACGTCTGAGGCAGCGTAAACATTTTGGAAAAGAAAGCTTGTTGGATTGCTATGGGTGCTTCCCGAATTTGAAACATTTACATCAAACCTGTAAATTGTGTTCTGTGAAAGATTTGTATCACAGGAAGCGATTACCCCAGTAATATCTACACCTGAGCAAACAGAGCTTCCTGAGCCAACTACATTGCTGTCACTCTGAAAAAGGCTAAAATTGTCAATTGAGTAAGTTACCGCCCCAAAAGCAACAGGAGCAAGTGAAAGCAGCAGAACAAGCGCCAAAACAACTGAAAATGAAATCTTAAACCTTTTTGCCATTTGTTATATATAGGAATTTAGTAGTATTTAAATAAAATCCTGAAAGATAGGGGGAAACCGAAAACTTATTTAAGAAAAACCTAGTTACTTCTTAGAAACTAAGATATGTTAGAGACTTATTTGTTTCTTTTAGAAATAGAAATGATAAAACAGAAACGGTCGAGAAAATGGTTGACTTAAAAAAAAGAGATGGCTTGAAGAAGGCAGTAGCCGGCGCAGTAGGCCTTGTCTTTGGAGCAAGTTTTTTGCAAAACGCCCTTGGCAGAATAATCCTAAAAGACAAGGCATCTGGATCAGAACATTCCTTTGGAGACAATGTAGAAATAGACGGAAGGCTGAAAGCGTCTGGATTTGACTCAATTGGCACAAGCACCATTCAACTCGGAAGCAATTTAACACTTCAATGCACAGGTGGTTGTTCATGCATATCCACTTCAAGCAATTGCCTTATAATTAATCCAAGCGGCTGCCTTTGCTTATGCCAAGGAGGTTCAAGCAAAATGTGCATAAATAGTTCTTGCGTACATTTTTGTTGTACTATCACCGCCAGTTGCTGTTCTACTTTTTGCGGTTGCGCTGTTTTTAATTGCTGCAATTGTTTTTGTGGATGCACTTGTGTTTGTCAAAATTATTTAAACGTTGGAAGCTGTGCAAACCTTTGTGCTTGTGGTGCAACAGGATTAAATGGAAATTTTAACACATCTGATGTTTGTAAAGTAGTTACAGTAACAAAAGGAATAATTACCTGTATAACGTAAGGGAGAATATGAGAATGGGGAAAGAGGAAAAAAAATATGACTTGACAGTCTGCATTCCAACATTTAATGGAAGCGATACCTTGCAGATTGCTTTGAAGGCACTGGCAGTTCAAAGCCTTGAATTAAAAGTAATTATTGCCGACAACGGAAGCACTGATGGAACGCCAGAAATGGTTGAGGCCGGAATCAAAAACAACTGGTTTAAGGGCCTTGATGTAGAGCTTCACAAAGTTGGAAGAATTGAGGGCGGAAAACACCCAAATGTCTTAATGGTTAGAAAAAAACTTGCAGACCTTGTAAAAACAAAATTTATGTTCTGGCTAGACGACGACATAAAACTGCCGCCTCATGTTATGAGGTTTATGCTGGACGAAATGCTAAGGCATCCTGAAACAGGTGCTTTAGGAGTAAACTATCAGCCATACAATGGCCATGTCGCAATTGGTTGTGTAATGATGGTAACAGACTGTGCAAAAAAAATAGAGTGGAGATATGACAATATGCCCTGTGAGTGTATGGCAACAATGAAGCAAATAGAAAAACAGGACTATAAGGTAATGTTTATGCACACAGTGACAGCCCTTGATTTGAACTATTTGTGCAAATAAGAAAGGCTTAAAAGTCTGGAAGAGTACAGATTTATTCAAGTGAGTAAAAATGCCTAAGAGAAGAGGACCAAAATCAAAAGTACCTGCCATGAAAAAAAGGGCATTGCAGGCAACCGGAAGAAAAAGATTGAGCCCTACAAAGGCTCAAAGAAGAAGCCTTCACGCAACCCTTGAAAAGGTTGTGGGATACAAAATTCCAAAATTAAGCCAACAGGTTGGAAACCCAAGC
>JAFCCH010000056.1 GCA_017610265.1 Nitrososphaerota archaeon
GGCGTTAATTAAGGCTATTGCAGCTGATTTGAAAAAGCAGGGTATAGAAAAGCCTGTGTGGGCAGATCTTGTAAAAACAGGCTCTCACAAGGAAAGAGCTCCTGACAGTCCAGAGTGGTTTTATGAAAGAATGGCAAGTATTCTTTACAGAATTTACAAAAAGGGGCCACTTGGAACAGGCACTTTGAGAAATTATTACGGCGGAAAAAAGAGAAGAGGAGTTAGAAGGCCTCATTTCAGAAGAGCCGGTGGAAAGGTTATCAGAACCTGCCTGCAAATGCTTGAAAAGCAAGGGTTAATCAAGAAAGACAAAAAGGGCAGAATTATTACAGGAAAAGGACAAGGTTATTTGATTCAAAAGGCAAAAGAAAGCAAGGTTTTTGCAAAAGAGCTTGAAAAGAAAAAGGTTGAAGTAAGAGCTGAAAAGCCAAAGCACGAAGAAAAAAGTGTTGAAGAGAAAAAGGTTGCCGAAGAATTAAAGAAGCAAGAAAAGGTCGTTAAGGACAAAGAACGGGCAAAAGACGAGGCCAAGAAGAAAGAAAAGAAAAAGGAAGAGAAGAAGGCCGAGGAAGCTTAAAAATGGAACATGATAAAATAAGGCAAAAACAAATGGAGGAAATGCAAAAAAGACAGTTGGAAGAGCAAAAACAGGTTGAAGTGGAAACGCAGATTGCGTCTACAATTAGAAGCCTGTTGACCGAGGAAGCAAGGCAAAGGCTCAACAACGTCAAAATTGTGAACAAAGAACTTTATTTGTGCAAGTAATTCTCTACCTTCAAAAGGCAGGGCAATTGCGGGGACAGATTGGAGAAGAAGAACTGAAGCTTTTGCTTGACAAGATGAGGAACAAAAGAGAAATAAAAATTAAAAGAAAGTGATTTTTTTATGGCAAAAAACAAGGACCAAGAATTTAAGGATTTTTTAATTAGTACAAGGAAAAAGATCAGGCCAGGCCTAACCAATGCACCAGTATGGGTATTGCAAAAGGCAGGCAAAAGGATCTGGAACCCTAAGAGCAAGAGAACCTGGAAACAGGTTGGCCTAGGAAACCTTTTCAGGAAAAGAAAACACAGGGAAAAGGCCGCACTTAGGAGACAAAGGGAGTAGTGAAACTGTATGGCAAAAGAAGCAAAGAAAGAAAAAAAGCCGATTCAAAAGGAATACACGGTTGGGCTACAGCCAGTCTACAATTTTCCAAAGCCAAGCAGGACAAGAAAGGCATTGACTCACTTGAAAAGATTTATCTTTAAGCACCTTAGAATTAAGGCAGAAAACGTCTTGATCAGCAACAAGGTAAACGAATATATTTGGCAGAATGGCAGAGAGCACATTCCAAGAAAGATTGAGATAAAGGTTATTGTAGCAAAAGGAAAAGCAAACATCTTCCTCAAAGGCGAAAAAGCAAAGGTTCCAAAGGAAGAAAAGAAAGAAGAGAAAAAGGCAGAGAAGCTGACAAAAGAAGAAAAGGCAGCTGTCGAAGAAAAGGAAAAGAAAAAAGAAGAGAAAAAGATTGCGGAAAAATCTGCTGAAAAGGCCGCAATGAAAAGAGGAACAGAATAACCATGAAAATTGAGCTCGGCACTGTGAGGGAAACACCTTTTGTTGGAATCTTCGCTCTTGCAACCGAAAAAATTGTTTTTACCCCAAAAGTAATTTCAGAAAAAGAAGAAAAGATAATTAGGGGCTTGTTTGACGCAGAAATTGTCAAAACAACTATTGCAAACAGTTCCCTTTTAGGTGTTTTAATGGCAGGCAACAGCAAAGGGCTTGTTGCAGGCAGCATTATGGAACCAAAAGAAGAAAAAGAGCTTTTGGACGCAGGCATAAAGGTTAAAATAATTGAAAACATTACTGCTGTAGGAAACCTAATGGCTGTCAACGACAGCAAAGGGGTTTGCAGCAACACATTTTCAGAAAAGCAACGCAAGGAAATTGAAAAATTTCTTGGCATTAAACTGAAAACAGCAACAGTGGCAAGTTCAGACATTGTCGGAGCAAGCATTGTTGCAACAAACAAAGGATTTGTCATAAACAAAATGGTTCTTGACCAAGAGGCAAAAAAAATAGAAAAGCACTTTGGAGTTCAAGGCGCAAAAGGAACGGCAAACGCAGGAGATGTTTTTATTGGAAACGGTATTATTGCGAACAGCACAGCAGCTCTCGCAGGCACAAATACAACAGGTTTTGAGCTTGCAAGAATTGATGAAGGACTAAGGGGGTAAAAAAATGGCTGACGAAAAGATTTTTTTAGTTGAAGGAGAAATAATCGAAAAAAGAGAAAAAAAACCCTTTTCAAAGAAAGTAAGGGCAAAAACCGCAGGATTTGCTGCAGAAAAAGCACTGTGCTTTTTTGGAAGCAAAAACAAGCTTAAAAGAAACAGGATTATGATAAAGGAAACAAAAGAGGTGAAAGAAAATGCCTGAGAAAAAAGAATTAAAAGTTACACCACAAAACCTTGTCGAAACATTCAAAAGCGACGAAGCAAAAATGAACGCATTGCAAAGAAGAATGCAGAACATGCAGCAAGTCATGAACGAAATGGTTTTTGCAGCAGAAGCACTTAAAGAAATTCAAAAGGCAAAAAAAGACGAGCCAATAATGATCTCACTCGGAGCTGGAGTATATGCAGAGGCAAAAATCTCAAACACAAAAGAGGTTAAAAGCAGCCTTGCAGGAAACGTGCTTGCAACAACTGATACAGGCAAAACCCTCAAAAAGATTGAAAGCGAACTAAAAAAAGCCCAAGAAGAAGTTATAAACATGCAAAAAGAAATAGAAAAGGTTGACGCAAACATGCAGGGCATTGCAGCAATCTTCCAGGAAAGCCAAAAGATCCAGGCCCAAAGAGCAACAGAGGCAAACCAGCCTAGTGGGAAAGATGTAAGCAGTGTGAGCTAATTGTTTGACCTGCTTAAGAAAAAGTTAGGCAATTTTGCAGAAAAGGTAAAGCAAACGCTTGACCAAAAAGAGCAGGCAGAAAAGCCAACTGTTTCCCAAATTGAAGAAAAGCCAGCTATTGAAGAACCTGTTGAAGCGCCCGTTCAAAAAGAAGAACCTGTTTCTAAAGAAGAGCCGGCAAAGGAAGAGCAGGCAGAAGAAATTGAAGAGCCTGTTTTAGAAGAAACTGCTAAAGAAGAACTAATTGTTGAAGAGCCTGAATCACGGGAACTGAAAGCTATTGAAGAAACAATAGTTCCTGAAGAGACAGACCCCAAACCGATTAAAGAAGAACCAGCTATTGAAAAGCCTGTTCTGAAAGAGCCTGAGCCAATTGAAGCACCAATTATTGAAGAAGAGCCTGTTCCCAAACCTGTTGAGATTGTTCCTGAAAAGGAAGAAAAACGGGAATTGAAACCAAGGCTTGGAATAAGAGGAAAACTCAAGGCAGCGATTACAGGCAGTGTAAAACTTGAAGAAAAAGATTTGAAGGGACTTATGTGGGAATTTGAACTTGCACTCCTTGAAGCAGACGTAGAACAGACAACCTCTGAAGAAATCTGCAGGGAGATAAAGAAACGGCTTGTTGAAAAGCCTCTTCAAAGAGGCAAAAGTGTTGAAGATGCAGTAAAAGAAGAAATCAAAAACATTCTTTTGGACATGATGAAGACAGAGGAAATAGACCTGCTTGAAAGTATAAAGGCAAAAAAGGACAAGCCATTCAAGATTCTTTTGCTTGGCCCAAACGGAGCAGGGAAGACAACCAGTCTTGCAAAGCTAACACATCTTCTTCAAAAAAACAAATTGAAAGTTATTTGGGCAGCAGGAGACACTTTTAGGGCAGCATCAATTGAACAGCTTGAAAAACACGCAGAAAAACTTGGAGTTCGTGTTGTAAAGCACCAGTATGGAGCAGATCCTGCGGCGGTTGCCTTTGATGCAGTGAAGGCAGGGCAAAGCCAAAAGCTTGACGTTGTGCTAATTGACAGCGCCGGAAGACAGGAAACAAACAAGAACCTGATGGGAGAATTACAGAAAATTGTCAGGGTTGTTCAGCCTGATTTGAAGATTTATGTTGGAGAGGCATTCACAGGCCAAAGCCTTTTGCAGCAGGCAAAGGAATACAACAAGATTGTTGGTATTGACGGATTTATTCTTACAAAAATTGATTGCGACAGCAAAGGCGGAACCACAATTTCACTTCTGTACAAAATGGGAAAACCGATTCTCTTTGTCGGAACAGGGCAGGACTACAAAGATATTCAAAAATTCAAGCCGGAGTTTATCCTTGAAAGAATTATTGGCTAATTATACAGGGACAAACAGACATCAGCAATATTTAAAAAGGTCAAAGTACTATATTTGATTGGTAAATTATGAGCAAGAAAGGAAAGCAACTGTTGTTCAGCCTTGATGAATTCCTCATTATGATTGCATGGCTTGGAGCATTGTTTGCAATACTCTACTTTGAAGCATATGAGTTCATAATTCCAAGTGTTGCAGCATTTATCATTCTCAACCTTGCGTTGGGCCTTTGGATTAACAAGTTTGTCCACCCAATTGAAAACAAAAGCTACAGGCAATACTTGACAATCCAGACCCTGTTCCTGGTTGTATGGGGCCCGTTGCTTGCATTGATTCTTGGCACAGGAAGAAACGACCTAATAGTAATCTGGATGGTTATATTGGTTGTGTTCTACCTAGGAATAGGCATTGTAAGCCTTAGAAAGATGCTAAGAGAAATGCTTAACGCAACCAAATAGAAAAATCTTTTTTCAAAACACAGCGAAAGCTATTTGTGCTTTTTTTTCTTTTTAGATTTCTTTTTTACGGGTTTTGGAGAAGCCTGCGCCCTATTCAAAAAGAAGAGATCCCTGAATGCCGTTGTTTCAAATGCAATTGCCCAAACAGAATAAGGAACAATAAACGCCAGATAAAAAAAGCCGTAAATGGAAAGGCTTGCAATAAAGGGACCAAGTGAATTTACGCCCCCTGCCCTAAATGAAGAAATTGCCGGCATTAAAGTAAAGAAGCCAAGAACCTGAAGTGCGAGGCTTACAATTATGCTCAAGGAAATTAAAAGCGCAAGATACAAAATGACAAAGACCATGTTTCCAAGATAATCGGTTTTTATGAGGGAAAAGGATCTCTTTATTGTTGCCCTTGCGCCAAGCTTTTCAAAAAAGGTTGCCGGGGCAAGCATTGCAAAAAAGGGAGTCAGGAGAAAAACCGCTATAAAGGATGCAAAGGCCAAAACAGCCAAGAAAACAATGCTGGAGGCCGAAAGAGGGGTGCCTGAACCGTTAAAGAAACCGGAAATGGAAAGAGTTGGAAACAAAAACAGAATGCTGAAAGCCAACAAGATTGCAAAGCCGATTAGAACAAAAATTTTGAAGAAAACAAATGCTCTTGGTCTGGCTTTTCTAAAGGCATCACCAATATTTAGTTTGTCTTCTTTGAGAAACATGTTTACAAGATTGAACCTAATGCCTGAAAAAACAGCGGTAATGTAAAAGAGGACAAACAAGAAAACAAAGCCAAGCAAGCCAAATGTTCCAAGAACACTTATCAGAGAATCTGGGTTTGAAAGAAGAGTTGGAATGTTTTGAATGCCAATGTAATCAATTGAACCAAGGAAAAGAAGCAAGCCAAACAAAAAGAAAATCGTAAAGACAACAAAGCCTACAAAGCTCTCAATAATCTGCACAACTAAGAAATAAAGCAAAAGCCTGATGTTCAGGGCTTGTTTAAAGGACTTTATCAGGGTGTCAACAAATCCAGTCATTTTCAGTTTCTATAAGTTCAAACTTGTATAAAAGGATTTTTTGGAAAAGATTTTTGGGAAAAAAACAGATTTTCTAAGAGAATCAAAAAAAAGAAATCAAAAGGTTTAATTAACCCTTTTAGCAACAATTTCTTTAGAAGAGGCTGAGAAAATGGTTTTGGGAGAAAAGCTCAGAAATGCAATGGAAAGCCTTAGGAAGGCCACTGTCTTCGACAAGTCTGCAATAAAAGAGGCTACAAAGGAACTTCAGAGGGCACTGATAAGTGCAGATGTTGAAATAAAGCTTGTTTTGGAACTTACAAAAGACATTGAAGAAGGAGCAATGAAGGAAAAGCTCCCAAAAGGACTTACAAGGCGAGAACACGTTCTCAAAGTAACCTATGACAAGCTTGTTGAGCTAATCGGCGGAACAGGCAAGCAGGCACCGGAAAAACCAAAGAAAATTCTTCTTGTGGGTCTCTTTGGAGCAGGAAAAACAACAACCGTTGCAAAGCTGGCAAAGCATTATGGCAAAAGAGGTCAAAAGGTTGGAGTAATTGCAGCCGACACCTATAGGCCGGCGGCCGTTGAACAATTGGAACAATTGTGTGAAAAGGCAAACATCCCCTTCTTTGGGATAAAAGGAGAAAAGAATGCTGCAAAAGTAATTAAGGAAGCCAAAAAGAAAATGAAGGGCTTTGACTTGTTAATAACAGACAGCGCAGGAAGAAGCGCGTTTGACTCAGACCTTGTGAAGGAAATAAAGGAAATCAACGACTGTTTGAAGCCTGATGAAAAATGGCTTGTTCTTGCAGCAGACGTTGGTCAGCTTGCAAAAAAGCAAGCCCAGGCATTTCACGACGCGGTTGGAGTAAACGGAGTTATAATTACAAGAATTGACGGTTCAGCAAAGGGAGGAGGCGCATTGGCGGCCTGTGCAGTAAGCAAGGCGCCAGTATACTTCCTCGGAATTGGAGAAAAAATTGACGATTTGCAGGCCTTTGACCCGCAAAGATACTTGAGCAGAATAATGGGCTACGGAGACCTTCAAGCACTTCTTGAAAAGGCAAAAGAAGTTCAGGAAGACGAAGAAATAAGCCCTGAAGAGCTCATGAAAGGCGAGTTCAATCTGGACACCTTTTACAAACAACTGAAGGCAACAAAGAAGATGGGCTCGCTCTCAAAGGTTGCCGAAATGCTTGGCCTGAAAATGCAGATGCCGCAGGAAATGCTTGACATGACAGAAGGAAAATTAGACGGCTTCAAAGTAATGATGGACAGCATGACAAAAGAAGAAAAGCTTAATCCAGACGTATTAAACAAGAGCAGAATTTTAAGAATTGCAAAGGGAGCAGGGAAAAAGGAAGCCGATGTAAGGGAACTAATAAAGTCATACAAGCAAATGTCAACAGTGTTCAAAAGGTTTAGGAATATTGACGAAGCATCCCTGAAGAAAAAAGGCGGGCTTGATATGGGAAAGCTTGCAGGGATGTTTGGAAAGCGAAAGAAGAAAAAGAAGTTCAAGATAAGGTAATATTATGTCTGTAAGAAAATCGATGAGAAAGAAAAGGCAGGAAAAAAAGCGCTTTGCCGGAAAAAGAGTGATAAGCACACAGGAAGGATCTTCAGCTGCAAAGCACGAGAATTACGGAGCCCTTGGAAGAAGATGGAAAAACAGGCAAAGAGCAGAAGCAAGGATTATGAAAGCTGAGTTGAGGGGGCAAATAGGGCCGCTTGAACACAAGAGAATTCAATACCTTAACCAAACCATTGGAAAGAAATTCAAGGTCCCTGTAATGGAAGGGGAAAAGGTTGTTGGGGAAAAATTCTCAAAAGCTCTTTTAAAGGAAGCATTCAAACAACATCATATAACAGGCGAAATTATCCTGCCAAAAGTGTTTGAAAAGATTCCACTTGAAATGGCCATGAGAAGGGCCTTTGCATCAATAAACCTGCCAGACAAGGCCAAAAGATTAGAAGTTTCAAAGGTTTTGCAAAAGCTTTTGAAAGGCGAAAAAATTACTTTTGAAAAAAACACCCACATAGTGTTTACAAAAAATGCAATAAGAGACATTGACAGGCAGCTTGGCTCAAGAAGCAACGAGTTTAGGAAAAACATGAAGCAATACCTAATAGAAGAAACAGGCTGGGTCAGAGAATATGTTCACGAACTGGGTCAGAGGACAGTTGCACATGAGTGGAACTGGAAAGGCGAATTTAGGGACAGGGTAGATGAAAGAAAGAGAAGGGAAAAAAGGAAGTGAATACCTTGGTTTTTGAACTTCTTCTTATAAGACAGGCAATTATTTTGGCGGGCTGCGGGGCGGCAGCCTACACTGACACAAAAACAGGACTGATTCTTGACAAGATAACCTATCCAATGATTGCACTCGGCATCTTGTTCAATATAATTGAGGGAGAATGGCTTTTTCTTCTGGCAGGAGTGGCAGTCTTTGCAATAGGCTATTTGATTTATTATATGGGAAAGATTGGAGGAGGAGACGTAAAAATTTTGACAGGAATGGTAATGTTGCTGCCTGTTCTCCAAGGCCAGATCTTTGTGATAAACGCCTTGTTTGCCGCAAGCCTTTTTGCAGTCACGTTTTATTCAGCATATTATTTGTCAAAGTATGTAAGAAAAGGAATTGACTGGGAAGAAAACAAACCAGGTTATGCAAAAGCAATTGGCTTTGGAGCAGTTATTGCCATTTACCTTGTAGCAAGTGCGTTGAACGGCATGATTTCAATTGCAACAGCCGGGTTTTTAGCACTTCCCTTAACTCTTGCCGTTTTGTTTATCGCATTTGAAAGAGGAATCAGAAAAAGCTTTTTCCTCAAAAACATTGCCATTGCAAAGCTTGAAGAGGATGAGGTCATTGCAGCAGAATTTCTTGAAGAAAACGTCAAGAAAAAACTTGGACTAACAGTCAAAGGCGTTTTTGGAGAAAAAGAAATTGAAAAGATGAAAAAGATTGGATTAAGCAAGGTTCCTGTTTACAGAAACATGCCACCATTTGCGCCGTTCATTCTTCTTGGAAGCATTGCAGCAATTCTTCAGCCAGATTTAATCAGCCTGCTTTTTGCCTAAGAGGAGGAGGCGACTAACGACCCTTGAAAGAAATTCCCTCAACACTTATTGAAGCAGGGCCTTTTTCTTTCCCGTTAACTGAAAAGGAAACAGGCAAAAACTTTTCAACAATTGCAATGTTTGAAAGGCAATGTTGTGAAAGAAAGCCTGTTTTAATTTCGCTCTTTCCCTTTGCAAGGGCCATAAACGGAATTAACTGATCGGCAAGGAATGAATCGCAAGGCATTTTTGAAGAAAGCTGTTTGAGAAGCATTGTTGCGGCCTGCTTTCCAACTTTTTCAGCAGGAATTGCCTTACTGCCAAGAGCCGACCCGCTTAAGGAAAGACCATTGTTCAATTTTGCAAAAATGCTTATTCCAGAACCTGTTGTTTCCGAATCTTCTTTGCACTCAATTGATTCCTCAAAATGCGCATTGAGATTCTTCAATTCATATTTTGCGGAAGAAACCTGGTTTAAGGCAACAGATTTTGGCAGGGAATAGCAGTGGCTGAAAATCTTTACAAATTCAATTGAAACAGGCTCTGTTAAATTAATGGCTTTTAGCGGAAGGTGTGCAGGCTTTGAAGAAAATGAAACAGCTCCGCCTCCCTTTGGATAATAGCCGCGCTTTGAAACAAATGTGTTAAACCTTCCCTTCATCTGCTTTAAAGCAGGAAAAAGGCATTCCTTCAAAAACTCTATTGGAGGGGAAAAAGGAACATTTGTGCCGCCCAAAACCAAGAGCTTTGTCTCAGAGAGAAGGGCAACAGGAAGAATTTGGGAGATAAGCAAAGAAATGCTTCCAGCCGTTCCAATATTGACCTTGAAATCTGCTTTGCAAACAGCCTTTGGAGAAAAAGAAAGAATTTGGGAACCTGGCTCTGCATTTAAGAGTTCGGCATTGCAGATCGAAGCAAGTGTCCTAACAGAAGCAAGATGCTGTGGCCTAAGACCAGGGTTTGATCTCGCCGCCCTTATATTTTTAATATTGACAGGCTTTCCAGTTAAAGCCGAAAGAGCAAGGCTTGTTCTGATTATTTGTCCGCCGCCCTCTCCGAAAGAACCGTCGATTTCAATCATATTAAATCCTTACAACAACCTTTCCTTTAATTGAATATGTTAAGGCAGACATTGCCAAAAGAAGAACTGCAAAAACAAGAAAAGGAAACTGCAAACTGAATGCATCTGATAAAAAACCAAGGGCAATTGCGCTTACAAAGGCACCAACTTTAAGAACTGCTTTTAACATACCGGTCATTTCTCCATCATTAACCCTCGGGGTTATATCTGTTATAAGACCATTTACTGCAGGCTGAAGCAATGCAAGAATTAAGCCAAGGAAAATACAGGCAATAAAGAAGACGCCTGGCACACTGGAATAAAAAGCAATTGCAATCATTGCAATAGATGCCGCAACAAAGCCAATTGAAATAAGATTTATCTTTCCAAACGAATCAGCGAATTCGGCAAGGAAGAAAGAGAAAAGATAGGGCAGGCTTATTAGAGAAAAGAGAATAGATATTTCAACAAGGCCAAGGTTCAGGGAGCGGGCATAGAGCGGGATTAAGAAAAGCACAACAGCCTCAATTGACCTCATGAAAAAGCCGATTAGCAAACTGAAGTAGCCAACAAAACCAATCTTTTTCAAGTCACTAAATTCCTTTTTGAAAATTCCGTCTTTGATAATTACGTCCCTGACTCCCTTTCTAATCGAAGAGCCCTCACACCAAATTTTTGAAATGAAGAAAACTGAAATTATTGGAAAAGGAATAAGGATTAAAAGAAGCCAATGAATGTTTTCAAGAGAAATGCCAAAAAACCACACAATTGGAATAAAAAACAGGGGAGCAATGACATAAGTTAGCTTGTTGAAGGTCATAAACAAGCCAAAGGTTGCCGAGGTCTCGCCCCTCGGAGACTTTGACCTTACAAAGCCCTCCATCGGAATCCACAAAAGAGAGGCTCCTCCATGCAAAAGCCTTGCAATAAAAAGAAGAGCCAGTGAAAGAGAGGTCTCCACAAAAGAAACTGCAAAGTAAAGCAAAGTTATGACAGGATAGACAGACATTGAAAGAGCAATATACCTTATCTTGTTGACCTTGTCTGACAAATCCCCTACAGGAATTGCAAAAACAACTCCGACAAAGAAAAGAAGACCGTAAAAAAATCCTGCAAGAGTGTAACTCTTAGTAATATTGTGAATAATGATTGACATAAAAGGGTCGACAATACCCCAGCCAATCATATAAATAAACATGCCAAAAATCAGGGTTTTAACGTCCTTTGGAACTTTTCCCAAATCACTTTGGACTTTGGTGTAAAGAAATGAGTGATAATGATGAGCCAAGCAAATTCACCTAATAAATAAGAACAACCATTAATTTTAATATAACATCAAATTAAACTAATAAGTTATGAAAGTACTTGTTACAGGCAGTTCTGGCTTTGTGGGGAAAAGGCTTGTAAAAGCATTGAAAGCAGAAGGCCATTTAGTAAAAGAATTTGACATTTCGCAGGGAAACGATTTGCTTAGCCAAGAGCAATGCAACCAAGCCTGCAAAAATATTGATGTTGTTTGCCACCTTGCGGCTGTATTGGACGAAGAAAGCCAAAACCTTTTTGAGGTAAATGTAAGGGGAACAGAAAACATTTTGGAGGCCACGGCAAAGGAAAGGTGTTCACAATTTATTTTCCTAAGCACGACCGGGGTCTATGGAAACTTTAAGGGAATTGTTGACGAGAAAACAGAAACAAAGCCTTCAACAAAGTATGAGAAAAGCAAGGCTGAAGCAGAAAAAATTGTTTTAGACTTTCAGGAAATGTTGCCCTCAACAATTGTAAGGGCTGCCTTGGTTCTTGGCCCAAACACATTCTGGGAAAAAATTGTAAAGCTTGTTGAAAAAGAATTC
>JAFCCH010000008.1 GCA_017610265.1 Nitrososphaerota archaeon
GGCGCTATCAACTACACTGAAGGAACCTGTACTGTAGAAGGTTCAACATATCCAAAGATAGTCTCAGTTGGGCAATTGGTCTACACAGACTCTCCAGCTCCGGCCGGAAACCACGTAATTGTCGGTGGTTACTTGGTCAACAAGTTGGCTGAGAGTGTTGTGTTGGGCGACGGTTCAACTTTGCAGGACGCATTGACTGCACCTGGTGATAAAGTAGCAGAAGTTTTAGCTGGTGGCGACATTGTCGTTGCAGGTTACACAGCTGCTGACACTAAGGCCGCAGCACAAGAGCTAATTGCAGCTTTGGACGTCTTGATGGCATAAATTGTCTAAAAGGAATCAGGTTTCTTACCTGATTCTTTTTTTCTTTTTCTTTTTTTTCCTCTCTTTTTTTGTTTTCAGCAGAATGCGTTATGTATAAGAGTACACTGCCTTTGCTTTTGTGATGGTTTTTATTCCTTTTGTTTCATTTCTTGCTTATGGATAAGAAACATTTTCCGCTAGCATTGATTGTGGTTTCAGCGGCAATTGCCGCAATTATTTTGATATTTTTTTCACAGCAGGGTCTTGTTGTGGAAGGAATTTTAATTGATGCAGGTGAAGAAGATGCATTCAAGCTTTTTTCAAATTTCTCTGAAAAAGAAACATTTATTGTAAGCCCGCAAATGCATGAAAGGGCATTGCCAGTCGATCATTTAATGTTCAACGGAACCGCAATGTTCCTTCAGGTTTTGGAGGGGAATGGCAAAAAAGCTATCCAGGTCTTAAGGGTATATAATAAAAATAATGAAATTGGCTCTTGCATTACAAATTACGGCGATGTTAACAGGTCTGAAACACTTGAAAAGGAAGAATGTCTTGAATATCTTTTGCCTGAAAATGGTGGCATCATTCTAATTGAATTTCCAGATAATGAACTTTCCCAGTCAACAATTCAAATTTCTGAAGACATACTAATTGTAAAGCCAAAGACAGAACAGGCCATTGGTGAAACAGCCTTCCTTTCTTTAAAAATAATGTACCAAAACAGCAGGGAAGTCATTGAAAAGTCAAACAAAATAATTGGTGAAGTTCTCGGATAATTTCTTTTCGGGGTGACAACCAATCCCTCCATCTATCTATATCTTTGAACATTAAACACTTTCAAACAGGTGAAATGCCCCAATTTACTGCTTTTGAGGTCATTTTTCTGCATTTTTTTGGATAAATATGGCTTTTCTTGCCAGCATTTGCATCAAAAACACCCTTATTCTTAGCCATCATCCAAACATGGTTTTGAACAGATTTTGCCCTATTTTGCCTTTTTTCCCTTTTTTACGCCATTTCGCGGGCGCTAATCAAACAGTTATGTTTTTATTGGTTCAACAGCTCTTTTCTATTAGTGTTGTAATTGTCTTTTGGTTTTAACAGCGATCCCGCAGGGGTGAAAATTCTTGGAGGCCTACTTTTTTTGCTTCCATTGCTTTTAGTGGCAAGCTTTCTTTTGCCATTGTATGTTTCAGTTATTTTTGTAAATTTTATGCTTCTCTATTTGACAATTACCTTCCTCCTATTGCATATTTTGAATCCAAAGGAGAAAGAAGCAAGGCATGCAAAAAAACCATACTCCCTTACTGTTCTTGTGCCCTGTTACAATTCCAAGAATACAATCAAGAGATGTATTGATTCAATTAAGGCAATGGAATATCCAATTCCTTTTCGAATAATTGTTGCAGACGACGGAAGTACAGATGGCACAAGAGAAATGCTTAGAAAAATGAAGGGCTTTGAATTGCTTGAACTTCCTCACAGGGGAAAAGGTTATGCAATGAATGATGCCCTAAAAATAATTACCACTGATGCAATTGTTGGCATAGACTCTGACACTTATCCAACAAAAGAAACTTTGGTCAAGCTCGTTGGCCATTTGGATGACCCAAAGGTTGGGGCTGTAACCGCAAGGCTTATTCCTGACGCGCGCCATACCTTTATGCAAAAAGTTCAGAATTTGGAATATGTAATGGGATTTGGATTTTGGAACAATGTCCTTTCATCAATTAATATCATGTCCTATGTTACCGGCCCACTAACTGTCTTCAGAAGAAGTGCTTTGAAAAAGGTTGGTTATTACTTTGACACAAAGAACCTTGCAGAGGACATGGACAGCAGAACGGCTACAAAATAAAAGTTTGCGCTTCTGTCTGCTGTGAAACAGATGCTCCCACAACCATTGGTAAGCTTGCAAAGCAAAGGGATAGATGGTACAGAAGCCGTGTTTACAATCTCATAAAGTACAGAAGCCTTTTTTTTAATCCGGTAAACCCAGAGCTTGGCTTTTTTGGTCTGCCATATCTTTTCTCAGTTGAAATGCTTATGATTGTTTTGCTTTTTAGGGTAGGGGTTCTTCTTTTGTCAAGGCTTTTTGACTGGCTTGCTGTTAATTACCTGCTGTTCTTTTCAGGAAATGTTATTGCTCCCCTTTCAATAGACTTTGCAATTGCAACCCAGACATATTTCTTTGCTGCGGCAATGCTTGCAATTGCACTCCAGTATTATTTGGGAATGAAAATGGTTGACTATAAGCTCAAAAGGTCAGACATAATCCCTTTATTATTCCACATACTTATTTATCCTTACTTCATTGCATTTGTTTATATCAGAGGAATGGTTAGAGAATTTTTGGGAGCGAAACCGGAATGGGAAAGAGTGTCTTCATAATAGCGGCAATAATTACAATCTTTGTCTTTGCTTCAGTCTTCTTCCTTGTGAAGCTTGATGAATCGGCAAAGTTTGGCAATATTTCTGCCAAGTTAACCGCCTTGTACGAGGAACAGCAGGCAAACAAAATCCTTGAATCCTATCTGGAAGATGGAAGTGAGGAAAGCTGCCTTGTTTACGAAAAGCAGATTTCAAGACAGCTTACCAAAATCTATATTCTTTTTGACGAACTTGAAAGGGCGGAAGACATGAGCTTTGCAACTTCGAGCAAGGATGTAAGAAGGCTTTATCTTCTAACCAATATGGCCCTTTGGGTTGACTTAAAAAACGCAAGCGAAAAATGTGATCTTGGCATAAAGCCTGTTCTATACTTTTTTCCAAAAGATTGGCATACACAGTATGGCTTGCCTGACGCAAGTACCTGCCTTGAATGTGACGCAATGGTTGAACAGCTTGAAATTTTAAAAAGTCAGTGTCCTGAAACAAGGGTGTTTGCATTCCCGGCTGAAGACGAACAATTTGAGTTTGTCGGCCTTTTGAAGAGCGAGTACAATGTTTCAAGCGCTCCTGCAATTGTAATAAATGGAAATGTTGTTTACAAGGTTGCGCCAACAGAATTGCTAAAAGAATGGCTTGACTGCAGCTAAGCTTTCATAATTTCTGCCAAGACAGTTGTGGCATAATTTCCCTTTGAAAGATCAAACGAAATAGTTGCCACAAGCTTTTCAGGATAAAATTCGTCTTCTTCAATTGAAACAAGCTTAAGCTTTTCCGGCTTGAGCCTGATGTTTTTCCTTGTACCCTTGCTTGAAATTTCAGGCATTTTCTTTACATGGAATTCTCCAAGCTTAACATCTGCTTCTTCAAGGATTTTTTTTTCTATTTCACCAGGCTTTCCTGTCGCATGCTTTGATTCAAAGCCAAACAAAGGACCGGCAACTTCTCCGTCAATTAAAACATCGCCCTCTATTTCTTCGAGGCCAATGCCCTGTTTTATCCTTTCCTGAATGATTAGGTTAAATAAATAGCTTTGGTAGGCGTGAGTAAACAAATACCGCAACTTTTTTGGAAGCTTTCCAAATGCCCCAACATAATCTTTTGGATACTTGCACAAATGGTGAATCATTGACCTTTCATAAGTGAATTTTACCGGGAAGTTTCTTGTGGCTTCTGCAAAGTCTCTTGTTTCTGCAAGATGCTTTCTTGCGGCCTTTATTTCTTCTTCTTCTCCTTCAACAAAGTGGGTTAAGTAAACCATTACTCCTTCTTTAAAATCTCCTTTGATAAAATGCTTTCCAACAATGTGGGTAATCTGCCTTATTCCCCCAAACCTTTGCTCTCCAAAATAATTTGCAATCCCGCTTTTTTCCATTTCCTTAAAGCATTCCTCAACTCTTTTCCTTATTTCTTTCTCGCTTAATAAAATATCCCTTACCTTCACCGTGAACCTGTTTCCCTTAAGCATTCCCAAATCCATTTTTTCCTTGCTCCACTCTGGATTGCTTAACTGTATTCCTCCGCTTCCAAAGTTTTGCAGTCTTTCAATGTTTGGCTCAAAAAGACTTATTCTCTGGCAGGTTACAGCTCTTTTGTCTTTCATACCTGCATAGCCAAATCTTTTCTTGCTGCCCTGCAAATATCTTGTAATAATCTTAATGACAAAATTAGTGTCCCTGTTTATTTTCTCAAGGTTTAAGTGAAGCTGGTCAAAGCCCTCTTTCTTTGATGGAATTTCAAGCCTTTCCTCTAAATGAGTTCCGTTTTCGGTAAATCTTTTTGCTTCACAGACTGTTCCGTTCCTCTGAATTTCTTCAACTATAAAGTCTGTGTACCGCCTTTTAATTTGGCCTCCGATTCCCCTGGATTTTGTTGAAAAAAAGTTTAGTCCCATCTTAATCACCCTTACTTATACCTTAGAATTGCACCTACTCCGCCAAAGCCGTTGTAAAACTGCTGTCCCTCTGGCGTTTCAGTGCTAATAATCTTTGTTTTGGCTCCTGTTTCCACTGCCTTCTCCATTATCCAGTCAACATAGTCAACCTGTTCAATAATCTCTGTGTTTTTTGACCCACACTTGCAGGTGTAATCCTTTTGCTTGAATGATTCAGAGTTCTTTACAACAATTTCTTCCTCTGCATTGCATAAATCACACCTGAATTTGTAGACCCACCATTCAATTTCTTCGCTTACTAACAAAGTTGCAACCTTGCCAATCTTTAAGGCCTCTTCAACTTCTTTCTGGCCATAAGTTCCCAAACCTGTTTTGACAATTGCTTCAAAGAATTCTTCAAGGTTCTTTCTTTCCTTTGTTATCTCTGCTCCTTTCAGCAAGTCTCCGCTTTTTTGAACGGTTTCTCTGATTCCTGATTCGTCTGTGTAGCTTGTGTCAATGTTTCCAATAATTTTTTCCCTTAGCCTATGGTCCATCATTTCCTGGTTCATAAAATAGTTCTTTGTAATGCCTGGTCCAGCCACAATAATTCCCTTAAGCTTGTCATAATTCTGAAGAAAAATGCCGTTCATTTTTTCACTTATTTTTTTGTAGAAGCTCTGTGCCGCCTCTTCTCTCAATCTTTCAAACCTGTGGGCGCTTTGCCCTCCTGCCCTTGTCTTTCCTGCAACCCCACTGGTAAAATGCCCAAGGATCTCGTATTTTTTTCCTGTAAGCAATGCAATGGTTGCCTCATTTTTGTCAATTGTAAGAATTCCAAAAATTTCAGACGGCATTGACATTTCCTGCAATGGCCCAAGGTGAAATGTTGAATCGCACCAGTATAATTTTACATTAAGTGTCTTAACTGGCTTTAGTGTAAAAAGCTGAATGTCAGATTTTCCTTCTTGTTCGCTTACATTTCCGCAGAAGATTACAATGCCGTGTTCAGGTAGCTTGAAGTTAATGCTTTTCAAAAAATTCTGAACCTTTCTAAGAGCACCCTGCACGTTTTTCCTTGTTGTAGGGCTTTTTATGTTGCTGCTTTGCGAAGTCTCCTCTGTTAATTGTCCCATAACCAGACTTCTGTCTACTTCAGGCGGCAGATAAAGCGAAATAAGCTCTGTGCCCTTCCCCTTGTAGGTTGAAAGCTTTCGCAGTTTCTTTTTGAAGACCGCAAGATCTGCTTCTGAAATTTCTTCAATGAACTCTTTTGCCATGTTTTTAACCTTCAAAAGCCGGTTTAAAGGCAATATTTAAATAAGCCTTAACAATATTTAATAAAACAAAGGATTAAATTACTGATTGGAAAAGGCGGTTTTTTTATGTTTGAAGGAATGTTCGAAATATTCAATAATGACAACAAGAAGAAAGATGAGGAAACAGAAATTTCCTATCCTGAAAGCTTGTCTTCTTCAGAGCCTGATTCAAGTCCTCCGACTTATTCAAATTATTCTTCTTCAAAAATTTTTGTGATAAGCGTTGGCGGAAGCATTTTGATAAAAAACAAGCCTGACAAGGATGCAATTTCCGCAATTTCTTCCTGCTTAAATGACTTAATTAGGCAGGGCTACAAATTGGTTCTTGTTGTAGGCGGTGGAAAAATTGCAAGGGATTATGTCAATACTGCAAAAGACCTTGGCGCAAACAATTTTGAATTGGACGAATTGGGGATAAGGGTTACAAGAGCAAATGCCTTCCTTCTCTCAATGGCAATTGACAACGCCTATCCTCAAATTATTACAAACATAAAGGAAACAGACGACGTTCTTGCAAAGGGGAAGACCCCAATTTTCGGCGGCTTAATGCCTGGCTTTACAACTGATGCTGTTGGCGCTTTGCTTGCCGAATACCTTGGTGGGACTTTCATTAACCTAAGCAATGTTGACGGCATTTACACTGCCGATCCTGCGGCCCATCCAACAGCAAGGATGTACCACGAAATAAGTTATGACAAGCTTTTGCAACTTCTTACTTCAAATGCAATGAAGCCAGGGCAAAATCTTATCCTTGATCTTCCTGCTGCAATGGTTCTTAAGAGAAGCGGACTTTCTGCTTTTTTCCTCAACGGTCATGATACTGAAAACATAAAGTCGGCAATTCAAGGCGGTTCATTTAAGGGGACTGTTGTAAGGCCTGAAGCAGTGGAAGCAATTGACGGAGACGAACCTGTTGTTTCAAAGCCAAAGCGCAAAAAAAAGCCGGCAGCCAAAAAGAAGTCTGCAAGAAGAGTTATTGATGACGAATACGAAGAACTTAACCCTGACCACATTCGTTTCTAAGTTAGTTCGTCAAATTCGTATTCTTCAAGCTTTTTTTCTCCAAGAACAACAAGGGCTTCTGCTGGATTTATTATCGGCTGTTTGAACTGACTTGAATCATCTAAAGCAATTCTTGGGCATGCTGTTGAAACAATTGCCTCAACTTCAATGCCTGCAATATAATCACTGTTAAGCAAATCACTGGCAAACACAAATGCCTTCTTTCCTTTTTTTTCAAACTTTTCCTTAAGGCTTACTGCAAGCCCTGCCTTTCTTTGTCCTGTCTTTGAACTAATCCAGATGGCAACGCTTTTTGCCTGCTTTGACTTTTCAATCATGGCAATTCTTTTTCTGAGAAATAAGTCCCTTTGCTTTCCCAATTCTTTTACCTCTGCCTCTATCGGGTCTGCAATTAAAACAGGTCTTTCGACAGCAAAACTTAATCCAATCGGGTGAAACAAGCCGTCTCCAACAAACACAACTGCCTTTGATTCCTTTTCAATTGCTTTTACACTGGTGTAATTGCATCCAAGAACCTGGCCTTTCTCTACATTGATTCCTTTTCCTGTAAATGTGTTAATACCCTTTTCTTTCAGGTTTTTTTCAACAAGTTCTCTGTAGGGCTTGAATTGTGCGGTTGAACACATACCAACTGCATTAATTTTCTTTTCTTTAAGCAGGGTCGCAATTTTTTCTGCCAGCATTGCCGCCTTTTTTCCGTCAGGCTTTCTAAACATCGGAATGTAAACTGTTGCAAGTTCTTCTTTTGCCACAAACTTGGTGTGACCAAAGTGAATTAATACTTCAGCTCCCATTTCCTTGGCTTCCCTGTCTTTTAAATCACAGGCTCCATAGCACGGCGAAACAAAGGAAATAGCTTTTGCACCGGTCTCTTTTTCAAGTTTTGAAACAATTCCTGTAAGGCTTGTCTTCAGTCCTTCGGGAATCTGTACAGCAATTACCTTTGCTTTTTTGGCAGTTATTTCTTTAATGACCTTGTCTAAATTAAATTCAAGCATAGTAACTTATTTCATGAAAAGGCTTTTAATAAAATTAGCTTCTGGGCCCGTTTCCCAAAATTAGCTTTTTTTCTTCCAGAAGGGTTGTTTGCCTTACTTTGTCAACAGCGTCAATGTTTGCTGAAATGCTGTCGATTCCAAACTTCACAAGATGCTTTACCATTTCCGGCTTGCTTCCTGCCTGGCCGCAGATACTGGTTATTACCCCTGCCTTTCTGCATTTTCTTATAACATGCCTTATACTTCTAAGAACAGCTGGATGCAGTTCGGTAAAAAGGCTCTGAATCTTTACGTTGTTCCTGTCAATTCCGAGTGTTAATTGTGTTAAGTCATTTGTTCCAAATGAAACAAAGTCAATTCCTTCCTTTAAAATTTCGTCAATTCCCCAAACAGACGCAGGGGTCTCAATCATTACTCCAAACTGTGCGCCATTGCTTTCTCCAATTAGGCCAACTTCTTTTGCAAGTTCTTTTGCCTTTCTAACCTCTTCAGCACTTTGTACAAATGCAAGCATTATTCCAACATTGTCAAGACCTTCTTCTCTCAATTCCTTTATTGCCTTAAACTGTGCCCTAAGCATTTCCGGCGTATCCAAGTCACGCCTTATACCATGCCATCCAAGCATTGGGTTGTCTTCCTTTGGCTCTTTTTCTCCGCCTTCAAGTCCTCTAAACTCATCAGTTCTTGCGTCAAAGGTCCTATACCATACAGGCTTTCCCTTGAACAAGGATGCAACGATTTTAACGCCTTTTTTCACTGCGGCAACAAGCTCTTTTTCCTGCCCTTGTCTGATAAACTCTGCAGGATGCTTTCCTGTTGAGGTAATCATATGTTCTGCCCTTAGCAAGCCTACTCCGTCTGCATTTGTGTCGGCTGCCTGCTGTGCTGCGTCTGGTAGTGCAACATTAACTTTTACCTGTGGTGCGACCTTTCTGAGCAAATCCTCTATCTTTTCCCCTTCTAATTTCTGCTCTTCTTTGTTCATCTCATCGGCTTTCTTTTCTCCAAACTCTTCAACAATTTCTTTTGCTTCCTCACTTGCCTTTTCTTTTATTTCTGCTTTTTCCTCTTCTGATCTTTCGGCAAGCTCTCTTTTTTCTCTTTCGACAATGCTTTCTTCTGTTTTTTCCTCAGCAGTTGAAATAGGCTCTTCCAAAACATCTTCTATTTTGTCAAAGTCATTAAGCTTTACAACCACTATTTTTTCCTCAACAGGCTTTTCTATTTCAACCTTGCCCTTATAGACAATGCCGTCATAACCGTTTACAGTAACCTCATCGTCGTCTTCAAGCATTTCCGTCGCATGTTCTGTTCCGACAACGCATGGTATTCCCAATTCCCTTGAAACAATTGCGGCATGGCAGGTTACTCCTCCTTCATCGGTTATAATTGCCCGGCTTTTCTTCATTGTTGGAACCCAGTCAGGGCTTGTCATTGGAGCAACAAGAATGTCTCCCTTTTCGACCTTTGTTATCTGGGCAACATTTCTAACAACCTTAACATTTCCTGGGGAAACTCCGGGGGATGCTGCTAATCCATTCAAAATAATTTGGTCTGTTAAAGCTTCAAGAGCTTTCTTTCTTGCTGCAATTTGTTCCCCTGTTTCCTTCAAGCCAAGTGTTGTAATTGGCCTGCTTTGCACAATAAATAATTCCCTGCTTTCAATAGCCCACTCAATATCCTGTGGCTTTTTGTAATGGTTTTCAATCTGTTTTCCAAGCTTTGCAAGCTGTATAATTGTCTTGTCGTCAATCTTTTGCTTTTTTGCAATTGCGGTCGGAAGTTTTTCCCTTACATTTTCCCTTCCCTTTTTTACAATTTTAAATTCTTGCCTGTGAATCTTTTTGTCAATAAGCTTAAAGCTGCCTTTATCAATAGTGTAGGTATCAGGAGTAACGCTTCCGCTTACAATCGCTTCCCCTAAACCAAAGCCTGCTTCTATTACCATCTTTGTTTCGTCTCCGGTCGGCTCTGCTGTAAACATTATTCCCGAGGTCTGACCGTTAATCATTTTTTGAACAACAACTGCTATTCCAACCTCTTCTGTCGAAAAGCCGTTTTTCTTCCTGTAGTAAACTGCCCTTGCTGTAAAAAGCGAAGCCCAGCATTTTTGCACTGCTGCAACAAGGGTCTTTCTTCCCCTAATATTAAGGAAGGTTTCCTGCTGGCCTGCAAAGCTTGCTTCAGGCAAATCCTCTGCCGTGGCAGAACTTCTTACTGCAACAAGCTCTTCTTCAGTGCTTGTTAAACCCAACCCCAATTTTCTTTCTCCAAGTTTTATGTAGGCTTTTATTATTTCAGTTCCAAGTGATTCAGACATTGGGGTTGCAAGAATAAGTTTTCTTATTTCCTCTGACACTTCTGCAAGCTCTTTTGTATTTTCAACATTTATTGCGTCAATTTTGCTTATAATTTCATCCTTGATTCCTGTTTCTTCTATGTAACGAAAATAAGCCTGTGCAGTTACAACAAATCCTGGTGGGACAGGAAAATTGTGGTTTGCCATTTCTCCCAAAGAAGCCCCTTTTCCTCCGACTGAGGGAATGTCCTTAATTTTTATTTCCCTGAACCAAAGGATGTTTGGCGCTTCCATTCCGTAGTCTTCCATCTAAACCTATTAAAAGACGGCGTTTTTGTTTAAAAGCCTTTTTAATTCGATGGCAGAACAAAACAGGAAGGAATAAATAAGATTTCAAACATCTATTTTGCTTATGAGAAAATTCAAGTCAACGCCGAAAAAAAAGGCAATTGGAATGTTTATTTTCTTCGTGTTCATCCCGCTTTTCTTTATTTGGTTTTGGGTTTTTGCACTTGACAACAAGCCTGATCAAAACACTCTTGTAATTCTTGGAGCATTTGCATTGCTTGTGGCATATCTTTTCCTGCGTTATAGGGAAAAAGTACTGATCGTTCTATTTGAACAGCCTGTAAAGAAAATGTCTGAAGAAGAAGAATTGCTTGACCAGAAAGACAAAGAATCTGAAGAAACTAGTGAGTCTGAGGAAACAGTGGAAGACCTTGAGGAATTAAAAGAGGATGAGGAAATAGAGGACGATTTTCCTGAAGAAACTGAGCCAAAGGCAAAATAAACGGTTGCTATACTTACGGAAAGGTATAAATAGCAGTTTTTTCTATTAGTGTACAATGGCTTCGGATATATTTGATGAAGAAAAGCAAAGTGTTGGTGGCATTGGGGCATTGCCAATAATTATAGTTGGGGTTTCAATATTACTTTTACTTGGGCTGGTTGTTGTTTTGTCCCTTGTTTCGGGCATGCCTGCTGCTTCTTACAATTATGAAGCCGCAAGAAACGTTTCTTCCGGTGGCCCGGTAAAGGAAATGGTCCATGACTTTACATGGGTTCTTTATCCTGTTTTCCTTTTTAGCATTTATTTCTTTTACAAATTGTCAACAAAGCTTGTTTTGAGACGAAAAAACGAACTTGGACTAATGTTTTCCTTGATGGGAGCAGTGCTTTTGCTTGTTGCAGTCCTTTCCCTGTTTGGAATGTCAACAGCTGTTCAGCATTTATGGGATGCAAATTTTCCAACAAACCTCCTGATCGGCTGGCTTGTTGAGTTTTCTGTCTTTGCAATTGCTGGCCTTGGATTAAGCTTTGCAGGCAATAAATTAAATGATGGAAAAACGCCTTTGATCGGCACTCTCGGTTTTCTTGTTTTGCCAACCCTTATACTTTCAGCATTTTTGTTATTGGCAGTTGGCGCAAACGATGCCATAATTTATGAACCATCGGAAACCAGAATTCCTTTGGATACAATTGAACTTTTTGGCTGGCTTTCAACAGTTGTTGTGTTTTTTGTCTTGTCTGCATTGAGTACAAAGATTTTGAAAAATACTGCCCGAGTAAAATCTTTGGCTTCCTCAATTTTACCGCTAAAGCTTGTATCGGGATTATATCTCTTTGCTGCTTTGATCGCCTTTATTTGGGGCATGCTTATTGTGGTTAATGAAAATTTTGCTTTCAGGCCAATTTTTGTTTGGCTGGCTCAAAGTCTGTTCTTTGGAGTAGTTGGAACAGGTGCCTTTTTGTTAGCCATGAAGCTTAAAAGCAAGCTTCCAAAAGTAATAAAGCCAAGGCAAAAGGCAGCCTAAAATCATCCTATTGTTATTGGCCCGTTGCAAGTTATTGTTGCACTTCTTTTCAAACTTGCATAGTCTGTGTATTCAATTACTATAGTGTTATTAGAAGAATACCGGCCTATCTCGGCCAATGCATCAGGGGTTAATTCTATTTCAGCTCCTGACTCAATGGCTGAAGGGCAATTCAAACTTTTGTTGTCGTTTCCCGCAAATGCGCCAGTTGGCTCTTTTCCAACACAAGTTACATTTTCAATGTTTCCGCCTGTAAGATTTGTAATTTTTATTTGGCCAAAGTCTGGTTCCCCTAAAAGAGTTTCTTCATCTATGCTTGATCCTCTAACCATAATTTTGGCAGGGTCGCTGCTGTTGCAGATAACATTGCTGGAATATGTTGGCATTATTAGAAAACCAAGGAAGAAGATTGCGCTTACAATCAAAACCACTACTAAAAAGACTGACGCAATCACTGCTGCAATGATTTTGGACTGGGTCTCGTTTGTGGTTGCTGTTCTTGTTTTAATCCCTTGAGCTGAACTGCTTTGCCCTGAAGCAGGTCGTTTCCTTTGCACAACAAATCCGCCAAGAGCCCCAAACAAAAAGCCCCATATTGCTGACCAAACAACAATTATTACAA
Source organism: Nitrososphaerota archaeon (assembly GCA_017610265.1). GTDB lineage: Archaea > Iainarchaeota > Iainarchaeia > Iainarchaeales > JAFCCL01. The sequence continues at coordinate 12,643 of JAFCCH010000008.1, forward strand.
AGTAAACAAGACCGGCGATTAAATAAATAGAAAGAATGCTTGTGATTCCATCAATTCCTACCCCAAAAGAATTTAAAGTATTGGATCCTCCCAAAAATACTACACTTGCCAGATAAAACAAAAAACTCAAAATTGCGGTCGCAGTTGTTGAGGCAACAACCAAAACAATGCCTGCAACTCCTCCTTCAATTGGTCCGCCGTTAACTGCCTTTGCTGCCTTGTAACCTGCCCAAATTTCTATTGCAATTCCTCCAAAAAACTGAAGTATCCAAACAGCTCCTAGAATAAGCATTGCATTTTCCATGATTCCTATGTTTGGTATGCTTCCTACATTTCCCATAGTGTCATAGGCAAGTGGCGATACTGCAACAGGGAGTATGCCTAAAAGAACTGCAGTAATAAAAGGAATTTTTATTGCTTTGGCAATTTTTAAAAAGTCCATGCTTCTAATTAGGGCTTAGGTCCTTTTTTATTGTTTCGGAAAAAGAAAAAAATTAGATTTGTAAGTGGCTAACTCACTTTTTGCCTTTACCTTTCTTGGCGTCGCCTTTTGCTTCTGGCTTGCCTTTTGCATCGCCTTTCTTGGCGTCGCCTTTTGCTTCTGGCTTGCCTTTTGCATCGCCTTTCTTGGCGTCGCCTTTTGCTTCTGCCTTACCGTTCTTTTCGGCTTCCTCACCTTCCTTTTCGGCTTCGGCTGCCTTTGCGTCGGCTTCAGCTTTTCTAATGTCCCTTGTTTTCTTTGGTCTTGTTCCAATGGTTTCAACATCGGTTCCTATTCTTACACTGAGCTTTACTCCAATTCTTGAGTTGGCTCTCATCAAAGCCTGCTTTGCAATGTCGACGTGTTCTTCGTCAACTAAAACTGAAATAATTTTCTGTCCAGGCCTTACTCTAACTGACCTTCCAATATTTCTTCCATAAGAGTGGCTCATTCCGCTTGAAACACGATCTGCTCCTGCTCCCTGTGCCTGCTTGTTTTCCCTAAGTTCAAAAATCTGTTAATTGCCATTCTGGTGCTTTCAATTGCATTGTCCCTTACCTGGGCGTGTTCTTCAACTTTCAGGTCAAGAATGTGTGAAAATTTTCTTGTGCCGTTTCCCATATTAAATTGCCTTGTCTGAATGCCTGGAATTGCCCCCACATAGCTCTTTCTGTGTACTTTAACTGCGTAACGCGTAAATGCTCTGTCTTTCTTGCTACTATAGCAATGACCTGGTCTCAAACCCATTATAAATCACTTTTAACTAAAGTTAAAAAACCCTTGAAAAAATAGGATTCTTAATACAGATAATTCCCAAGAAAACCTTTAAAAAGCTTAACAGAAGCCTTTTCTTCTATTATCTTTTGCAGAATTCCTGCTAGAAACGCCTTCTTCTCCTTACCTGCCTTTGCTTCGAAACAGGTTCTTTTTTCCTAAAATTAGGTTTTCTGACTTTTGGCTGGCCAACCTGTAATAAGTTTGCCTTTGCTGCTGCCTCAATTGCCTTTCCTGTTTCCTTGAGGCCAAAAATTTGTGGCACAGGCCCCAATCCCTCAACAGGAATTCTTGACCTGTTCAAAAGAATGCTCTTCATCTTAACCCTTGCCGCTCCGACAATGTCGCTCTTGAAAGAGTTGCCAATCATGACTGCGTGAAACGGTTTTATTCCAAGTGCCCTTGTGCAATTTTTAAAACTGGCTGGGTTTGGCTTAAATTTGCCTGTTTTATGGCTAAAGGATATTGCATCAAACAAGTCAAAAATTTTGCTTGTCTTTTTTAATTTTTCAACAGCTAAACCCCAACTGTTTGAAACAAGACCGAGCTTAAATCCTCTTGCATTCAAAGCCTTTAACACTGGAATTGCGTCGGGATAAGGCTCCACAATCTTTAATTCTTTTTCAATTATGCCCTGCATCTTCTGCAAGTTTGCTTTACTTGCAGGAATGCCTAATTTTTTTATCAGGTTGCCTGAAAACTCTTTCACAGAACCGTTTCTTGCCTTTCCACAAAAAACAAGCTCTACTTTTTCTTTGTAAATGTCCAAATTAAATTCTTCAATAATTCGCTGTTCTGGATCGCCGCTTTTTACAAGGGTGCTATTCAAATCAAAAATAATTGCCTTAATTGTTTCAGCCATAGTATATTTTTCTGCTGAGATACTGATTTAAACATAGCCTGCTTTAAAAAATTAAATTTAAATAGTACTTGTTTCTTTTATGTTACTTGGATGAAAAACATCGCTACAATGAAAAAAACGGTTTTTATTACTCTATTGATTGTTGCAGGCCTTGCCTTGTCAGGGTGCATTGATTTGCCCCTGGAAGCAATCGAATCTGAAGGCAATGCAAATTTAGTTTGGCGTTATCCCTGTGATAATGGCACAATAGTAGATGATCCAAGTGCCTGTCCTGGTGCAGGTTCTTCCGGATTAAATGAGCCTCCTTCTTCAGGTGACGAACTGCAAACAGACTATGCTGAATTTTGTGAAGGCATGCAAACCAACTTCCATGCAGAAGCCTGTTATTCGGATTATGCAATTTTAGCTGATGATTTAGATTTGTGTACTTCTAAAGGAGGGATTTATGCCGATGTTTGCAGCGGGGTCCTTTCTGGAAACTGCGACTCAATTCAGGCAGTGTCACTCAAGGATTACTGCAATTTTGAACTGGCAATTAAAACCGATTCTGAAGATGTCTGTAGTCTTATTTCTATTGAAGCTTACAAGGACGCCTGTAATTTTGCATTAAGCAACGACCCTGCATCCTGTGCTAACATTTACCTTGATACTTGCTACTATTCTGTTGCGATATTTACCAACAACAGTTCCTTTTGTTCAAATACAAAACAGGCAGCGTCGAATTATTACTTAGAAGATTTATGTTTATTTTTGATTAAAGAGTAATCGACAATTAGAAAAAGCAATTAACTAATTTTAGGCGTATTTCAATATTACAACACAGCACTTTTGGCTTGCATTTGAATTGTCAAGCGGGCAACTGCATTCGCCTGCATCGCCGTCAAAATCTGATGCAAGACCCATTTCCTCAAGAGAGTCAATCATTTGGTTTGAGGCGTTGCAGGTAACACTTACCTTTACCTGAATATCACTTATGCTGTTGTTCATAATTGTGCTTCCCTGTATTGAGAGCGCGTCGTTGTCTTCAAAGTCTCCTTTGTGGACACAAATTTGATCTCCTGCCAAGCCACTGCTTCCGGCCAAAGCGCTTGGAGCCAAATTGCTTCCTGTCTTGAATATAACAGGGTCGCTTGTCTTCAAGGCGCCGGGCATTGGCGACATTTCTTGAATCATCTGCTTTGAAACAGTCTGAATGTCGTTGCCTGGAATAACAATATTTGTAATTATTGGGATTAATATGGCCAAAATTGCAAGCGCAACTATTGCAGCAATAAGCAATTTGAAAACACTATATGCTTGTCCTGTACTGTTCATAACTAGCTAATAAATAGTTCCTTGTGGTATTTAAACGTTTTCTTTACTCTGCCCTTATGCGCCTGCAAGCATAAATCCTGCGCCAAAAAGAATGCCCATGTTTATTTTTCCCAAATGTCTTTGGATAAAACTTTCTTTTGGAAAGGTGTCTAGAAAAATGGTTATTGCTATATAGATTGCAGGTATGGTTGTTGCAAGAAAAGGAAATCCAAACAACCGCATCAATGCAGAAACTGCTATGAAAAGGGCTGAAAATTTGATAATCCCCCAAAACTCTGTTTTCCGCCTGCGTAAGCAAATACATAAAGCATTATCAGAACAGCTAGGTTAAAGGGGTTGTTTAAGACAAGCCCAACAAGCCATGACAGGTCCAGCTTCCACGGGTTTTTGACTCCGTATTTTTCTAGGTATTCCTTTGGAATCTTCTCTTTTGAAAGGTGGTCGCCGTACTTCTAATTATACTTGAGTTTGTTGATTCCTTTTTCAATTAGCTTTACGAGTTTGATGCTTTCTCCGTCTCCTTGTTTGGCTCTCTGCTTAAGTTTTTCAAATTCTTCATCGAACTCTTTTACTGGAACAACTCTATACATTCAGTATTCCTTCCCTTTTTTGATTGCCTTGCCCAGTTTTTGGTTTGACGCAATCCACATTATCTTGTTGTCTTTTGTGAAAATAATCTTGTTTGATTTTAGCAAGTAGTCTAGGATTATTTGGAATGTTTGGTACTGAACCTGCTTGGGTAGGCTCTTCCAGAGCTCCATTCTTGCAGGATAGTTTTTTGCATCTTGTATAGTGTCCTCTACCATTAGCACAGTATCAAGCCTCGGATAATGCAGAATTGTTTTTGTTGCCATAAAAACATCTATTGTATATATTTATACAAGTAGTTTATTTAAACGTTTCGCTTCACTTAACAGGTTTAAGCGAGGGGAGGGAGTCGAACCCTCTTCCTCGGCTCTGCAGGCCGGTGCATAACCGTTCTGCTACCCCCGCGTTAATTAATATTCTTCCTCAAATTCCTTTTTATTGTTATTCCCTTTGAACAAATCCATGCTTAAATACCTTTCTCCTCTGTCAGGCAAAACAGTTGCGATCTTGCCGTATTTTTTTGCTATTTTAAGCGCTATAAGCATGTTTGCTCCGCTGCTTATCCCCACTAGAAGGCCTTGTTCCCTTGCCAGCTTTCTTGTCATCTCAACAGCTTCCTCGCTTTTAACCGTAAAAACTTCGTCAACTTTGTCCATGTTTATTAATTTTGGAATAAATCCGTCTCCAATTCCCTGAATCTTGTGTTCTCCAATTCTTGCGTTGCTGCCTCCAAACATTACTGCTGCTTCCTCCGGTTCCACCGCGATTGCCTTAACTTTTGGATTGTGTTCTTTTATTACTTTTGAGATTCCCATCAATGTTCCACCTGTGCCAACCCCTGCAACCACTGCGTCAACTGCTCCAATTTCGTTTAGTATTTCTTTCCCTGTTTTTTCCTGGGCTTTCAAATTTGCTGGGTTGCTGAACTGTCTTGCATAAAATGTCTTTGGCTCCATGGCAAGTTCTTCAACCCTGCTTATGGCTTCTTTAAGGCTGCCGCTTTTTGATGTCAAAATAAGCTCTGCGCCAAAGGCCTTCATAAGCTGCTTTCTTTCTTCACTCATGTTTTCAGGCATCACAATTTTTACCTTGTAGCCTTTTGCCGCGCCAACCATTGCCAGTGCAATGCCAGTATTGCCGCTGCTTGCTTCAACAATTGTGTATCCTTTTTGCAGCTCTCCTTTTTTTTCCGCTTCTTCAATTATTTCCAGGGCAATCCTGTCCTTTATGCTGCCGCTTGGATTGACGCTTTCAAGCTTTGCAAACACGTTTCCAATTTTGATTAGCGGAGTATTGCCTATTGCATTCAGTACAGAATTTTTTTTATTCGATACATTTATCTCTAGTTTCAAAAAAACACTCAACAAACAGTTTCAAAACCAAGTCATACTGCAAGCCGATGCTTAGCAGTAACAGCAACAGCAGCAATTGCATGGCCTTGCATTATTGGTTTTCATTATACTAATATATTGCTTTTGTTGTTTAAATAAGTTATGAATTCGTCAAATGCTGAAAGCTGCCTTCTTGTAAAAACGGCTTCAGAAATTTCTCTGAAAGGCCCTTTTGTCAGGAAGTTTTTCACAAAAAAGCTTGTGCAAAGCATAAAGTTTTCTCTCAAGAAAAATAAGATTCCCTTTTCAGAAATTACCAGGGGTGGAGGAAGGCTTTACATCTACTGCGAGGAACCGGAAAAGGTTCAAACAGTTCTTTTAACTGTTTCAGGAATTCATGCAACCGCGGTCTCGCAGCATTTTAGAAAAGCAGACTATTCCCTAATGGAGGAATCTGTTCTTGTATTTGCAAAAAACCTGTTGAAAAAAGGCGATTCTTTTGCCCTTGATGTAAGGGTTAGCAGTAACAAGGATTTTTCCTCAAAAGATCTTGAAAACAAATTAGGTGCAGTAGTGATGAAAGCCATTCCTGGCCTGAAAGTAAATTTAAGCAAACCAGACAAAAAAGTCCTGGTAGAAATTAGAACAAGGGATTTCTTTGTTTACGCTTTTGACAAAAAGGGTTTGGGCGGGCTTCCACTTGGAGTGGAGGGAAATGTTGCAATGTTCTTTGAGGGAAAGGAAGACGAGCTTCCAGCTGCGTTCCTTTTGATGCACAGAGGCTGTCACATTTTTCCAATTGTGAAAAAGATCACTCCTACAATTGAAAAACATTTGGCAAAGTTTATTCCATTCAATGATTATCGCCCTTTCATTCCAACAGAGAAAAAGGACTTGCAGAAACTCATTGAGGAACAAAGAATCAAGGCAATTGCCACAGCTGACTCAAGCCTTGAAACTAAAGATCTTGTCTCCTATGAGGAATTCAACAAAGGAAGAAAGCTAGTTGTGCTAAGGCCGCTTCTTCTTTATCCTGCTGAAGCAAAAAAGAAGATTGAAGATCTTTTCAAATAATTCCTTGCTTTAACTCTTTGCAAAGCCTTTTGCAATTGCCATTCTTTGCAATGCAGAAACATTTGTCAAAAAAGCAAGGCCTGCAACAACATAAGTTAAGTACAAGGGATTAATGCTTGCGGCTAGAATTCCAAAGAACAGGATTAACAGCCTTTCAGCTCTTTCAAGCAAGCCGCCTTTCAATTCCTTTCCACTTGGAACAAGCTCTTTCTCTTTTGCTGCTGCTTTTGCATATGTTGTAAGCATGCTTCCAAGTAAGTATAGGAAAATCCATGCAAAAGCAGGAATGTAAAAGTCAGGCAGTGCAACAAACAAAAGCCCAAACAGAATTATTGCCTCAACGTAACGGTCAACCATTGTGTCAAGATATGCTCCAAACATGCTCACAGTTCTTGTGACTCTGGCAACCGCGCCGTCAACCATATCAAGAAAGCTTGAAACAATAAAGAAAGCGCCAGCCATCAAAAAGTCGCCTTGCACCAGATAATAGACCGCGATAAACGCAGGCAGCAATGAAATAATTGTCCACTGGTTTGGGCTTAATGGAATCTTGCTGAAAATAATCCCAATCTTTGTTGAAAGCTTGTCAAACATTTGCCTGTTTTTGTAAAGCATTGTAAAAATAGTGTTCTTTCTGGTTAATAAGTTTTTATAAAAAAAGAAAAGAAGTTGGAAAGTTACCTTTCCCTTTCTCCTTTGATGCATCAATCACTTCCAATAGAGAATTTTTTCTTAGGACTCGAATTTTCTCGGCTTAAATCTTTGCCTTCGCTTCGCTCTGGACAACGAATTTAATGCCTCCAAAATTCGCAAGGACGTCTACGAAAAAATTCTTCATAAATTGGAGGTGATTTGATGAGTTTTTTGATTACAGAAAACAAAAGAAATCCGTTTGGAAACGGGTTCACTTTTGATGAGTTGCTAAAGAATATGAGGAGAAATGAGTTTCCTTGATTACCGGAAACCTCGTCTATAAAAGTTGCTTTAAAAAACGAAAGCGAGGTCTTACTGGTGAACCAATGGATAGCACAATTGTTACTTTTGAGCAATTTGTTAAATCATTTCCAAGGATTACAAACAAGAGCAAGGTTCTGGCAAAGAGGATTCTGCCATTACATGCTTCGCCAGAGCTCGCTGCTCTGGTCGCGGCACTGATGACTGACGGGCATGTGGAATGGTATACAAGTGATGGGAATTCGAGGGCAAAAAAGATTATTCTTTATTTAAGCAATAAGGCGGAGTGTGAATGGTTTTTTTCTCTTGTCCTGAAAGTTTTTGGTACTGAGGGACAAATACAAGCATACAAACCAAAATCAGGTTATTTCAAAAAGCAACCCTATAAGGCATTTGTTTCCAGTGCAACAATTACTCAAATACTAATTCTTGCTGGTTCTCCTATTGGAAATAAGACTGAAAAAGAATTTCTTATTCCTAATTGGATAATGGATAGCAACAGTGAAATCAAAAGTAGATTTTTACAAACCTTTTTTACTTTTGAGGCCAGTAAACCCAGGGTAAAAACCAATAGGGAGTTTTCTTTTGAAATAAGTTTAACAATGGTAAAAACTAAAGAATTGCTTGGAAACGCTTTCAAGTTTTTTTCCCAAATTAAGAAATTGTTAGCGGAATTTGAGGTAATCTCTACAAGAACTATTGCTTGTCCTACAACAAACGGCGTTGGAATTTCCAAATATGCTTTTGGTTTTTCAATAACCAATCAGTTTTCGATAATAAATTTCTATAGGCATATTGGCTATTTCAATCCTGAAAAACAAAGAGTGCTTAAAAAAATAGTTCTGAAAATTTCCAAGTTTGGCAGACTAAAATCCAGCAAGGTTTGTGCTTTGATTGGTGAGATAAAAATCTTTTTTGGGAGTGATAGATTATTTGCGGCAGAAGTGAGTAAACATACTGAGAAAAATTATTCAAAAAGGCAATTGGAGCATTTTAGGAGAAACGAATCAAAAGTTCCATTAGAACTTTTGTTTTCTTTAATAAAAATGAAGACTGATAAGGCAATTCTTAATGAATTGCCAAACCATATAATCTTCTTATATTCTTTGGATTCTAGCGTTCCCTTGTGCCCTTAATAAATTCCTCGACCATATCTCTTGCAACAGGGTCTGGATATTGTATTGCCGGATGTTTCATTATGTAGGCGCTTATGCTATCAAGTTTTCCTTTAATGCTTCTATCCAAAGCAAGTTTCAGGCATCTAATCCCGTCAATTGTACAACCTGCACTGTTTGGAGAATCTTCGACCTGTAACCTGACTTCAATATTAACTGGTGCTCTGCCAAATTTCTCGCCCTCGATCCGACAAAAACAAATTTTCCTGTCCTTTATCCATGGCACGAAGTCACTTGGTCCGATATGAACCTTATCAGGTTCCAAAGGAACTTTCAGATTACTTTGTACAGCCTCTGTCTTTGAAATTCTTTTGAATTTCAATCTGTTGTGCCTTGCCATGTTCAGGAAATCTGTGTTTCCGCCAACATTTAGCTGGTATGTCCCAGTAATCTTTACACCTCTGTCATCGAACAGTTTTGCAAGAGTCCTATGTACTATTGTAGCACCTACTTCCGCTTTTATGTCGTCGCCTGCACAAGGAAGTCCTTTTTCCACAAACTTTTTTTCCCATTCGGGGTCTGAGGCTATGAATGATGGAATGCAGTTCAAGAAAGCAATTCCTGCGTCCAAGGCAGCCTGTGCATAGTGCTGTGTTGCCTTTTCAGATCCGACCGGCATGTAGTTCATCAGGATTTCTGCTCCTGACTCTTTCAAAATCTTTGTGGTGTCAGCAGGCTTTTGGCTTTCGTCAACCCTGAAAGAAACATCTTCCGAGTATTCAATCATGTGGTCTGCTACTCCGTCCAAAACAGGACCTTTTTGTACAATGACATCTCCCCACTTTGAAACTTTTTCCATTATTGTGTATGTATTGTTAGGCTTTTCGTAAATTGCCTTGTTCAACGGCTTTCCAACCTTTCTTTTGTCAACATCAAAAGCGGCAACAAACTCAATATCTGAAACTTTGTAGCCTCTAATAACATTGTGCATAAGCCCTGGAACAAGCTCATCGCCTTCTTTTACATCTTTATAGAATTCCACTCCTTGAATAAGTGAAGAAGCACAATTACCAATTCCTGCAATCGCAACCTTAATTTTTCCCATATTTAAAAAACCTCCGAGTCTTTTACAAACATAAACTATTTTACAACTGTAAAATAGTGATATAATTAGCTATTTTATATATATAAAACTTTTGTCACCTCTTTTTTGCATGGGTTTAGGGCAAAGCAAGGAAATAACCAGGCTTAAGAGAAAGTTGGGCATAGAACTTTTGTGGATTTATCTTCTTAGCATGCTTAAGAAAGAAAGCTCTCACGCTTATGTCCTTAGAAAAGAGGTTGAAGAAAAATTCGGCTTCTTGCCTGGAAACGTTTCCGTTTACGTTGTTTTGTACAAGCTTGAAAAGCACAATTTTGTAAAGGCCAAAAAAGAGGGCAATAAGACAATTTACAGCATTACCGCTTCTGGAAAAACTCTTTTGAAAGAAGCCAAAAAGGAACTTGACAAAACACTAAAAATGATTGACTAGTTTCATTAGTTGGCTAATCACTTTCTTCGCTTTATCCTTGTCTTAAAGTGCTCCTTTTTTCCGCCCCATCTTTCCATTGCAATCATGTTTGCCTTCTTTATTCTTCTCTCGGAAAACTTTTGGCTAAGCTCTTTCAGCAATTTCTTTCCCTCGGGCGTCTTTGCTAACTCCTTGGAGCGAAGTACATCCTTTACTTTTAACAAATCATCGTAGCTTCCAACAGATTTTCTTGGCATTATTGTGCTCTGCTTGTTTCTGTAAGGAATAATATTTTGAAGGCCTACATGAATATTGAACTTTGTCAAATAATCTGTTACACAGACATGGGTGTATTCTCCAAATGCCCTTGTTTTCACTTGACTTGGCTTTACAACAAAGCCCTTGTTTAGCATAAGGGATTCAAAATTTGTAAACGGCTTACCTGTGTTGTCATAAAAAGGGTTTTTGCTCTTTGGCTTTGCAAACAAGCCAAACCTTTTGCCAAGAGTTTCTTTTGCATATTTGAAAAGTTCCCTGCTTCTCTTTTTTTGGGGGTCTGACTGCACGCCTGAAGGGCATGCAAAAAGCAGTCTGTTTGGATCCTTGGCAACCTCGTCAATATGCCTTTTCCAGGTTTTGAGAAGCATCCCTGCTTCTTCCTTGCTGTAATGGTCTCTTCTGTAAAAAAACGGGTGAACCAACAAATCAATTTTTTTAATCAGCACAGGTTTTGCCATAATATATTAATGATATTCCCTGAATAATAATATTGGGTTTTTGGGAATGAAAATAGCAATTTTTTCAGATACACACATTGGCTTTGGCAAGGGTTCTAAGAGAAGCACAGAAGCCTTTGACCAGGCAAAACAGGCTTTTGAACTTGCTCTAAGCGAAAAGGCGGATTTAATTCTTTTAGCAGGCGACTTATTCAACGAAGCAATTCCTTCACAAACTGCCTGGCTTGAAATGTTCAAGCTTTTCTCCCTGCTTAGAAAAAGCGGTTCGGAAAAGTCAATTGTCCAATGGGAGAAGGCAGGCAAAAAAGAAGATTTTTATTTCTCTCACGTGCCAGTAATCTCTATTGCAGGAACCCACGAGTTTAGAAGCAAGGACTTCAAGAATGCTTTGGAGGTTTTGCAGCAAGCAGGCTGTCTTGTTTACCTTCATGCAGCAACAGCCTTCTTTGAAAAAGGCGGAGAAAAGATTGCGGTTCAGGGCTTAAGTGGCGTGCCAGAAAAAAAGGCTCTTGACGCCTTAAAGATGTGGGATCCAAAGCCTGTGCAGGGGGCAAGCAATATCATCTTATTGCACCAAAGCATTAAGGAATTCCTTCCGTTTGATGATGACATGATTGCATCAATTGGCTTGGCTGACCTGCCATCAAATTTTGACTTAATCATTGACGGCCATCTTCACTGGGCCTCTGACAAAAACCTTGAAACAAAACAATTTCTTGTAACAGGCTCAACTGTTGTAACTCAGATGAAGAAACTGGAATCCAAAAAGCCAAAGGGAGTTTTCTTCTTTGATTCTGTTTCCAAAAAGGTTGACTTTAAGCAATTGCCAAAACAAAGGCAGTTCTTGTTTGAAAAGCTTGAATTCAAGGACGCAACACTTGAGCAAATAAAGGAAGCCGTTGAAAAAAAGCTTTCAGAAATACTTTCTTCTTCAAACGAAATGCCCTTGGTAAAGCTTAAGTTAAAAGGAAGTCTTACAAAGGGCCTTAACCAGGCAAACATTGATCTAAAAGGCATTTATCAAAAGTTTGGGGAAAAATCCCATCTCTTTATAGATTCAAATTTTGAGGAAGCAGGCTTTAAGCAAAAGCTTGAGGCTTTGAGGGAAGCCCAGTTTGGAAAGAAAAGTGTTTCAGCAATGGGCTTTGACGTTCTTGAAAAAAACCTTGCTGAAACAAATTTCAAGGACGCCTTTGATGTTAAGCGAGTTTTTGATTTGCTTGCAGAGGGTGACATCGACAAGGTTGTTTCTATACTATTAGAGCCAAAAACAGCTTCATCAAAACCTTAAAATACATCTTATTTCCTCTAATTAGCTTATGAGTATGCTTATCAACGCAATTATTGCCTCTTCACTGATTGCTCTTGTTCTGAGCTTTATCAAAAGAAAGGAGGTTTTGTCCTATCCAAGGGGCAACAAGAAAATGGTTGAAATCTCCGATTTAATTCACAAGGGGGCCATGACCTTTCTTTACGCAGAATACAAAGTAATGGCAATTTTTGTTGCAGTAGTTGCAATTCTTCTCTTTATTGCATTTGGAATAAATTCCGCAGCAATCTTTATCTTTGGAGCCTTACTCAGCACAATTGCAGGAAACATCGGAATGAGGACTGCCACAAGTGCAAACAGTAGAACAACACAAGCTGCAAGAAAAAGCGTAAAAGCAGGTTTTGAGGTTGCATTTGCTTCAGGAAGCGTAATGGGCTTTGCAGTTGTTGGCCTGGGCCTTTTAGGAGTAACAATTTGCTATCTTGTTTTTGGTGATCCAACCATTATCTATGCCTTTGGCTTTGGAGCAAGTTCAATTGCATTGTTTGCAAGAGTTGGAGGAGGCATTTACACAAAGGCAGCCGACGTTGGAGCAGACCTTGTTGGAAAAGTTGAACAAGGCATTCCGGAAGACGATCCAAGAAACCCTGCTGTAATAGCTGACAATGTTGGAGACAATGTTGGAGACGTTGCAGGAATGGGGGCCGATCTTTTCGAAAGCTATGTTGACGCGATTATTGCCGCAATGGTAATTGGCTTTACTTTTATGGGAACAAATGGAATTCTAATACCTTTGGCTTTGGCAGCAATTGGAATCATTGCCTCAATTATTTCAACTCTTGCAGTCAGGGTAAAGAAAGACAATCTCTTTGGTGCAATTGACAAGGGAATCTTTGTAGCTGCAATATTAATGGCAGTTATTTCATACTTTTTCCTGGTTTACTTCCTTGGAAACTTTGGATTGTTTGCCTCAATTGTTGCAGGCCTTGCAGGTGCAATAATAATCGGCTACAGCACAGAGATTGTGACAAGCCCTTTTCACAGCCCGACCCAAAAGATTGCAGCGGCAGCTAAATCAGGAGCAGGGACAACTGTTATTGCAGGTTTAAGTACTGGAATGCTTTCAACTGCTGTTCCGGTTTTGGCAGTTGGAGGTGTAATTCTTGTAAGTTATTATTTTTCCGGAATTATGGGTGTTGCAATTGCCGCAGTTGGAATGCTTGGAACCCTTGGAATAACTTTAGCATCTGACACTTACGGAAGTGTTGCAGATAATGCAGCCGGTATCTCTGAAATGGCAGGGCTTGGCAAAAAGATTAGGGGGAGAACAGAACTCTTGGACGCTGTTGGAAACAGCACTGCCGCAATAGGAAAAGGGTTTGCAATAAGCTCGGCTGCACTAACAGCACTTGCACTTTTTGCATCCTATCTTGTTGTGGCAAAACTTGACATTATTGACATTGCAACCCCGGCAGTAACAGTCGGCTTGTTTTTGGGAGCACTAATGCCATTTGTTTTCTCTGCTTTTACAATGAGTGCCGTTGGCAAGGCTGCAGTTGCAATGGTTGTGGAAGTTAGACACCAGTTTAAGACAATTAAGGGATTGATGAAAGGCAAAGCAAAGCCTGATTATGAAAAATGCATTGCAATCAGCACACAAGCCGCATTGAGAGAGATGATTGTCCCTTCTTTAATTGCAATTCTTGCACCTGTTACAGTTGGACTTGTTTTGGGCCCTGAAGCGCTTGGCGGATTTTTGGCGGGAGCAATTGCAACAGGGTTTTTGATGGCTGTCTTTATGGCAAACGCCGGAGCAGCCTGGGACAATGCAAAGAAGTATATTGAGGCAGGGAAATTTGGCGGCAAAGGAAGCGAAGCACACAAGGCAGCAGTTATAGGAGACACTGTTGGCGACCCTTTCAAAGATACTGCTGGCCCATCTTTAAACATTCTGATAAAACTGATGACAATTGTCTCCTTGATGATTATTCCCTTTGTTCTCTGACTGGACAATTGCCTCTGCAATCGTCCCAATAACTTTTTAAACTTTAACAACGTTCTTTTTTTGGTGAGTTTATGAAGAGTCCAAAACTGGTTGAAGTTGACAAAAGCAAGAAACATATTTATTGGCCAACGCCTGACATGAAGGAAAGGGCTTGGGCAGGAACTGATAAAATTTACAAAGACGCGGCAAAGGATCCAAAGGCATTTTGGGCAAAATTGGCTCAAGACGGCCTTGATTGGGAAACTCCTTGGAAAAAGGTTTATGAGGAAAAGCCGCCTTACTTCAAATGGTTTTTGGGTGGAAAGCTTAACGCAAGTTACAACTGCCTTGACAGACACCTTAAAGAAAGAGGAAACAAGGCCGCAATTATTTGGGAGCCAGAATCTCCTAACGAAAAACCAAGGGTATTAACCTACAAACAGCTTCATAGGGAAGTTTGCCAGTTTGCAAATGCCTTGAAAAAACTTGGCATACAAAAAGGTGATCGAGTTGGAATTTATCTTCCAATGATTCCGGAAGTTATAGTTTCAATGCTTGCATGTGCAAGAATTGGGGCAATTCACAGCGTTGTTTTTTCAGCTTTCTCTGGAGAAAGCTTTAGAACAAGGGTTGACGACTGCAAGGCAAAGGTCGTAATAACCTGTGATGGATATTCTAGAAGGGGCAAGCCAATTGAACTAAAGAAACAGGCTGATCTTGCTTCAAGCGCAAAAAGCGTAAAAAAAGCAGTCATTGTCAAAAGGCTTGGCAATAATGTTGACATGATGGACGGAAGAGATGTCTGGTATCACGAGCTTATTGCAGAGGCAAAGGCTGAATGCAAGGCACAACCAATGGAAGCCAATTCAACTTTGTTCCTTCTTTACACCTCTGGCACAACAGGAAAGCCAAAGGGGGTAATTCACGATACTGGGGGCTACTTAACACAGGCTTATTGGACAACCTTGTTTGATTTTGATTTACATGACAATGATGTCTACTGGTGCACGGCCGACATAGGCTGGATAACCGGACACACTTATGCCTGTTATGGTCCCTTATCTGTCGGCGCCACAATGGTTGTTTACGAGGGGGGTCCTGACTATCCTGACTGGGGCAGATTCTGGAGCATTGTTGAAAAATTCGGTGTTTCAGTTTTCTACACTGCACCAACAGCAATTAGAATGTTCAAAAAAATGGGCGACAAGTGGATTAAGAAACATGACATTTCTTCAATTAGGCTTCTTGGAACAGTTGGGGAACCAATTGACAATGAAGCATGGTACTGGTATTTCAAGACAATTGGAGGGGGAAAAGCCCCTGTAATTGACACCTGGTGGCAGACTGAAACAGGCGGAACACTAATAACTGCTTTGCCTGGCATTGGCCCGTTTATTCCAACTGTTGCCGGAAGGCCTTTCCCTGGAACAATCGCGGAAATCCTTGACGACATGGGCAAGCCAGTCAAAAAAGGAGAAACAGGCTATCTTGTTTTCAAGCCACCGTTCCCACCAGGCCTTTTGAGAGGAGTCTGGAACAATTCAAAGAAATACAGGGACACTTACTGGAGTGAGTACGGCAACAAAACCTACTTTACAGCTGACGGTGCAAAATGGCATGACAAGCACAATATAAGGGTTACTGGAAGAGTCGACGACGTAATGAAGGTCGCAGGTCACCGGCTTTCAAGCGCAGAAGTTGAAGACGCACTAAATTCACATCCTGCAATTATTGAATCAGCGGTTGTTCCAAAGCCTGATGAAATAAGAGGCCAGGTTCCTGTTGCATTCATTGTCTTAAAGCGTGACATTGAACCATCAGAAGATTTGCAGAAAGGAATTGTTTCCGCTGTAAAAAAGGAGATTGGACCGACTGCAAAACCTCATCAAATAATCTTTGTCAAGGGCTTGCCTAAGACAAGAAGCGGAAAGATAATGAGGCGCTTCCTTAAAAGCATACTGGTCAACGAAAAGCTTGGTGACGCAACTACTTTGCAGAATCCTGCAATCGTTGATTACCTGAAAGAAGTTGTTGGCTACAAGAAAAAGTAATTTATCTTAGGATCTTTACTCTTCCGTGGCTAGCTCTTACTTCAATAATATCGCCGTCTTTCAAGACCTTTGTTGCGAGCTTTGTGCCAATTACACAAGGAATTCCAATTTCTCTTGAAATAATTGCGGCATGGCATAGTACTCCACCTTCATCTGTTACTATTGCCGTGGCTTTTTTCATTGCCGGAACAAATTCCGGTCTTGTCATTGAGGCAACAAGAATGTCGCCTTCTTTAACTTTTTCAAGAGACTCTATTGTTGTACAAATTTTTACTGTACCCGCTGCTGTTCCAAGCGAGGTAGCCTGCCCTATAAGTATTTCCATTTCCTCATGCTCTTCTTCCATAGCTTTTTGAAGTTCTTTAAAATCTTTTTCACCAAAGACCTTTTCACCTTTAAGGCTCATAACAATTACGCATCCCTTCATTCTTTTTTTGGCCTCTTCTTCAATTGTTTTCTCCCTTATTCTTTGCGGAAGTTCTTCTGCCATAAAATAGTGGAGTAACTTTGAACTGGCTGAAAAAAACCCTTTAATGAAAACCTTTGCCTGAATTTTTGAGGAATATCCTGTCTTGCACGATCTGCGAAAAGAAGGGCAAATGAAGTCAGCTCACAATATTAGGTTAATTTACACAGAGCTTGCCAAAAGGCACAAGACCACAAAGGACTTGCTTTACTATTACTGGCCGCTTGAGCTTGTTCAAACCATTAAAGAAAAAAAGAAAATTGATGTTGACCTGCTTGCAAAAAGAAAAGACAGATGGCTTTGTGAATACCATTCAAATGGCAAAAGCGAGGAATGGTTTAGCAAAGAGGCTTTGAAAAAGAGAGATGAAGAAACAGGCCTTGGCCATGAATTAATTCAAAAAGAAATCCAGGGAATGTCTGCCTCGCAGGGAAGGATTGTTGGCAAGGCAAAAATCTGCCTTAGTGCAAACGTTGCCTATGAAAAGATTTCTGAGGGAGATATTTTAATTACTAGAATGACACTGCCTAATTTTGTTGCGTCAATGGCAAAAGCAGGTGCAATTGTAACAGATAAGGGCGGTCTAACCTGCTATGCAGCCATAATTGCAAGAGAGTTAGGAAAGCCATATATTGTGGGAACAAGGCTTGCAATCAGGTTAATAAAAGACAACGACTTGCTAGAAGTTAATGCAAATCACGGCGTTGTCAAAATAATAAAAGAAGCTAAATAGTCACTTTCTTTCTTCCAATTACTTTGGAAGAATCCTTCTTGCAATATTCAAAGTTTTTCTTTTAAGGCTTTTTCTGGGCAAGGCTCTTTGCTTTTTGGCAATGTCCTGCCTTAGGCTTCTGCTTCTGAATTTTAAGCCAAGAAATCTTGTTCGTTTCAAAAATTCAGGGCTTTTTTTGTCAATTCTGTAAAAGCTTATCTTTGGGCCGCGGGCCATCTGTCTGTCAGTGTAAAGGTCTCCATAGGCCCTTCCAACAAATTGCCCCTTAATATCTTTGTAGGCTCGTTCCCTAATCACCTGTTTAAGCAGACCCCATCTTTTCAAAGCGTCTACTACAGCATTGCCCTTGCTTTGGCTTGCAGGGTAAACATCGCACCCACTTTTGGTTAGATGGAACTTTATTTCGTGGGACGCTGCTTTTGATTTGTTTAAATTTGCAATGGCTTGCTTAACCGATTGCTTCAAAATTGCCTTGTTTGCGGGTGAAGGGTCTTTCAATTTAAAATAAAGAGTTACAAGCTTTGCGTCATTTTTTGGAAAAAAGTATTTGACTCCTTTTTTTGCCAATACTGCTTCAATTTCTGAGAGAAGCTTTCCCCTTTTTTTTTGAAAAGCTTTTCCCTCTGGAACCATTAAAACTTCTTTGCCGTTAATCCTGTAAAAACCATGTTCTCCGTACAAAAGGCATTTGTTTTCAAGACCGTACTTTTTCAAAACAGGAACAAAGTCTGCCAGAACATAGTTTGCGGATTTGCCTGTGATAAATGCAACTTTGTATCCTTTTTCAATAAGTTTCTTAATTCTCTTAATTGCCCTTTCGTCAATAACTCGTTCCCTTTTCCCGCTATTTTTTCGATTAAAGGTTAGGACATCATCTATGTCGCACAATATCACTCTTTGCTTTTCAGGCATGATTAATCACTTTAGGCTAAATAAATTAATCAGAAATAGTATATTAAAGTTTGTGATGGCAATTAGGGAAAGCTTTTTCTCCAAAAGAGACTTTGCAATCTTTCTTGTTTCTCTTGCATCTTTGCAGGTTGTAAAACAAAGCAGTGTCATAAATAAATATTATGGCAAAAAGTCTTTCTTCTTAATCTTTGTTGGCAAATACTCGGTTGCAACAAATTCAAGTGACTTGTTTGCAAGAGCCTGCTGTTCTATTCTGACCTTTTCCTTCAAGGCCTTTTTCAGCTGGTGCTGCCATGCTTCGTTTTGAAACCAGGGGTAGGCCATCATTTCTTTTGCCCTCTTAAGGTCTCCGTCCTTCATCTTCTCTGTTACATTTTGAAGGTCGTATATTTCAATGTCATCAAGAGTCATTCCAATATATTTTGCGTTAGGGCATGCCATAAAGCCAGAGTGTGCAGCCAAAGCCATTGAACCCTGTTTGATAACACTGTAAATATACCACCCATAGGGGTCTCCGTCAGTGAAGACATAAACAGGCAGCTTTTTTTCGGTGTGAAGCCTGTGAATCAACCTTCTTGTTCCACGAGCAGCTTGTCCTCCTGTGCTTACAAGAATGCAATTGTTGTCTTTTGGAAACCTTTCCTCTACAAGCCTTTCATACATTGCCTCTGTCTCAATTACTAAAACATATTTGGCGTTTATTTTCATAATGTCAATTTCTTCCGGCTCAAGCCTTGACATAATGCTCCATCCGCCCCTGCCTAGTTTTCCACAATTAAAGGTGTCGTTGTGGTGCATTTTGTCCTTTAGTGTAATGTCTCCGTACAATGTTCCCTTTGGATTTGCGTGAAGGTTTAATTTTTCCCTGATTGAGTTAATGCTGTGTTCAAGATCAACAATGCATGAATCTGATTCTGTCTGCCCTTCAAAAGTGTTTTCTTTTGTGTTTGGCACAGTGTGCTTTAATTCGTAGTAAATTTCTCTGATTGAAGCTGTCTTATTGTGCTTTAAGTATTCGTGTGCTTTTGCCGAAACAAGCATGGTTTGCATAAACTTCTTTGCATGCCCAACGTTCAAGAAAGTTCTTGTGGTTTCCTTGTCTCCAAGTTTTAGAATGCCTTTCTTTTCGTCAAACTCAACATTGCTTTTTCCCCGCTGCTGTGTAACAAATTCTGGATCGGTTTCCTTTTTGATGTCTGCCACAATGCCTTTTGCCATGTCGTAGATTTTTGCAGCAATTTGCTTTGGAGTTTCTTTTTCTTTTGCAACTTTATTTTTTTGCTTTGGCATTCTTCTCACCCTTTACTTTCTTTTTTTCTTTCGTTGGCTTTTTTACTTCTTTTTTTGATTTCTCTTCCTTTTTTGGCTTTTCTTCTTTGGCCTTTCCATTTTCATTGCCGTTTTTTGCTTCTTCTTCCTCGGCTTCTTTTGCATCATCAAGTTTAAGTTTTGTCAAAACCATCTTTCTAAGCTTTTTGTCAAGTGTTTCCTTGCTGTCGTTGGTAATCTGATTTAGTGCGCCGACAATTTCAGGAATATACTTGTAGAAGATTTCCCTTTTCATAAGCCTTTCAGCTTCCCTTCTCTTTCCTGAAATATATCTTCCTGCCTTTCTTCCTGTCTGCATCAAAGCAAGCCTGATTTCCTCAATTACCTCGTCTTCGTCGGCAATTGCCTGCTTTCCTGCTCCTGTGTAAGGGATGTAAACAGAAATAAAGTTTATTAGGACTGTAACCGGTGCGTGGTCAATGTCCTTTATGTCATATCTTTTCCAGTCAATGCTGTGAACAGCTTTTGTAATTGCACAATTTCCTGTGTCAAAAAGCAAAGGAGACCTGTTTGCAAAACGCATTACCTCAAGCCTTTTCTCCTGGCCTGTTGGCCCTGCAACTGTTCTTCCAGATTTTCCACCATATGCTATTGCAACTTCCACCTGGAATGGAAAACCGCCTTTGTAAACCTGTGGTTTTCTTGTCATAACATGTAGGAATTCAGGGTCAACAATGTTCTGCAGGCTTTTGGTAATTCTTTCCTCTCCAATTGGTCTTAGTGCATCAGAACTTGGTGCAATAAAATCAACTTCTTTAAACGCTTTTACAATTTCTTCTGCTTCGTCCCATCTCAATTGCTTTGGGTCCTTTTTCATGTCAAAAGAAACCTTTTTTGTAACCGCTTCCAGGCTTTTTTGGCCCATTCTGTCAAAGTCGTTTCTTAAAAAGCTGTTAACGCTTCTTGCGCTTGTGTATTTTGAAAGGCTAACCATTTCGTCAACCGTTGCGCCCTTTGGGTGTGGCCTGACTGCAATCGGAGGCTTTGGAACCTTTGCCGCACTTTTCTTAAACAAAAACTTTTGGCCTGTTGGGTCGGTAAACTTTATTTGTGCATGAGGATTTGCAATTGCTGTTCTCCTCAAGTACTCTAATGGACCTTGTTCCGAATCCCTGTATAGAACGCCTTTGAATTTTGCCCTTACTGCCAGTCCCCTGAAATTCTTATCAATTTCTTTTAGGTTGGCTATTTTTGGGGCGTTGTGCTTTGGGTCAATTGTAAGTTCAAGGCTTATTGGCTTTCCCTTGCCTGTTCCTGTAATAATCTTGGTTGGTTTTCCTGTTGTTGACTGGGAGAGCATTGTACAGCCTGCGCTTCCAATTCCCTGCTGTCCCCTGCTTTGAATCATTCTGTGAAACTTTGTCCCGGCAAGCAACTGTCCAAGTGCCTTTCCAACAGTTTCTTTTGTTAAGCCTGGGCCGTTGTCTTTTGCAGTAATTTCATAATACTCTGTTCCAAGCTCTTCGATTTTTACTTCAATTTCCGGAAGGATGTTTGCTTCCTCGCATGCATCCAAAGAATTTGTAACATATTCATGTATTACTGTTGTAAGTGTCCTAACCTTTCCATACAATCCGAGCATTTGCTTGTTTTTCTTAAAGAATTCTGCAACACTGTGCTCTTTGAATTCTTTTGCAAGCTGTTCTGCTCCAACAATAGCTGGTTCAATGTTTTTCTTATCCGCCATTTCACTGCACCCTAAATAGTAAACCTTGTTTCTTCACTGCGAGCCTTTTGTAAAAAATCCATTACTGTCTTGTGCCTTGCTCCATCCAAAAGCATTTCAATTGCTTTCCTGGCGAGTTCAAGATCGTTGGGTTTTCCAATTATTGCAACCGTTTTTCCCAGCACAGAAATTTTAGTATCGGTAGCTTTTTCAATTGATTCCCTTGCAAGGCCGTGAGTTCCAATAATTCTTCCCCTTTTTGTCTTCAAAGTTTTTTCTCCACCTCCAACAATGTCGGAAACTTTGATAATGTCCAAAATCATTTCCTCTCCAACCAATGCAAACGCATTCTCCGGAGAAAAACCACGCCCTATTGCCTTTACGACATTTACTGTGTCATAAAAATTGGCAGAATTTCCCCTTCCTTCAATGTCAACAAGACCTGTTTCACTGTCCACTTTAATTGTTGTTTCAGTCAATTTTTCCAGTTTTCTCTTTATTTTGCCGTCTGGGCCAATTAGAACGCCTATTCGTTCCTTAGGGATTTTTATTGATTCAAACAATTCGTTAGGCAAAAAAGCCACCTATATATAGTATATATAATATATAATGGGGAAAACTTTTAAAAGCTCTTCCAACGAAATATCCTATTCTATCTAAAAGTTTTGGAGGTGAAATCACGATGTTTTTTAACGAATGGATTGAAGTTTTACTTTTTAAGAAAAAGCCAGCTGATATTGCTGCAACCTCTTTGGAAGAAGGCCTCAAAAACCTTGCAATCGCCGCAGTAATTGTTGGAGTATTACAAGGAATCGGAGGTGCAATCCTTGGAGATTTCGGTGCCTTTGTCGCAATAATTGTAAATCCAATTGTTAGTATTTTTATAGTATTTGCTGCTGGATTGGTTTTTCATATACTCTCCATGATTTTTGGAGGCAAGGGAAGCTTCACTAATTACATAGGAGTCCTTGCAATGATTGATGCATCAATCACAGGCACACTCGGAGTCTTGTTTGCTTTGATTATTGCTCTCGCAGGATTTGGAGGTATTGGTACTGCCCTTATTGTTGGAGGTTTGATATTCTTTGTTGGAATCCTTGTCTACATTTGGCAAATAGTTCTGACAGTGCTTGCAACAGAGGCTGTGCAGAAACTTTCACGTGGAAAGGCAATTGCTGTAATACTTCTTCCACTCTTAGTTGGACTAGTTATTGGAATAATCTTATTCTTCCTCATGGCCGCTGTATTGTTAGCAATGGCTTCCGCAATTTTTAGCGGTATGGGCGGAGCAACAGGATTTGCTGGACTTCCATTGTGAATTCAGCTCCTTTTTTTCTTTTTCTTCTTCTTAAAAAGCTTTAAATATAAGCATTGACTTCTTATTCTTGAATGCAGAAAAAAACTCATTTAAACTTTGAAATTTTGCCAATAATTCTTTTCAATCCAAAAAAGGCCTTTAAACAGTTGGAAAAAAAGGCAACAATTGAAGAAGGTCTTGCAATGACATTGCTTCTCTCAGCCATTGCAACAGGCATAACAGTTTTAAGCGGGGTCTTTTACGGAACGCCTCCTGAAAGCCAGCTCTTTATTGCACTTGGTCTAATACTCGGAGTATTTCTCTCAGTTGCAATTATTGCGGTTGCAGGATGGCTTGCAGCCATGATTGCAGGAATAATTTTTAAGGGAAAAGGGGATGTCAAAAAAACAATTGCCCTGCTTGGATACAGTACAATTTTATCAATCGCCTTTGCGCTTTTAAGTTCGATTGCAGTTTACCTTGGACGTTGAAGCTCTAACCCCTGTGCTTATGGTTGGAGTGGTTCTCGGGCTTATCAAGCTTATTTGGGGTCTTTATGTTCAAGGCAACGCGGTTGCAGTTGCAAACAAGATTTCTTTCTTTAAAGGGGCAATAATCAGCTTTGTAAGCATTACACTAGTAACACTTATTGTTTCCTTTATTGTGTTCATTTGGAGCCTGGCCTTTGCTGCCAGCATCACACTTTAATCCTCCATTTCTAGCAGCCCTTTTTCCTAATCTTTGTCTTAAACCTCTTCATTAAAAACAATTTTTGCATTTTCTTCGACAAAACTTACTTTTATTTCTTTTACGCTGTCAAGTTCAATAATTTTTTTCTTGCACATTTTTTTCACAGCTCTTGCAATGCAAGCCGTTTATTTTTATGGAAATATTTTTCAATGGAAATCATCAAACAAATTGCAGCTGAAACCATTAATATGGTTTTTTGAAACTGTGGTTTTGGTTCATTTTATTTGCCAAAAACAGATAATATTTTTTGCAGACTTTCTGCAAACAAGTCAATTTCTTTTTCTGTATTGTACAAATAGAATGAGGCTCTTGCAAGTCCCTCGCTGTCAAGCTTGCTTACAAGGGGTTCTGCACAATGCATTCCGCTTCTAATTGCAATATTGTCTGCTTCGTCCAATGCAAGGGCAAGGTCGTGAGCCTCCATGTTCTTTGAGCCAAACATTACTATTGCACCTTGCTTTTCAGCATCCTTTGGGCAGAAGAGTTCAATATCTTCAACTTCCTGCATTTTTTCCAAGCTATATTTTGTAAGCTCTTTCTCATGTCTTTCAATGTTTTGCATGCCAAGCTTTTGCAGGTAGTCAATCGCTGCTCCAAAAGCAATTCCACCGGCAATGTTTGGAGTGCCTGCCTCAAACTTGTATGGAAGCCTGTTCCATGTTGAGCTATGTCTTTTCACTGTGTGAATCATGTCTCCTCCGTAAAGAAAAGGAGGCATCTTTTCAAGCATTTCCTTTTTTGCATAAAAAACACCAATGCCTGTTGGGCCAAGCATTTTGTGGGCTGAAAAGCAGAGAAAGTCTGGATTAATCTTTTTAACATCAAGCGGCATATGGGGTGCGCTTTGCGCGGCATCCAATGCAAATAGTGAATTGTGGTCGTGTGCAATCTTTGCAATTTCTTTTGCAGGCGTAATGGTTGCAACAGTGTTGCTTGCATGCATTATTGAAACAAGCTTTGTTTTTCCCGAAATTTTTTCTTCGAGGTCCTGCATGTCCAAGGTATAATCGTTGTTCAACTCAACAAAGTTTAGCTTTACTTCGACTCTTTTTTCCAGAAACTGCCATGGCACAATATTGCTATGGTGTTCCATTGCACTTACAAGAATTTCGTCGCCTTTTTCAAAAAAGCCCTGCATGAAAAGCGAGTACATCAAAAGATTGAATGACTCTGTTGTATTCTTTGTAAAAATAATTTCTTCTTCTTTTGCATTAATGAGTTGCCCTGCTTTTTTGTGGCTTTTTTCATAAAGTTTGCTTGACTCCTCACTCATTCTGTGAACGCCCCTGTGCACGTTTGCAGTAATCTCTGAATAGTAATGGTTTACTGCGTCAATAACCGGCTGCGGCTTGAGGGATGTTGCAGCATTGTCAAAGTATATTATTGGCTTTCCCTTGTGCTTTAATTGCAGCAATGGAAAGTCTTCTCTTATTTTTTCAATGTTCATTAATCTTACTTCCTACAAGACCTTGCTTTAGGTGCCATTGTTTGTTAAATCACATTCAATTCCGTCGCAGTCTTCAACAGGCCCTGTTTCAAGAGTGCAGTTTGGATCTGGAACAGTGTTTGGAGTAAAAACGCATGTTTCAGGGGTCTGTGGGTCACAACTCCCGTAAATCGCAAGGTTGTAAACAGTGTAGGCACTGTATACAAGGCTTACCATTAAAAGAATTGTAAAAATCCAGCCGATTGTCTCAAAGTGCTTGAATACAAATCCTCCAAGCGCCTTGTTTCTTTTCATAAGCTTTGTACTGGCT
>JAFCCH010000057.1 GCA_017610265.1 Nitrososphaerota archaeon
AAATGAACTTTGACTGGATATACAGCAGGGACGAAACCTATATTGACAAGACAAAGAAGTGATTTCTATGGAGTTAAAAGTAAAGCAGATGAATGAAGATGCAAAAATTCCACAGTATGCCCACGAGGGAGACAGTGGAATGGACCTTTACTCCATAGAGGACACCGTTCTTCAGCCAGGCGAAATAAAAGTTGTTGGAACAGGTTTGCAAGTTTCAATGCCAAAAGGGTTTGAAATACAGGTAAGACCCAAAACAGGCCTTACTTCCAAATTTGGCTTAACAGTTTTGAACACGCCAGGTACAGTAGATTCATGCTACAGGGGTGAACTCAAAGTAATCCTAATCAATTTGGGCAAAGAAGCATACAAGGTAGAAAAAGGAAAAAAGATTGCCCAAATGGTTGTTGCAAGAGTTGAAGAGGCAAAGGTAGAAGTTGTTTCAGAACTTGATGATTCCACAACCAGAAAAGACGGAGGTTTTGGCTCAACAGGCCTTGACTAACAGTGATTATTATGACGAACAAAGTGAGCACAGTCTATTGCAAAGCAATAGACTCCGCATTCAAGGGGCGTGACCTTGCATGAAAGTTAGACAGCCAATTGTAACGGTTTTGGGGCACGTCGACCACGGCAAGACCCTCTTGCTTGATAAGATAAGGGGAACCACGATTGCCGAAAAGGAAGCAGGAGCCATAACCCAGCATATTGGTGCAACAGTCATGCCAATAGACTTAATTGAAAAGATTGCAGGAAAGTTGATGAAACAATATGGTTTCGACGTCAGCTTTCCAGGCCTTTTGTTTATTGATACGCCAGGACACGCAGCCTTCACTTCTTTAAGGGAAAGGGGTGGAAGCATTGCAGATCTTGCAGTTTTAATCGTTGACATAACACAGGGATTTCAGCCACAGACCATTGAAGCAATAAACATTCTCAAAACATTCAAGACACCGTTCATTGTTGCGGCAAACAAACTTGACTTAATTCAGGGGTGGGAAAGCAAAGAAGGAGAATTCTCTGAAAACCTGAAAAATCAAAAAGGAGATATGGAAACAATTATTGATGAAAAGATTTACACCATTGTAGGAAAGCTTCACACCCATGGATTCCAAAGCGAAAGATTTGACAGGTGCGAAGACTTTTCAAAACAGGTTCCTATTGTGCCAATCAGCGCAAAGACAGGCGAGGGCCTGCCGGAACTTTTGATGCTTTTAACAGGATTAAGCCAGAAATTCCTGGAGAAAAAGTTAAGCATTGACGAAAACGGGCCAGGCAAGGGAACAATCCTGGAAGTGAAGGAAGAAACAGGACTTGGAAAAACTATTGACGTAATTCTTTACAGCGGCGTTCTAAAAGTTAATGACAAAGTTGTTTTGGGTGGAAAAAACGCAGTTATTGAAACAAAGGTAAGGGCATTGCTTATCCCAAAGCCATTACAGGAAATAAGGGGAAACACTGCAGACAAATTCCTAAACGTGAAGGAAATTCATGCAGCAGCCGGAATAAAAATTGCAGCTCCAAACCTTGAAAATGCACTTGCAGGTTCGCCAATCCTTGTAGAAAAAGGAATTGAGGAAAAGGCAGCCATTGAAAAAGAAATTGCTTCAGTAAAAAAAGAAACAGACACAATCGGCCCTGTCTTAAAGGCAGACACTCTCGGAAGCCTTGAAGCCCTGATTGTTCTACTTAGAACAGAGGCAAAACTCAAGCCAAAGAAGGCAGACGTTGGAGAAGTTACAAGGCGGGACGTAATGGAGGCAATGGCAGAAAAGGAACAGGATGAATTAAAGGCAGTTATTTTTGCATTTAACGTAAAGATTGAGGAAAGCGCAACAGCAGAAGCAAAAAAGCAGGGCATTCCAATCTTTGCAGGAAATGTTGTTTATTCATTAATGGAAGAGTACACAGCATGGATAAAGCAACAGCAGGAAGAAAAGAAAAAGAAAAGCCTTGCAAGATTAACCCTGCCTGTAAAACTAAGATTTATGCAAGGGCATACATTCAGGCACACAAAACCGGCAATTATTGGAATGAAAGTTTTGGAAGGAAAATTAAGATCAGGCATTAAAGTTTTTAATGAAAAAGGAAACCCTATTGGAAAAGTGTCAGCTGTGCAGGTGCAGGGCAAAAGCATTGACCAGGCAGTCAAAGGCCAGGAAGTTGCTGTTTCAATTGACAAAGGGGTCGTTGGAAGAAATTTGGAAGAAAACAAAGTGGTTTATTCATATATCCCGCCAAGGCAGTTCCCAGAACTTGCCGAGATGGAAAATTATTTTAATATTGAAGAACAGGAATTGATTGAAGAAATCAAGGAACTGGAAAGAAAAATGTCAAAGGAAAAGGAGGAAAGCTAAATGAAGCTTGTTATATCAGATATAAAAACAGGAAAGGCTTACAACAAAAAGACCGAAGAAGCTGTTTTCCTGAACAAGAAAGTTGGAGATGAGGTTGACCTGGGAACAGTTGGCCTGACCGGCTTTAAGGCAAAAATAACCGGCGGAAGCGACAAGCAGGGCTTTCCAATGAAGCTTACATTGGAAGGGCAGGGCAGAAAGAAGCTTTTGGTCAAAAAAGGAATTGGAGTAAAAAGCAACGTAAAAGGAAAATATATCAGGAAAACCATGAGAGGAAACATTGTGGCAGCTGATATTGTACAGTTAAACCTTGCAATTACAAAGCAAGGAAGCAAGCCAATAAGCGAATTCATAAAGCCTGCGGAAACAAAGGTTGTTAAAGAAAAAGAAAGTGCCAAGGAAAGGATGATAAGAGAAAGCCTTGAAAACGTTGGCAATGTCAAATTGGCTGAAGAAGCAAAGAATATAAAAGGAAAAACAAAAGGTTAATTGGATGACTGAAAAAAAGCAGGCCAAGCCAGTAAAGGCCAAAAAGGAAAAAGAGTTTACCGAACAGGCCGAGATAAACATCGGTATGGTCGGACATGTTGACCATGGAAAAACCTCTTTGACCCAAGCCCTTACAGGCAAGTGGACAGACACCCACAGCGAAGAACTGAAGAGGGGGATTTCCATCAGGCTTGGCTATGCCGATGTCATCTTCTACAAGTGCGAGCATTGCAGGGGGTCACAGGCATACACAAACAAACCTGTTTGCCCAACATGCGGCAAGAAAGCAAAAAAGCTAAGAAAAGTTTCGTTTGTGGACGCCCCAGGACACGAAACCCTGATGACGACAATGCTTTCAGGCGCTGCTTTAATGAATGGGGCAGTACTGGTCATTGCGGCAAACGAAAAATGCCCGCAGCCGCAGACAGAAGAACATTTGATGGCATTGAAAATGGCAGGCATTGGAAACATAGTGGTTGCCCAAAACAAGGTTGACCTTGTTGACAAAAAAGAGGCAATTGAAAACATGAAGCACATAAAGGCTTTCCTCGAAAAGAACGGCTACAAGGATGTTCCCATAATTCCTATTGCCGCAAACTTTGCAGGAAATGTCGACATGCTCATAGAACAACTTGAAAAAAGCATTCCTACACCAAACTTTGGCCTAAACAAGCCATTGCTTATGTACTGTGCAAGATCCTTTGACATTAACAAGCCAGGCGCAAAGTCAAGTGAATTAAAAGGGGGGGTTATTGGTGGAACAATAATTCAGGGAAAGGCAAAAATAGGAGACAGGGTTTTGATAAGGCCAGGCCCTGAAGAAAAGGAACTGGCAACAGAAATTGTAAGCCTTAGCTGCAGTTCAGGCAAGTTAAAGGAAGCCATTGCAGGCGGCCTTGTTGCAGTTGGAACAACCCTTGATTCAAGCCTCACCCAAAACGACAGGATGAGAGGCCAGGTAATAGGCAATGAAAAAAGCCTGCCAAAGGCAACAACAGAATTAAACCTTGAACTAAATTACATTCAAAGGCTTGTTACAAATGTTGAAAGCAAGCTCAATTCAAATGAGTCAGCTGTTTTAACAGTTGGAACAATGGCTGCAGTTGGCCTTGTAACAAGTGCCCAAAAGGACAAAGCAAAAATTTCTTTGAAAAACAAAGTTATTGTTCTCCCAGGGCAAAAGATTGCAATTAGTAAAAAAGCAGGGGGAAGGTGGCAGTTAGTTGCCTACGGAATTTCAAAGTAAGCCTGTAATAGCGTTTGACACAAATATGCTATTAGCAATATATCAGCTAAAGGTAGACGTTTTTGGGCAGGCAAGAAAGTTGTTCGGAGGAAATGCAAAATTGGTTATTACAGAACAGATTTTTACAGAGTTAGCCGGTCTCTTTGAGACTAATTCAACCATGCAAAAACCGATTGGAATTGCATATAGTCAAATTGAAAAAAATAAGGTTGGAATCGAAATTGTCAAAGCAGGGACTGCAGACCAATCCCTGGAAGAAATGGCCAAAAAAGGTTGTTTTGTGGCAACAAACGATGCAGTGCTTAGAAAAAGAATAAAAGGCTTTGGTGGAAAAGTTATTTACTTGAGGCAAGGCCGATTTTTAGAAATAGGATAAGGAGGAAAATTAAATGTATAGTGTTGTAAAAGTAAGGGAAAAGGTCAGGGTTCCGCCAAAACTTTTGACAGGAAAGCTCGAAAACAGCATACTTGAAATAGTGCAAGAAGGTTACGAGGGCCTTGTTGACGACGACATCGGACTTGTCATAGCGATTACAAACGCAGAAAATATTGGCGAAGGAAAGGTTGTGCTGGGAGACGGTGCAGCATATTATGAGGCAGATATTGAAATGCTTACTTACAAGCCTTTGATGCATGAAGTTGTTGAAGGAAATATAAGTGAAGTGACAGAGTTTGGAACATTTGTAAGAATTAGCCCAATTGAGGGATTGATTCACGTAAGCCAAATAATGGACGACTTCATAAACTATGACGCAAAAATGCCAGGATTTGTTGGAAAGAAAACAGGAAAGAAGATAACTGTTGACGACGATGTCCTTGCAAGGATTGTTACAATCTCATTGAAAGGAAACATCCAAAACAGCAAGATTGGTTTGACAATGAGGCAGCCGTTCCTTGGAAAAGAGGGATGGGAGAAAAAGGACGAAAAAGAAATTAAGAAAAAAGCCGCTGAGAAAAAGCCGGCAAAAGAAAAAAAGGGGAAGTAAAAGCTTATGACAAAAGAAAAAGCTTGCAGAAGCTGCAGAATGGTTGTTGAAGAAGAAACAACTTGCCCAAATTGCGAGGGCACAAATTTCACTACATTTTGGAGAGGCTATGTTGTAATAGTTGACCCGGAAAACAGTGAAATTGCAAAAAAGATGGGAACAACCAGACCAGGAAAGTTTGCATTAAGGCTAAGCAGGTAATTTTGGAAAAAGGAGAAAATAGTCAGGTGATTTGAATGAAACTAGAGACAGCTGGAGAAAAAGAAAATAAAATAATGCACAGAAGAGAGCTTTTGTACAAGGTCGTTGACTCAAAGGTTACGCCAAGCAGAAAAGAGCTCAAGGAAAAAATAGCAGCAATGGCAAACGCAAAGCAGGAAACCGTTGTCATTGAAAGTATTGAACACTCTTTTGGAGAAAGGGATTCAGTTGTCAAAGTACATGTTTACGACAGCGTAGAATCTTTGAAAAAAATTGTTCCAAAGTATCTTGTTACAAGAGACACTGGAAAGAAGAAGGGTGAGGCAGAAGCAAAGCCTGCTGAAAAGAAGGAAGCTGAAGAAAAGCCAGCCGCTGAAAAACCTGCCAAGAAAGAAAAGCCAGCCGAAGAAAAAAAGGAGGCAGATAAGTAATGCCAAAGAAAGCAAAAGAAAGAAAGGGAAAGAAGGTAAAGAAAAAGCATCCAAAGCACCTTAAGTCAACCCTTTACGAAGTAAAAGGCGATGTTGTTGAAAGGAAAAGGAGAAGCTGCCCAAAGTGTGGTCCCGGAATCCTAATGGCAGAGCACAAAGACAGGCTTAACTGCGGAAAATGTGGCTACACTGAATTCAAGGAGAAAAAGGGAAGCGAATGAGCTTAACCCTTTTCTTCAAAATTTTTTTAGACGTTTCTTTTATTGCACTTGCGGTAGCCTTCTTTGTTTCAAAGGAGCGCAATTTGAAAAAGGCAGTTGAAAAACTTGGCTTTTTTCCAATTTCTGCAAAAGACCTCTTCAAAAAAAGCATTGTAATTTTCCTAATGCTTGTGGCCCTATCTATATGGCTAAGCCTTGGCTTAACATTTCTTGGATTAAACGACCTTGTATTGGTTGAAGAAACCCTTACAGAGACAATGGCAAAAGTGCCTGTTTTCTTCTGGATGGTAATGATAGGAGTAATAGCAGAAGAAGTGTTCTTCAGAGGGCTTCTTGTTCAAAAAATTGGGGCAATTGCAAGCAGTGCAATTTTTGCATTGTTTCACGCAGGATATGGCTCAATAGCCGAATTAATCGGAGCCTTTATTTTAGGCCTTCTTTTGGCAAAAACATTCCAATTAAATAAAAATTTGTACCCAAATATAATAGCGGTGAAAAAAATGGCGATACTAAAACAGCTACTTGGCGGGAATGAAAAAGCAATTGTTGAAAAAGCCGCAAGGCTAATGAAAACAGGTGGCGTAGTAATTTTTCCAACAGAATCAAGCTATGGCATTGGCGTTGATGCAGTGAATGAAACAGCCATAAAAAAGATTGCGCCAATAAAGCAGCAGCCGGAGGCAAAAAACATTTCGGTCGTTGTTGCAAACATAGAACAGGCAGAACAATTTGGATTTATAAAAGAACCTGCAAAAAAACTTGTTGAGAAATTTATGCCGGGTCCGCTAACCCTTGTTGTAAAGAAAAAGCCAGGCATCTCAAATCTTTTGGGTGAGGAAACAATCGCGTTTAGAATTTCAAGCAACAAAATTGCAAGAGAAATTTGTGAAGCGCTTGGAAACGCCATTACTGCAACCTCGGCGAACCTGCATGGAAGACCAAGCATTTATTCAGGAAGAGAGGTAGTAAAAGAATTCAATAACAGGGTTCACATGATTATTGACGCAGGCGAACTTGCAAGGCATGAGCCAAGCACTATTTTTAATGTTGCAACCAAACAGATTATAAGGCATGGCCCAATAACAGAGCAACAGATAATGCAAGCATTGAGTGAGTGACTTGAGGGAAGGAGATTGTTAAATGCCAATTGTCGTAGTAAAACTTGGCGGAGAAATTCTTAGGCAACCAAAGGCATTTAACCAGGCAATAGACTGGATGGCCAAAGTGAAAAAACGGAATTCAAAAACCCAGTTTATTCTTGTTCACGGAGCAGGCCCACAGCTTGACAAAAGATTCAAAGAAAAAGGCATTCCAGTAAACAAAATTGATGGAAAAAGAGTAAGCACAAAAAAAAGGATGGATGTGGCGTGGAACTTTATTCCAGAAGAGAGTGCAACCGTCGCCAAAAAACTCAGCCAATCAGGATTTAAAGCAGAATCAATTGATTATTCACTTACAACACTGGCAAGAATTGGAAACAAAAAACTTGGCTTTGTTGGCATACCAATTGGCGTAGATGTAAAAAACCTGAAAAGAGTGCTGAAGAAAGGTGTTACACCAATAGTCTCAATTTTTGGAGTAACAAAGCAAAAGCACATTGTGAACGTGAACGCTGACGAGGTCGCAAGTGGAATTGCTATTGCAATGAAAGCAGATTTGCTTGAACTCAAAACTAATACCGCCGGGGTGCTAAGCAATGGCAAAACTATTGGAAGAATAAGTGTAAGAACCGCTAATCGGCTGTTGAAAGAAAAAATTGCCAGAGATGGAATGAGAGTAAAATTAAGGGCGGCAAAAACAGCTGTTGAAGGAGGCGCAAGGCAGGCGAGGATAGTTGGCCTTGGCCCAAACAAAAAGGGTACAACCATTAGGAGAAATAGAAAATGATTTGCCTAGGAATTGAAGCAACCGCACACACATTTGGATGCGGCATTGTCTCCGACAAAAAAGGAAAGTGTGAAATTCTTGCAAACGAAAAAGACACTTATGTTACAAAAGAGGGCGGCATGATTCCAAGGGAACTTGCAGAGCATCATCAGGCAAAAGCAAAAGAGGTAATTGAAAACGCGCTTAGAACTGCTAATCTTGAAATAAAGAACATTGATCTTGTTTCATTTTCACAAGGGCCAGGAATGGGGCCAGCATTACAGGCAGGAGCAACTGCTGCACGCGCTCTCGCGTTGTCGAACGACAAGCCATTGCTTGGCGTTAACCACTGTGTTGCCCATGTTGAAATAGGCAAGACATTGACAGGCTCAAAAGATCCAATAGTTGTTTATGTTTCAGGTGCAAACACACAAATCATTGGATATGAAAAAGGCAGGTACCGAGTGTATGGAGAAACACTTGACATTGGAATTGGAAATTTGCTTGACACAGTTGGAAGAAAGATGGGAATGGGTTTTCCTGCAGGACCAACACTTGACAAAATGTATTTTGAAGGAAAAAAGTATATAGAACTGCCTTACACAGTGAAGGGAATGGACCTTGCATTTGCAGGTTTGCAAACCGCAACAGTCCAAAAGATTGGAAAAGAAAAAGATGAAGACCTTGCATATTCTCTTTTGCACAATGCCTTTGCAATGGTAACAGAGGTAAGTGAAAGGGCACTTGCCCACACTGAGAAAACGGAGATTTTGCTGACAGGAGGGGTTGCAGCAAGCAAGGCCTTGAGGGAAATGCTTGAAAAGATGTGTAAAGGAAGGAAGGCAAAGTTCTTTGTTCCGCCATTTGGTGTTTGTGTAGACAATGCAGCAATGATTGCCTGGCTTGGAATTGTAGAATTCAAGGCAGGAAACAGAATGAAAATTGAAGATTCAACAATTGACCAAAGACAAAGGACAGACTCAATTAATGTGAACTGGATTTAAAATAAGAAAAATTAGGGTTTTTACTAATAATAAAAAGCTATTTATAAAAGAAAGCACTAATTAGTAATTGTTATATGAGACAAAGAATTTTTGCGCTTTCGCTGATTGTACTTTTGGTTTTTTCAGGATGCTTACAACCAGCGCCGGAACCAGGTCCAGAACCAGGGCCTTTACCTCTACCACTAATAATTGAGCCAATTGACTTGAGTAACATCCAGACTGAAAAAATGCTGTTTGCAAGTAACTATATTTTGGAAGGCAAACAAATTGAGTTAAGAACTTCACAGTACACGCTGCCACTTTCAACATCTGAAATAAGCAATTTTTCCAATTTTGAATCAAAAATTGAATTAAGTCAAGATGCAAAAGCATTGCTACAGCAAAACGGGTTTGTTGTAGTAAACGAACCGTTTTACGAGAAACAAGAGTACATAACGCAGCCCTACAATACATTGAAGGAAAAAGAAGTTCCTGTATTTATTACCTCAGATTCATTACTACACCTTTACCACATTCAATTTGATGAAACACTGAGGCAGATAGAGGAACGAGAATTTTATGACAAAATTTGGAGCATTAGCAAACAACTATATGAAGACAGTGCTGCAAAATACCAGACAGCTAAAGGCGACCTCAAAGAAGCCTACAGACGGAATGCTGAATTTTTTGCTGTCGGCCTTGAATTGTTGAAGCCAAAGCCTGAGCAGATAAAAGCAGAATGTGCTGAAGATGATTGGGAATGCGAGATGAAAAACAGGTCTGAGGAACTGTTTGAGAAAAAGGAATTAGAAAAGTATGTTTTTGAACCTGCTTCATTTGTCAAAGAGGATGTTGAAACAGAACTTGAATTGATTGAATCTCACCAGGGCTTTAACATTTCCCCAATTTTTAAATACAAAGAAGATTATTCCCAATATATCCCAAGAGGACATTATACAAGAAGTGAGAAGCTAAAGAATTACTTCAAAGGATTTATGTGGTATGGAAGAATCAGCTTTTTGCTTAAGGAAAAGCTCATTGAGTCAGACAATTCTGTTTTTGACGCAAAAGTCCAAACAATGGGTGCTGCGCTTATTGCTGCCGAAATTGGCTCAAATTCAGAAACTAAGCAAAAATGGGATCGAATTTATGATGTGACTGCATTTTATGTAGGGCTTTCGGATGACCTAGGGCCCTATGAATATGTTGAAGCGCTGAACTCTGTGTTTGGAAGCGAATTTGATCCAAATGACCTGAGCCAGAAAACTGTTATTGAACTTAAAGCAAAGCTTGCCGAGTTTAAGGCACCAAAAATTTATGGTGGAACAGGCCAGTGTCAAATACTTCCACCATTTAACCCAGAGCAAGCAGACCAGTGCCTTGAGGACACAAAAGGATTTAGGCTAATGGGCCAGCGCTTTATTCCTGATTCATATATGTTCCAAAACCTTGTTTTCCCAAAGGTTGGCAATTTTTTGGGCGAGGGAACCCCGTTTACAATGTCAGGCGGCATGAGAGTGTTTCCAAAAGGTCTGGATGTAATGGCATTGCTTGGCAGCGAAAGGGCAAAAGAGCTGCTTGTCGAATTTGAGGACAGCAATTATGATGATTATGACAAGGCATTTTCAGATCTTGAAAAAGAATTTGACTCGTTTGATGAGACCGAGTGGAACAAGAACCTTTATTGGGCCTGGTTGTTTGCACTAAAGCCATTACTTAAAGATTATGAAGAGGGTTACCCCAAATTTATGCAAACTAAAGCCTGGCAAAACAAACAACTTATGACAGCTCTAGCAAGTTGGACAGAGCTAAGGCATGACACCATTTTGTATGCAAAGCAGAGCTATACAATGGAAGCTACAAGCATACCCCCTCAAGACAAGCCTGTTGTCGGCTATGTTGAGCCTGTGCCAGAATTTTACAACAGATTGCTGGCTTTAACAAGGATGACAAACAAAGGTTTGGATGAAATGGATGTCCTTGACAAATCATCAAAATTAAGGCTGGAAAAGCTTGAGGAAATTCTTGAAAGGCTTGTCGTGCTTTCAGAGAAAGAGTTGGCAAACAAAGAGCTTGAAGAAGCAGACTACGAGTTTATCAAAAACTTCGGAGAAGAATTGAATGGAGTTATTAATGATGTGGATAACAAGGCAAAGAAGACAACTATTGTGGCCGATGTCCATACAGATATCAATACAGGAAACGTTTTGGAAGAAGGAGTTGGCTATGTAAGAATGATTTTTGTTGCCTACAAGGTTCCTGACGGAAGGGTTTTGATCGGAGCAGGCCCTGTTTTTTCATACTATGAGTTCAAACAACCAATAAACCAAAGGCTTACAGATGAGACCTGGAGGGGAATGCTGGAAAAAGGCGAAACGCCTAAAATGCCTGAGTGGACAAGCAACTTTTATACAAAATAAGACTTATTCTACATAACAAATAGTTTATTTCCCCAATATATACTATATATTGGCAAAAGACCTATACTTTGGACAAGAAAAAGCCGAAAATAAGGTTAAATGGCCAGAAAACCCTGTTTAAGGGGCTTTTTTCATGGTTTTTTCAAAGAAAAATGGCTTTTAGGGGGCGTTTAATGCCGTTTTAGGGCATTAAACAGATAGTATGCTGGAATCCCTAACAAGATTGCAACTATTGCAAAAACAGCTGCACTGAACTCTATTCTGCTCAGCATGAATAAAGAGGCAAAAACTCCAAGCAAAGAAAAAACAGGCATTTTTCCCATATTGCACGGAATCCTAAAAGTCCTTTCATCTTCCGAGTTGGTAAATCTTAAAATTATTACAGACAAATTTACCATCAAAAACATTGAGAAAACCCCAAAATTTGTTATAAATGCAACATGTTTAAGATCGCCAACCAGAACAAAAAACATTGCAAAAACAGATGTTAACGCAATGCTAACAAAAGGCGTTCTTGTCTTACTGTGAACTTTTGAAATAAATCCCGGAAGGCTGCCATCCAGGCTGATTCCGTAAAGCATTCTTGAAACAGCCATCAAAATTATGAGAACAGTGCTTGCAGTTGCAAACAAGGCAATTATTGAAAA
>JAFCCH010000094.1 GCA_017610265.1 Nitrososphaerota archaeon
AAGAGAACAAAGACAGGCGCAATCAGAACAGCTGTGCGAAGGTCTGACAAAAAGCTTGTTTGGAGAGGCGGAGACGCTGCAGCAACCAATGTGTCAGAAAGCGACAGAAGAAAGGTTAAGGTTACAAGAGGCTCAACAGAAAAAGTCAAGCAGATGGCTGTTAAAACAGTTTCAGTAACTAATCCAAAGACAAAAAAGACCGTTAAAGCAGAGATTATCTCAGTTGAAGAAAATAGGGCAAACAGACTATTTACAAGGCGAAATATCGTCACAAAGGGCGCAAACATCAAAATAAAGCTCGATGGAAAGGAAAAAAATGCACTTGTTACCAGCAGACCAGGCCAAAAAGGCGTCGTGCAGTGCATTTTGCAAGAA
Source organism: Nitrososphaerota archaeon (assembly GCA_017610265.1). Lineage (GTDB taxonomy): Archaea > Iainarchaeota > Iainarchaeia > Iainarchaeales > JAFCCL01. Next base: position 376 of record JAFCCH010000094.1, read on the forward strand.
TAAAGGCATATCTTTAAAATGCCAAAAAAGGCTTGTTTTTGAGCCAAAAAGCAAATTATTTTTTTAGTAAAAAGCCTTTCTCAGCCTGTTTAAAAGGCAAATAACGACCTTTGAGAAACATTTATAAATGATAAGGGCAGCAGTTTATTATAGAGAAAACCTATTTTTCTGCGAGCCTGGTGGTAGTAGTGGAAATTATAGGCTTGTTAGAACATGCTTGAAAGAGCTGATTTTTGAAACAGGAGAAAAAAACCCGTAAGGTGATTGTTTAAATGGTTGAGAAATGCCCAGAGTGCAAGAGCACAAAGATTAGAAGAGACCCTGAAAAGGGAGAACTTGTTTGCCAGGAATGCGGCCTTGTTATGGACGAAGACATGGTTGATTACGGCAAGGAATGGAGAAGCTTTGATTCCGACCAGTTTGAGAAAAGGGCAAGAACAGGAAGCCCAATGAAGTATGTAAAGCTCAACAAGGGGCTTGTCACAATGATTGACAGGCGTGGAACCGACCTAAGAGGAAACAAACTTTCAAGCAAAAGCAGGGCACAAATGTACAGGCTCATTAAATGGCATAAAAGGGCAAGCATTAGCAGCAGCATGCAGAGAAACCTTTCAATTGCATTAACTGAATTGAGAAGGGTTGCATCTTACTTGAACATTCCAGAATCACTGGTTGAAGCAGCTGCATTGCTTTACAGAAAAACAGTTAAGAAAGGCCTTATTAGAGGAAGGCTAATTGAAGCAGTTGTTGCAGCTGTTTTGTACACTGTTTGTAGGACATATCATGTTCCAAGGACATTGAACGAAATGGCAGAAGCATCAGGCCTAACAAAGAAGGAAATTGGAAGGACATACAGGTTCCTAGTAAGGGAATTGAAGCTTGATGTCCCTTTGACAAACCCAATTCACTATATCCCAAGGTTTGCATCAGAACTTAACCTGAGCGGAGAAGTTCAGGAAGAGGGAAGAAAAATCCTTGAACAGGCAATCGAAAAAGGCCTTATTTCAGGAAGGGGTCCAACAGGTGTTGCAGCAGCAGCTGTATACATTGCAGGACTTTTGAAAGGAGAAAGGCGTACACAGAAAGAGGTTGCCAATGTTGCTGGAGTAACTGAGGTTACAATCAGGAACAGGTACAGAGAATTGAAGAAAAGGCTTGACATAGACGTGGCAGCATAAAGACTGCCACAAATTCCTTTCTTTTCCGACCCTTACAAATTCGTCATTTAACAAATGTAAAAAATAGTTTTATATAAAAGTTTGTATAAATAATAACTATGGTATTTATGAATCAAAACAAAACTATTTCCATTTACAATGATTTTTATGCCACTGCAAATTTTTCAAAATACGCAGGAGAATGGATTGCTATATTAGAATGGATTGCTATATTAGATAATAAAGTGGTGAGTCATAATAAAAATCTAAAAACACTGCTAAAAAAAACTAAAGAAATATCTCCTAATGTTACTCCTTTTATTACTAAAATCCCATTAAAAGAAATTTTAATTTGGTAGTGAGAATGAGTCTTTCTTTCAAATACAGGCGAGAAAAATTTGAAGGAAAAGCAAGCTATTTTCCAAAAATTCCTATAACCCTTTTTAGTAAGGGAAATGGATTTCCCACTACTGCCCTTCTTGATTCTGGAGCAACAGATATTTTTATTCCACGAGAAATCGCAGAAGTTCTTGAATTAGAGTTAAAAAATCCTGAGATGGCTCACTCTTGGACTGGAAAATTTAAAGTTTGGGAATCCCATGTAGGACTCATTATCGGTAAAGGCGCCCAGACTTTTAGACAACGATTAGCTTGCAGTGTTCCTGATAAAAAAACCGATGGTTCAGAAGTTGTTCTTGGAAGAAGTTTTTTTCGTTACTTTGAAATAACTTTTAATGAACAAAACAAACTTACAAAATTAACAAGAAGCTTTCTAAAAAAACCAAAAATACATTAAGTTATTTTTATACCTTTAATCGCTTGCTAAAAATGGAAACTGTTTTTATAGCTAACCCCCTCAAATAGTATATAGGGATGAAAAATGGTTAATCAAACAAACGACGAAAAGATGACGGAAAAAATCGCCTTTGTCAAAAGACACTGTATGTTATGCAAGGGCAGAAGCAGGCTAAGGCCTGTTGAAGCAGAAACAACCAAGGTAAGATCAAGTTTAGAAAACATGATTGACTTTTTCAATGACCAATTTAACGATTTGAGAAAGGCAGACGCTGAAACTTTTGAGATAAATCAGGCAATTGCCAACAAAAGGCTTTGCATGGACCTCTTGGAAGAATGCCAGGCATGCGACAAGGAAATTGACCGGGTTAACAGAGGCCTTAACAAAATAAAATAGGGTTTTGAATGCTTATTGCAGGAATTGACGAGGCAGGCAGAGGACCAACATTAGGCCCAATGGTTTTAAGCATTGCAACCATTGAAAAAAAGCACGAGGCAAAGCTCAAAAAGCTTGGCGTGAAAGACAGCAAGCTCTTGACAGCAAAGGAAAGGGAAAGACAAAACAAGGTTTTGCCAGATTTGCTGCGTGAATTTAAAACAGTTCACGTTGAAGCAAAAGAAATTGACCAATTAAGAATTAGAAAAAGCCTGAACGAAATAGAGGCAATGAGAGCGGGATTTCTTTTAAACGAACTTGAAAAAAAACCAGACGTTGTTTATGTTGACGCTCCAGACGTTATTGCCGAAAACTTTGGCAAAAGAATAAGAAAATACATTTCCTTTGACCTTGACATAAGATCAGAGCACAAGGCAGACCTAAACTATCCAATTGTCAGTGCTGCATCAATAATTGCAAAATGCGCAAGGGACGACGCAATAAAGGAATTAAGCAAAAAGCACGGCGAGATGGGTTCAGGATATCCCCATGACCCTACCACAATTTCTTTTCTCTGCAAT
>JAFCCH010000009.1 GCA_017610265.1 Nitrososphaerota archaeon
TCCGACTGTTGACACAAAACCATAACCTGATTCAGAAACTGTCTGGGTAAGGTCCTGGTTGTAGGTAACGTCATTGAATTTCCTGCAAACCCAGTCATGCCCTCTTGGATTCTCTGCGGTTGAAACTATTAACACAATGTTTAGGCCTGCAAAAGCCAATGCCTGTCCAGGAGGCACATATTCATCACTATATGCATCATCAGCAGAGTGACCTGTAAGAGTGCCGTCACAGTCGGCATAAGAAAGCCTTACTAAAAAGTCACGTTCCCTGGCAAAAGCACTAGGAATGTCTGTTAAAATTGTTGAAATTGGAAGGCTTAAATCAGATACTGAACTTGAATCATCCCTACTTTCAAAAAGAGAGGGGTCAATAAGATTATTTTGATAAGTGCCAGGCTCTCCAGCAGTAATGTCCCAAACATTTGCCTTAAGCAAGGCATTCTTTTCCTCATTGCCAACAAGGAAATCCGCGTTTATTGAAACATTAGGAGTGTTCTCGTTTACTGCAAGGAAGAACACAAGGTCATTTCCTTCAATATCCCAATAAGTTGGGTTAAGCAAAGCTCCTGTGCCAGAGTCATATTCTGGTTCATATCCAATTTTTTGAGCAAATTCTTCTGCAAAGTCAAAGACCTCGTTCTCTTGAGTTAAAGTAAGGACACCCAAAAGCGCATATGGCACAAAAAATTCAGAGAAGTCACAGTTGTAACCCTTTGTTACCGTTACTTCCATTTCATCCCAGTCGTCTGATCCGAGAGAATCTTTTACACTAAGTCCAATCTTGTACTTTCCTTCTTTTGAAAAACTGTGTTGAATAGTGGCTCCTGAGCCAATATAGTCCCACCACTTGTGCTTTTTTTCATACCATTTATATTCAAGACCAGTGCAGTTTCCACCAGAAGGGCATTCCTCAACATCTGTTGAGCCAGTACCATCAAGAGTAAAGTTAATGCCTTTGCCAACTTCCATGTTGCTGCCTGCGTCTGCATCAGGTGTAGAGTTCTTGTGAAGCGTTAGGTCAAAGGAAGCTGTTTGCGCAATATTGTCTTTATTTTCACCCCTTAAAACTACTTTGTAATCAATTGAATTGCCGACATTATTCCAAACCCATGACCAGGGATCGCAAGTCAAATCAGCATTGGAAATCCAGTTTCTGTTATTAACTTTAATCAAATTATCATTTGTAAACCAGCAATAGGTGTCGCCCCACCAAATGTCATCATTTTGAACATACCATCCACATTCGTCAAGATCTTTGCTTGAATCTGAACAGGTTCCTGAAACCGCAAAAGTAATTCCTTCAAATGCATCGCTTTGGTTGCCTGAAACATCGATTGTTAAAGCTGCGCTGGCACCTGATGTAAAAAGCACAAGTGCCATTATTAAAATTAAAGTTCTTGGGTTAAACAATTGCCTCATTTTTGAATCCTTCTCCTATAGATTAAGAAAGCCATTGCGGCCAAAACAACTACTGCCACAACAGACAACACAAGTGTAAAGTAATCAGGCATTATGGTACAAGTTCCTGCAGAGCACATTGAGTCAGGGCCACATTCAGTGCCGTCTTCAACAGCAAGGTTTAAACAGCCTGTTGAGCTGCAGCCATCTGTTGTGCAGGGATTGTTGTCACCACATTTCTGCAAACACTCATGGCTTGAGAGCGCATTTATTTCAACAGTAGTCTTCTCATTGTTATACTTGTTTACAAGACCCAAAACATAATTTCCTGCAATAAATTGAGGGATCTGCTTTTGAATGCAACCATAGCCTGATACACTGCCAGAAGTTATGAGCTTTTGTTTTCTTGCCTCTCTTATTTCAAAGCTTGCATCAAGATTTTCTGGAAAGCCCTCAATTGAATCAGCACAAATTGTAAGGTCAAGAACCGAAGCAACTGAATCAAAATTCCAGGTTGCGCTTACAAGTCCAAGCTCTTCAAGTGAAAAGGCGTCTGCGTCAACTGTATAACAGTACTTGTCAAAGGACTGGGAAGCCTTAACAACTTCACCACAAACCTCAAACAATGAAAGTTCTTTTGAGGCAGTAAACTGGAAATCGTTTGACTGCCAATCCTCAAGCAATGCAACACTCTCCTGGAAAACACTACTGCCACTTTTTAAATTTGTTACTGAAATTTTTAAGTCAGCACCTTCAAGAACAGACTGGTCAGTGTAATGGTCAGGAGCAGGCCCAGTGTAAGTATGCAGAGTTACTTGCTCACCTGACTTGTAATAATAATTATCAGTATAAATTTTCTTAATCTTTCTGGTTGGCCCAATTACAATTGCCCTGTTTCTGAAAAGAGAAAGAAGCCTTCCTGAACTGTCTTTCAATTCCATTCTAATTGCATAAGCAGATGGTTCAACAGGAGCAGTTATTGCCACCATGAGTTCTTTTTGTTCATCTGCTTTTAGATCAAGTGTTTCAGTTGTCTGCGGTGAAAATTTATCACATCTTGTGTCATCCCAATCACACAGACCAACAAACAATTCAAGATTTGACAAATCCTGGCTCGAAGTGTTCTTTAAAACAATCTTTGCCTCAAACTGGTCGCCCCCCTGAATTGGAAAAGAAATCATTCCCTCAACACCCTCAAAGAGTGTAAGGGTTCTCATAATTCTTGCTTGGGGATATTCCCCTGTCCCCTCAACCGTGAAATAAGAACTTTGTGGTGAGGCAAACAAATGTGGAATTCCTGCAATGAATGTTTTCTTGTTTCTAAAATAAACGTCCATCCTATAGCTTCCAGGCAACAGGTCTTCAGGCAAGACATAGGAATAATTAAATGTCTTAAAGCCCTTGGCCGGAAGGTTGACATTTTGAATTGTGTCAATTACAAAAACATTGTCTGCGTCAAACGCCTGCGGAGGATAATAAAATTCCCCTCCCTTTACAAGATAGATGACAATGTGAGAATCGGCAAGCGGAAAGTCTTCGCTGTTTACAGCTGTAATTGCCGCTTCAAGGGTTTCGCCAGGCAAAAAGCTTTCGGCATTTATCTCGACTTTAATAGCACCCCTATAATTTAATTCCTCTGCAGCCGCGAGGCCTGAGAAGAGAAGCATGAATACAATTAACAAAATCTTTTTATCCAAGATAATCAAAATAAAATAAGACTTTGAACCTATATATACTTTTTGGATTAAAGAAACATAAACAAAACACAGCTTGCAGATTAGGCTTGTTTTATCTTTGGAGGATTCTTTTTTTTGCTAAGCAAAACAACCCTGCTTGGAGCGCTTTCGGCACTCAGGTAATATCCAAGCTCTTTATTTATTTTCTCAGCAAAGCCTTTGACCTGATCATGCAAAGGCATGTTTTCAATAGCAAGTCTTTTCCTGCTGTAGCCCACAAACATATAGGCCTTGATTTCAACAAAGTCTGGTTCTGCCTTTCCAATAAGCTTTGCAAACTCTGCCTCATGAGACATGTTTCTTTTGTTAATTGCAGTAATTCTGATTGCAGTTCTTGTGCCAAGAGACGGCATTAATTCAAGGCTTTCGTTGATTGATTTCCAACTTCCTTTAACAAGAGGAACATTAACAGACTTATGCATTTTCTCATTAGGGGCTTCAAGGGAAAGATAAAGCTGTGTTGGCAAAACAATTTCAGAAAGAGTCTTTGGATGAAGGGCGTTTGAAACAAGGAATGTTGAAAACTTTCTTTTGTTAAATTCTTCAATAAGGCCTGAAATCTTTGGATACAAAGTCGGTTCTCCGGCAAGAGAGATTGCAGCATTGTTTGGGTTGTTGGCCTCTTCAAGCCGTTTGTCCCCGATTTTGTCCCTAAACTCACCATAACCTGAGAGAAGGATTCTTTGCTGCCTTATTGCCTCGTCAATGATTTCAGAGGGCTCATCAAAGTCCTTTGGAAAAATCTTATACTTAGTCAAAGGCCTCCAGCAAAAGACACAGTTTTGGTCACACCATGCAATAGCAGGAGTCATCTGCAAACAACGGTGGCTTTGAATTCCGTAGAAAAGCTGCTTGTAACAGGACCTGTTTTTGTAAAGAGAAGCCTTTGTCCAATGGCACAGTTTTACAGCCGAATGCCCAAAAAGTTTGTAATGCTGCCGCTTAAACATTAGAAGCAGTTCCTCTGGCATGAAGTCCTCTGGTTTGTGCATAAAAAGGAAAGAGTAGCGAATTCTTTAAAAAAGAAACTTTATGTAGAAGCACTTAAAAAGCAACATTTAAATAGAAGTTTGTCTTTTATCTTTACAAGTTAATTTGTTAACGGGGGAAAAATAATGTATAAGTACACAATCGCAAGGCAGTTAGCAACCAAGAAAGTTATTACCAACCGAGGAGACGAAGTTGGAAAACTATCAGACCTAATGGTAAACGAATCAAGCGGCGAAATAGAGCACCTTCTTGTAGAGCTGGATAGGGAAAGCAAATTTATCAAAAAAGCAACTGGAAGAGACAGAATCATCCAGATCCCATACAGCGCAGTAACAGCCGTAAGTGACGTTTTTATTGTTGACGAACGCGAAATTGAGACAGCAGAAACAGTTAAGGAGTAAGGGCATTAGCCTTTGCTTTTTCTTCTTTTTTATCTATTTTTTCAAATCCACAGTTAGCTTTCGGTCTTTGAGATTAACACTTTGAAGAAAAGGGAACCTGGATTTTAACTTATACATAATCTCCTTTTCCTTGATTTTTTTGTCAACCCCAATAATTGTACCTTTCAAAAGCTCAGAAATTTCCGCATAATTTATATAAATCAATTCTGCCTTTTTGGCGTTGTCTTCAATCCTTTTGTTTAGGGTTTCTAAAGCCTCTTTTTGCTGCTCCATGCTTTTTTGCAATTCGGCTTTTTTCTTTCCAACAACAAGGGTTTCTACCCCAACCTTTTCTTTTGAAAATTGTGCAGAATAAACAGAGTCGATTGCCTCATTCATGGAAGAAAATTCATTGCCTTTTTCAAGCCCTTTTAGGGAGAAAGGAAGCAGTATTTTCTTATTGCCTTTTTCAACAATAATGGGCTTTGCCTTTTCAGCCTGAACAGAGTAAAGCTCTTTTATGGACTTGGCAAGTTTGGCAGCAGAAGCTTTCTTTACAGAATTTGCTTTTGTCTCCTTTTCAAGTCCTGCATTTAAGCAGGCTTCCTCTGCAAACTGGGGCGCAATATTGACCTCTTTTACAACAGTCCTTACAATATCTGAATCACTCTCGGAAAGAAGGGCTAGCAAGGTTTTTTCGTTAAGGTCAAGGGGAGAAACTCCTTTTGATGCAGGAAACTTGTATTGCTCTTCTTTTCTCAAAACACGGTCCTTCCACCGCTCTTTTCTGAAGGCAGACACTGTTTTTAGGCTTTTATCTGTAAGAATTACATTGCCTTTTGCAAAAAGCTCAAAGATCAAGAAAAAGTCCTCGAACACTATTTCCAGGACACGATCAAGGCCATGTTGCCTAAAAGCAACAACCTTTTTGTTCACAATCTTTTTTTTGAGAAAAGCACCATATCCAGATGTAAGCTTTCTTGCAGGCATTGAAAAAGAGGTTATGAAAATTGCTTCAGGTGTTGCAATAAGGTCTTTTGTCCCCTGCTTGGTCTGAAAGCGAAATTTCAACCAGCCATTGTCAAGCTCTTGAACCTTCCGCAGGATAGACCCATTGAAAATTGGAGCCAATTCTGCAACCTGAAAAGCCAGGGAAATATTTGGAATAATCATTTAAACCAAGAGAAATAGTGCATGAAACTACTTTAAATACTTCAACATTACGCTTACAAGCTTTGGATGCCTTACAAGCTTTTTGATAACCATTTTGGCAGAAGCTGCAAGCTTTCCTTCCGCAATCAGCATTACGTCATCGCCTGTAATGCTTTCTGCAAGTGTTTCAAAGTATTTGTCGTCAAGCGCTTCAAGCATATGCCTTTGCTTCAAGATTTTCTTAAGGCTGTTGCCCCTTGTCTTATACCAAATGCCATTGTACTTTGACAAAAGCTTTTGTGAAAAGTCCCTTTTTTCAATTGCTTCAAGGGCAACTTCTGCTGCAATCAAAGCGGCTTCCATTGCAATTCCAATTCCTCCGCCGTGAATTGGGTTAACCTGGTGGGCAGCGTCCCCAATAACCATCAGGTTGTCTGCAGTCATTTCGTCAAGAAAATCGCCGACAGGAATGGTTCCAGCATTTACTTCAATAATACTCCCGTTCTTCAGGCCGGGATGGTTTTGAATAAATTTGTCAAGGTATTCCTTTGCAGTTTTTTCCTCTTTTCCGCCAATTCCAATTCCAACATTTGCACCTGTCTTAGACTTTGGAAAAATCCAGACATAACCACGCGGGGCAATCTCTGTTCCAAAAAAAAGATTGATGTAACTTGGATTCTCAAAAGAGATGTTTGTCATCTCATATTGATAGCCCGAATCAATGTCATCCAAAGTAATTTTTGTGTTAAGGCCAAGCTTTCTTGCAGCAAGACTCTCTGTTCCGTCTGCGGCAATGATTAAGGGCGCAGAATATTTTACTTCAAAGCCCTGCTCAATACAGGTTACAATGACCTGGCCGTCCTTTCTTTCAAAAGAGTGAGCATGGCATTTTGTCCTAATCAAGGCGCCTTTGGAGGCAGTAATTTTTGCAAGATCTTTTTCAAAGACTCTTCTTTCAATAACATAGCCTGAAAGCCTGTTGAATTTAATTTCAAGGCTTTTCATGCTTGGAGAGTAAAGACCCACTCCATCAATTTCCTGCAAGCACCAGCTTGGATCAGGCTTTAGACCAACTCTTTCCATCCACTTAATACTAAGCCCCTCTCCGCATCTTTTTGGAACACCAATTTCCTGCTTTTTGTCAATACACAAAACCCTTGCCTTGCCTTCGGCTAGCTTCTTTGCGGCCATCAGGCCAGCAGGTCCTGCTCCAATTACAATTACATCAAATTCTTGCATAAAATCATTTCTCTTTATTCACTTTTTCTCTTTCTTAATTTTTTCTGAAAGCATGTCTCCTGCAACAGCCCAGTTTTCAACCGGGTTTTCGTTGAACATTATAGTAACCCATTCCTTTGGGATTTGATTTTCTTCAAATGCCTGCATTATTGATTTGGCAAGCTTTTCTTTTTGTTCATTTGTTCTTCCTTCCAAAATATCAATTTTCACAACAGGCATTTTAAATTCCTCCAATCACTTTTCAATAGACATTGCTCCAACAGGGCAAATTTTAACGCACGCCATGCAATTTATGCACTTTTCCTTGTCTACAACTATTTTTGTCTCAAGCAACTCAATTGCCCCCACAGGGCAGACAATTGGACAACCTGCACAATAACAGCATTTTTCCCGGTCATTTATTGCAACCATTCTCTTTTCACCTAAAAAAGTATAATAAAAATAGATTAAAAAAGGGTTTTAAAGCAGTATTCTTTAGTGAAAAACATGCCTCCTAAGAGAAAAACCATTATTTCACCAAGTAGGATAAGAGAACAGTTCTTTGCCACCAGAACAGCCATAAGAGATTTAAGACACAATAAGGGCATGAAACGCGTTTTGGGATCAGGCTTTGAAACAAAGGCGATGAATGGCCTGTTGAACCAGGCAATCTACTCTAAGATGCCCAAAAAAACTCTTTCAGAACTGCAAAACTTTTTGCACAGCTGGATTGACAAACGGGCAAAGTTTGAAGTAAAAATGGACAAAGAGGCAAAGCAGGTTGCAAGAAAGGAAGGCGTTACCGAGAGCAGAGCTTACTTCAATGTACTGGAGCAGAACAGAAAAAAGCTTGGCAAAATGCTTGAAACAAAGGCCTCGGTTGAACAGCTCTTGTTTATTTTTAATCACCAGCGCTCGCTAAAAAAGAAAGGCAGAAAGATTGACACAGTTGCAGTTACAAAGACAGTGAGAGAATTTGGAAAATACTTCAAGGGAAAAGACAAGCCAACTTCTTTCAAAAAACTTGCTGAAGCAGTTTCAAGAATCCCAATGATAAACGTGCATCCAAAAATTGCAAGGGCATACTATGGACTGCCAACAGCTGAAGAAACTTTAATGGTTGGAAGGATTCAAACAGTTACAACCAAGTTAAAGGGAACGACTCAGGGAGAAAGCATTCCTGCATGGGGCTGCGGAATGCAGTGCGATGTAATTAATGCAGTTCTTAATTCCTGGAAATGGGAAAATTATCAGGTCAGGACAAGAAATACAGCAGGCTATCCCCATTCAGTTGTGCTTACAAAAGTTCCTGGAACAGAAATGTGGCTTGTGGCCGACCCCTTTATTCAGGGCAGAACATTTATCGGACCGTTTGAAAAATTCAAGGGAAGCAGAGTTGTTGCACAGGTTGGTTTGAATCTTGGCAATTACATTAAAGAGCTTGAGGCAAAGGGGTCCTGGAAAAAAGGCAAAAGTTTGAAAAGACATGTGAAAAACTTTGAAGAATATGAAAGAGGTGTTTAGAGATGAGGATTAGAAAAATAAGAGTGGGAATTCAGCCAATCAAAAAGATTGCTCCCATTGTAAAGATTGAAAATAAAAAGCAGCCGGGCCAACAACCTCTTAAGAAAAAGAAGAAACCTGTTCAAAAGAAAAAACCAAGGCAAGGTCCAGGCCAGATTTTGGACATTCAAGCCTAACAAAAGATTAAAGTGTTTTTAGAATTCTGTTAGGAAACTAGTTCAATTAAGGTATTTTTGGAACGCCTTGGCAGGTAATTATTATCTCGTCATTCAAACCAAACTGGTCAGTGTAAAGAAGCCTTATTTTTCCAGGCGCGTCCCAGCCAGCATTATAACCAGCAATACATGTTTGTGTAGAAATACCAAAATCCTCTAAAGTGATAAGTCCACCTGCTATAACCTCAATTGTTTTTCCGTCTCGGCACATAGAGTCCGGAGTGACAGTACATTCATCAACACCATAGTGAGACTGACAGATTCCATTAATTGTCATTTGATTATAATAATTGTGTATATAGGCTGTTTTTGCACAAGACATGTCAATCCATTCCTCATCAATCCGAGTATAAGTAGGACACCAACCTGGATCATAACAAGCCGCTTCCTGTTCAGCAGTGCTGTATCCAGGTACCCCGACGCAATCAAGCTCGTGACCAGTGCCATTGAAAGCTTCAATTCTATTGATTGTTATCTTTCCACCAGTAATGTTTTGCAAAATAAAAGCATTGTGTGAGCGACCGTTCGCATATGTTTGCCATTGATCATACCTATTTGGATCAAAGAAATAACCGCTCGATGGGATAGTGTAGGCCTTCAAAATGAACTTTTGAGGATCACTTACGGTGCATCTAAACTGCTCTGCAGGTGACCCAATAACAAATACAAGAACACCCACTGTTGTGGCAATTAGGATAAGGCCCCAGCCATAGGTCATAAGATATTCCAATCCTGCTTGCGCTCTGCTATTCATGGTTAAACACTTAAGGAATATAAAGAAAGCCATATTTAATTGTTTACTTTTAAGAAGAAACAGCGGAAAGGAGTACAATGAATACAACAATATTTGTTTTTGGAAATCCCCTTGTTGAAGAGGACAGCCTTGCCTTAAAACTCGCTGAAAGATTAAAGGGAAAGATTGAGGGAATTAAATTTGAGGCAGTTGCTTCTCTGGACGAAGTGGAAAACCTTGAAGACTTATACATAATGGATGTAGCTTTTGGTTTGAAAAAAGTGCAAGTAATTGAAAATTTGGAAAATCTTGAAACAAAGAACCCTATTTCAGGACACGACTTTGACCTTGCAATTGAACTAAAGCTTTTGAAAAAGCTTGGCAAAATTGGAAAAGTTAGAATTGTTGTAATTCCTGCAGAAATGGAGCTTGAAAAAGCAGAAGAAGAAACAAAAATTGTTTTAGCTAAGCTTTTTTCCATTTAACTTTCAGGAAGTGTGTTGCACAGCTTATGCAGGGATCATATGCTCGAACAAGTTTTTCTATTTCTAAATTGGCTTTTGGTTGCGGAAGGTCAAGCAAAGAAGGAATGAATTCTTTTAGGTCGTCTTCTATTGTCCTGTTGTTTTGATTTGTTGGCACAATGATGTTTGCTTTTGTGACAAAGCCTTTTTTGTCAAAGGAATAGTCATGGTAGAGTGTTCCTCTTGGAGCCTCTGTTACTCCAACGCCAATTGATTCATGTGGTTTTATTTTTTGAACAGGCTCTTTTTTTACCTTAAGGCTTTTGATAATCCTGATGCTTGAATCAATCAAGTGAAGTATTTCAATGGCTTGGGCAATATTGTTGTAATAAATTTGGTTGCTTGGAAACTTTAAGCTAAGGTCTTTAATGATGTTTTTTGCCGCTGGCTCCAAGGCCTTTTGGTTAAGGTTTATTCTTGCAAGGCTTCCAACCCTCAAGGATTCTCCGTCAAAACTTGTTTGGGAGGCATTGCTGTAGGGAATTATGTGTTCTTGAATGTGTTTTAGCATATCCTCATCTTCTACAACATTACCTGAGGCAAAATGCAGCTTTCCTTTTACAAAACTGTAATTTTTGTCAACCAATGCAAGATAGTCTGTTTTTCTGTCAAAAGAAAGCTGTTTTTCAAAAGAGGCAAAAAGCTTTATTGAATCAATGGCTGTTTGCCTTTCCTTTTCAAGCAGGGAAAGACATTTTTCAAGCTGTTTTTGCTCTGGCAAAATGGTGAAGCCCCCTGGCCTAATGCCAACAGTAGCATAGATTCTGCCACCCAAAAGCTTTACAATTTCGGTTCCGGCTTTTTTTAAGTTAAGGCCCCATTGAATATATTTGTGCTCTTTTTTGCCAAAGGCAAGAACTGAGTCCTTGTTTAAATAGTCTGGAAGCACGAGGAAGAAAAGATGAAGCGCATGGCTTTTGAGGAATTCACCGTTTGTTGCAAGGTCTCTTAACAAATTTGTTTGCTCGCTCACCTTTAAACCAAAAGCGTTTTCCACAGCCTTTATTGAAGTGTTTAAATGGCTTACATTGCACAGACCACAAATTCTTGAAACAATAAGGGGAATTTGAGAATAGGAGCGGCCGACAACCATGTTTTCAAAGAAACGCTGCCCTTCATAAATTTGAAGCTGGCATTTTTCAACCTTTCCGTCTTTTAATTTAATATCAAGGTTGGCGTGCCCCTCAACTTTTGTAATTTCCTTAATTGAAAAATGGCATGTTTTGTGCATTTACTTTCCCTCCAAATCTTTAAGTTTTTCCGGTAAGGGATTGAAATAAGTAAAAAGGTTAAAGCGCTCTTTTTTGCTTAAGCCAAAGTCTTTGAACAAAGAGTCAAGAGATGAAAAGTTCCCGTCCTTTGTAAAGCCACGGCAGCCAATGCATTGCGCATTGTTGCTTGGGCACAATGCATCACAACCGGCATAAGTTACAGGACCAAGGCAGGCAATTCCCTTCAAAAGAAGGCAGCCATTTTCTTTAAGCTTGCATTCAAAGCAGACAGGAACCTCTTCAAGAACAGGTTTTACACCGTGCAAAAACTTGTTTAAGAAATCCAAGAACTCTTCCTCATTAATAGAACAGCCTTGAAGCAAGTAATCAACCTTGACAAAGGCAGATAAAGGAAATGCCTTTTCCCTCATAGGCTTTATTGCCTTTTCTTTAAGCCTTTCCCTTATCCCCCCAGGCAAAACATTTCTGATTCCGTTAATGCCTACAATTGTTGCACAGGCTCCAAGAGCAACAAGAAAATCTGTTTTTTTCCTAACTTCCTGAAGCTTGTCAAGATCGTGGTTGCTTATTACACTTCCCTCAATAAAAGCAATGTCAAGCTTTGAGGCTTTTGGGCTTGGCTTCTCCATTAAAACACGGGATTCAACTATTTCGATTTGCTCAAAAGCCTTTAGAAGCTTTTCTTCCAAATCAAGGACTGCAAACCCACAGCCTTCACAGCAGGTGAGTGAAAAAAATCCAATCTTTACCTTTTTCTTAGCCAAACTTAGCCCTCCTTCAAAGGCAATTTTTTAACGTCTTTTGCGCAGAAGACTGGCCCATCAGTGCAGGCGTATTTATTGCCACAATTGCAGTGGCTGCAGTAGCCTACACCGCACTGCATTAGCCTTTCAAGCGAAACAAACATCTGTTCATCTTTAAAGCCCTTTTTCCTCAACTCAATCAATCCATAGTGCATCATTATGGAAGGGCCACACATCATTACAATTGTGTTTTCAATTGGAAAATCAACCTTTCCAAACAAGCTTGTTACAACCCCAACATTACCCTTCCATTTGTCATCAGGACTGTCAACAGTTAAAAGCACGTTTATTTTTTCCTTCTGCCATTGTTTCATATCCTTGTCAAACAAAACATTTTCAGGAGCCCTACAGCCGAACAAGACTGAAACTTTTCCAAACAATTCCTTTTTTTCCTGCACTGCATAAATTGCACTTCTCAAAGGAGCAAGGCCGCAGCCTCCGCTTACAAAGATTATGTTTTTTTTCCTAAACCTCTGTAATGGAAAACCCTTTCCAAAAGGACCCCTTATTCCTATTTTAGCACCTTTGCCAAGCTTGTGCAAAGCATTTGTGACATTGCCAACATTTACAACAGTAAATTTCATCGAGCCTGTTTTGTAAGGAGAAGAGGAAATGCTTATTGGCATTTCTCCAAAGCCAAAAACACTTACCATCATAAACTGCCCTGGCCCAAAATGAAATTTTTTCTGCAGATTTTTGTCAGCAAAGGCAACTTCAAAAGTTTTTGTGTCAGCAGTATCAATATGAACAGAAAGTATTTTTGCAAGATATGGTTTTTCAGGAGTAATCATTTTTTGCCCTCTGAAACATCTTTTTGAATTTTGTTTGCTATAAAAGTTAGGTCAATTTCAACAGGGCAGGTAGTAATGCATCTTCCGCAGCCAACACAAAGGTGTGTGCCGTGATTTTCTTCATAATAGGAAAATTTGTGCAAAACAAACTGCCTAAGCCTTCCCTTTCTACTTGGCCTAAACACATGGTTTCCTGCAACCTTTGTAAACCTTTTAAGCTGACAACTGTCCCAAGTCCTGTTTCTCTCACTTTCAGTGTCTGAACCAAATACAAAGTCGTCATTTAATCTGTAACAGTAACAGGTTGGGCAAATCTGTGTGCAGCTGCTGCAGCTGAGGCATCTTTCAGACTCCTGCTTCCAAACAGGATGGTTAAAGTTTGCGTAAAGGTTTTTTCCGAGGTCTTTTGTCTCAAGATTTTTTTCACACTCTAAATTAAAGGACGGTTCTGCATCAGATGTGTGCTTGAAAAATTCAGCATCTAAAAGATCTTTTCCAGCCTCGGTCTCAGCCTTTACAAAAAAGTCAGCGCCTCTTTCAAGAAAAAGAATATCGTAGCCAACAGCCTGACTTGTCCCAAGGCTTGTACAAAATCCGTTTTTGCAGGCTTTGCTACACTGCAAAGCGATAATGATTGTGTTTTTTCTTCTTGAACTGTAGAATTGGTCTTCTCCAAAAAATTTTACAAAAAGCTGGTCAAGAGCCTGAAGGGCATGTGTGCCACATGGCCTTATTCCAAAGAGTACTCTTTTTGTTGTATCAATTTCCGGGGAAATCTCAAAAGAGGCCTTGTCTTTCTTGAATGAAAAGATTTTTTCCTTGCTTGGTCTGAAGAATTTTTTTGCAGAAAATGTCGTTCGCTCGTCCAGAAAAAGCTCCTGCCCCTTAAAAATTTCAAAGCTTGGAGGCCTTGCATATTCCTTTACAGGGGCAATTACTTCAAAGTTTTTACCAAGAGATAAAAGAAACCTTGGTAAAAGTTCCTTTTTAATAGTATAATTCATTATTGTCACTTTTGTAAGGCAACAAGACCTGGAAGCTCATTTCCTGAAATATACTGAAGCAATGCTTTGCCTGCAAGGGACACGTGTGAAAACTGCTCTGCAGAAAAGTCTGTTTGCTGCAAAGCTGTTTCTGTGTCTCCTCCTCCGATTAAAGAAAAGCCACGGGTTTTACTTATTGCGTCAAGCACTTTCTTTGTGCCAATTTCAAAGTCCATCTTTTCAAAGACTCCCATTGGACCGTTCATTACAATGAGTTTTGCTTTTTTAAAACTTGCTTTGAACTCGGCGACTGTTTCAAGGCCAATGTCGTAAATCATGTTATCCTTTGGAAGTTCTTCAACCAAAACTTCTTCTCTTTCATCATCATTGTCCATTATTGCAACATCGAGAGGCAAAACAATCTTTTCATTATACTTTGAAAGCAATTGCGAAGCCTGGCCAACAAGAATTGTTAACTCTTTTTCCTCAAAAAAGTTATCCTTTTCACCAAGGACTTTTCCATTAGCCTTTAGAAAAAGCTCTCCGAGGAGGCCGCCAACGCAGATTGTGTCTGCTTTGTTCTGCTCAAATAATGTTTGAATAAGAGAAACACTGTCCTCAATTTTTGCACCGCCCAAAACAAATACAGCCGGCTTTTCATCTGAATTAATGTGATTCAATGCATTTAGTTCTGATTCAAGCACAGGGCCAACAAAAGAAGGCAATAGTGCCGAAAAACCTACAACAGAGGCTTGCTGCCTGTGGCAAACGCTTAGAGTGTCCTGCACAAACAACTGGCAGGAAGAAGCAATTTTTGAAACCCATTCAATCTTTGAAGCGTCTTCTGTTGAAAAAGACTGGTTTTCTTCCTCGTTAAAGCGAACATTTTCCATGAGAATTATTTCACCCTGTGGAAGCGCAGCAATTTCTGAGACAAAATCTGAATCCCATGCAACAAGCTTTACTTCCTTTTCAAGCTGTTCTGACAAAACTTCTGCATGCAATTTTAATGAAACAAAGTCTTCTTCACCTTCCCTTCCCTGGTGGGCAATGGCAACGACCTTTGCACCCTTTTCTACAAGTGCCTTAAGTGTTTGTCCGTGCTTTTCAATTCTTGCACCTTCAAAAATTTCTCCGTCCTCTACATTGCTGTTAAGGTCTACTCTTACAAGAACTGTTTTTCCGCTAACATTTTCGTCTTTGATAAATTTGTAGTCTCCCATCTCTCAACGCCTCCTAATAGAAAAAGGATTATAGTAATAAAAAACTATTTCTTTTCTACAATCCCTTCTCGGCAAGGAAAAGAACAAAATCTGACAGCAAAGAGCTGTAACCCCATTCATTATCATACCAGCCAAGAACCTTTACAAGTTTCCCGTTTGCCTTTGTGAGCTTACTGTCAAAAACACAGCCATGTGGATTCTGCACAAGGTCTGTGCTTACAAGGTCTTGCTCGCTGTACTCAAGGTTTCTTGACAAAGAACTTGAAGCCGCCTTTTTGAACATTTTGTTGACTTCGTCAGCCGTTGTTTCCCTTTTTACTGTGCATATTAAGTCAGTAATGCTTCCAACCGGAATTGGAACACGAACAGCCATGCCATCAAGCTTTCCTTCAAGATCTGTAAAAATTGTTGTAATTGCCTTTGTAGCACCAGTGCTTGTTGGAATCATGTTGATTGCGGCAGCCCTTGCCCTTCTTAAATCAGAGTGTGGGCCGTCAACAAGCTTTTGGTCAGAAGTATAGGCATGAATGGTTGTCATAAAACCGTGTTCTATGCCAATTCCCTCGTGCAAAACCTTTACAAGGGGAGCAAGGCAGTTGGTTGTGCAAGAAGCCATGCTTACAACGCTTTCCTTTGCAGGATCGTAATTTTCAGTGTTAACATTCAGGATATACTGGTTGCAAATTTGCCCCTTTGGCGGAGCTGTAATAACAACCTTTTTGGCCCCGGCCTTAATATGAACAGCAGCCTGGCCCTTACTTCTGAAAATTCCTGTGCTTTCCAAAACAATGTCAACGCCAAACTTTTTCCAGGGCAATTTTGCAGGGTCTCTTTCAGCCAAAGCAGCAATCGTTTTGCCTCCAACAGTAATGCTGTCCTTTCCTGCTTTTATTTCCTTTCCAAACTTTCCGTAAACAGAGTCATACTGAAGCATGTGAGCCAGTGTTTCATTGTCAGTTAAATCATTAATTGCAACAACATCAATGTTCTTGTGTGAAAGCAAACTCTTGAATGCCTGCCTTCCAATTCTTCCAAAACCGTTTATAGCAACTTTTACCATTTTCAAATCCCCCCTAAATGGACTATATCATTATGATTTTATTATTTTTAACAATTCCTCTTTCTTTTTATCCCTTAATTCAAGGCTATTTGCCTCAATATTAAGCCTTAACTTGGGTTCTGTGCCAGAAGGTCTTACATTAAACCACCAGCCTCCAAAGTCTGCAGTAAAGCCGTCTAACTTACTTGTAAGCTTTGCTTTTTCTGCATAAATTGATTCAAGCTCTGCAATTTTTGCAGCCTTGTCCTCAACCTCAAAATTTGTTTCCTCTATTGCAAAGTATTTTCTGAAAGGCTGAACAAGTTCACTCAAAGGCTTGCCTGACTCACTTATTGCCTCAAGCACAATAACCATTGCAATAATACCTGAATCTGCAAAAAAGTTATCCCTGAAATAAAAATGTCCTGAGAGCTCGCCTCCAAACAAGGCGTTTTCTTTCCTCATCCTGACCTTAATAAAAGTGTGGCCAACCCTTTCAAGAACTGCAACTCCGCCTTTTTCCTCAATTACTTCTTTTACAACCTTTGACATTACCGGTGTATAAATGATTTTTGCACCGGGATTTTTTGCAAGGAAGTCGGAAGAAATAAGGCATGTTAATTCAGAACCGTTTACAGGGTTGCCTTTCTCATCAACCATAAACATTCTGTCTCCGTCTCCATCAAAAATTGCACCCAAATCAGCCTTTTCCTCCAGAACTTTTTTGCGCAGGCCGTCCAAAGCACTTCCCTTCAAAGGGTTTGGCTCGTGGTTTGGAAAGTTTCCGTCAACCTCGAAAAACATTTTTGTAATCTTTACAGGCAGGTTGTCTTCAATTACATTGACTGCCTTGCTTGCCATGCCATTGCTTGCGTCAATCACAATATGCAATGGCTTTATCTTTGAAACATCTGCAAATGATAAAACTTTGTCACCATACTCTTTGTCAATGTTTTTTTCAGCAAGGCTTCCTTTTTCAACTTCTTCAAACTCGTTTTTTTCAGCAAGAGCCCTTATCTCAGCAAGGCCTGTTTCAATGCTGATTCCTGAGGCGCCCTTTCCGACAAATTTAAGGCCGTTCCATTCTTTTGGATTATGAGAAGCAGTAATCATGCAGCCTGCGTCAAAATTGTATTGCCCTACTGCAAAATAAATCATGTCAGTGCTAATCTGACCAAAGTCTGTAACATTGCAACCTTGGTCAATCAAGCCCTTTGAAAAGCCCCTGAACATTTCTTCATTGCCAATCCTTCCATCACGACCAACAGCAACGGTTTTGCATTTTAAATGAGAGGCAAAAGCCCTTCCAATTGAGTAAGCAACCTCTTCATTAATTTGCTCTGGATAAAGACCCCTTATGTCGTAATTCTTGAATATTTTGTCAAAGGCAGGCATTCTTGCCTCACTCCTTTTCCTCTTCTCTGAAGAACTCGGCTGCATGCTCTGGCGAAACAGTGTTGATAATGCAACCAGTGCAGTGCTCAAAGCCGCCCCAAGTAATAAGCCTTGGAACAATCTTTACGTGAATATGGTGCTTTTTGCCCTTGGGTGCTTCATGGAAGTACATGTTGTAAGGAGCCTGCAATTCTGCAAGCTTTGAAAGAATCTTTTTTAAGAGTTCTGCAAGATCATTTCTTTCCTTTTCATTAAGCCTTGAAAAGCTGTCAACATGCCTTTTTGAAAAAATTCCGATCTCAAATTCAAAAATTGAAGCATAAGGAGTAAAGGCAAGAAATGAATCATTTTCAACAATTCTTCTGGGCCCCTTTCTTTCAAGTTCAAGGACGCGGCAGTAGGGGCATTTCCTATGTTTTCTGTGATAGGTCGTAATTGCTTTGATCTCACGTTCAATATTTGCAGGAAGCCTGTTATAGGCAATCATCTGCGTGTGTTCATGCGCAAGACTTGTTCCTGCTTCAAGCCCGTGGTTTTTAAACATTGCAACAAATTTAATGCCGGGAACCTTATACAAGGCATCTCGTCTCTTGAAAAGAAGCTGTAAATACTTTGCAATTGTTTCAACAGGAAGCTCGTAAAACTTTTGATTGTGCCTTGGTGTTTCTACAAGAACCTCATGCTTTCCAAAGGCATTTCCGCTTGTGAAGAAATCCCCTTCTGTCCTAACCTCAGGGTTTCCCTCAGATGTTACGGCAGGAAACTTATTTTCAAAAACCCTCAGGATCCATTCGCCTTTTTCGTTAACTCTTGCGATTTCAGGAGGTGTCATCTTTTCATTGCCTGGGCAGAATGGACAGGGTCCATGGTCCTTTATTTTTGGATGTTGCTTGATAAAGTCCTTCGGCCTTTTGGCTCTCTCAGTGTTAACAATGACCCACCGGTCAAAAATATAATCCTTTCTAAGCTCGTGCATTTAACTCACTAATCCACTATAAGGCAGTAGGGGAATTTAAAAGCTTGCACAAGAGCAAAAGAATAAAAAGGAGATGTTAAAAAAACAGATTTTTTTAATCAGGGGCACAGGCCGGCCATAACATTTACCGAACAGCCAAATCTTCTAGTTGCAACATTAGTGTGAGTTCCAGTAACCGCAGTATCACAACGCATGTCATACTTTGGATTGCCACAAGCAATATTGTCTCGCATGTCAGTCCCACTTAAATTCCAAATACTGAGAAATAATCCGTTCAAAGAATTGTCATTTATCTCATTGTTCCAAATGTTATTGTTCCAAGACCCGCTTGCAACATGAATTCCGTTTCCGGTGTACAGACCACCATTTCCATTATTGTTTGCAGTGTTATCGCTTACTGTGTTATTTGAAGATGATCTAAGATTTATTCCGTTTCCTAAATTGTTGTTTGATTGATTGTTGCTTATTTCATTGCCGCTTGCCATATAAAGAGAAATTCCATCTCCTGAATTTCCTGTAATTATATTGTTTGAAGCCAGGGTGTTTACTGCGCTTTTTAAATAAATTCCTTGGTTAAAACCACTTATCTGGCAGTTTTTAATTTCAGAGTGGTTATAGCTAGTTACATTTATACCATTGCCTGTTCCACTGCCTGTTATAGTATTGTCTTGGCAGTCAATAATTACATAGTCTTCTTCAATCACAATACAATCCCCTGGTCCGGAAATTGGCCCGTTCAAAACATATGTTCCTGCAGTGCTTATTGTCCCACAGCCTGTTAATTCTGTAAGGTCTGAACATTGCTCTTGATAGCATGTAAAGCCTGTTCCGCAAGTTGTTCCTGTAGGGCAACCATCTACATCAGAACAGTCAATAAGAGTATCTCCGTCGTCATCAATGCTATTATCACAAATTTCTTGCGGAATGCAGTCTTCATCTGTGCCGTCGGTTCCTCCACCTGGTTGGCCTTCATCTGCGTCGTTGTCAAAGGAATCATTGCATGTTTTTTCTTCGTCAAATTCGCAGTATTTTATGGTTGGGAGGGGACAGGGATTTTGTGGGTGATTTGGATCACACCCAACAAGTGTATCACAGTCTGGGTCCTCACAGTCGATTAGAGAATC
The DNA here is from genome assembly GCA_017610265.1 of Nitrososphaerota archaeon. Taxonomy (GTDB): domain Archaea; phylum Iainarchaeota; class Iainarchaeia; order Iainarchaeales; genus JAFCCL01. The sequence continues at coordinate 19,437 of JAFCCH010000009.1, forward strand.
TCCATCATTAGAATAACCGTCTGAGCAAAGGTAATTAGTA
>JAFCCH010000058.1 GCA_017610265.1 Nitrososphaerota archaeon
GTTTGCTGAGAAGATTCCGTTTGAGGTTGTGAGGCCGTGTGTTTCTGTCCATAGGGCTGTTCCGCCGCTGTTGCTGTCAAATAGTTCGAATAGGAATGTGTAGTCTCCTGTTAGTGCTTGGCCGTCGCTGTTTGTGAGCTTTCCTTGGATTGAGACTGTTTCTGCTATTGCGGTTGCAGTTGGCAGAAAGCTGGTTAGAATTGCCAGCAGGATAAGCATTGAGATTGCGTTTTTCCAGTTGTTCACTGTGATTCCTCTAAATGTTTTATTTTCATATTTAAGTGTTTTCCTGTATTTTATTGTTTGTATCTCTCTTGCGCGAGCAAGAATGCCATTTCACTTCGTTCAATGGCATGGCTTGGCATAAGCTCATTTTTGACTTTTTTTGGTTTTTTAGAATCAGGTTGTTGCCATTACTGTTGTTGTGTCGTTTCTTTGCATATTGCTTTTGAATGCAGCTCCAATCATTCCGCCTACACCCATCCAGACTTTGAATTGTACTGTGTTTGGAGCTGTTCCTGTTTCAGTAATTGACCCTGTAGCCGGAGTCCAGGTTCCTGAAGCGGTTCCTGGTGCAAAACTTGTGCTTGTTTTTGTAACACCGTTTACTTTAATTGTAAAGCCCTGTATTGCTCCGCTAAAGCCATAATTTATCTTGGGTAGTTTAATAAAGTTGAAGCCATTGGTAGTTGTTCCAATTACTGTGGTGCTTGTTGAAAAACCAAACACTATGCCTCCCAGGTTTCCTACTTGTGTCATGTTTGTCCATTGCACGTCTCCGGACAAATCTCTTTTGACTTGGTATTTGATTTTGTCTGCTTTTAGTTCTGCTTGGATGTCGGTGTTTTTTTTGATTGTTACGGTCATTTCTTTCCCCCAGAATTAGGTTTTTATATTATTTAATCTTTTTTTTGATTTCTTGGAGAACTTGGAGTCGGTGCTGGCAGCCCAATAAAACCAAATTATGTATAAGCCAGCGATGATTACTAAGAGGGTTATTCTGAACAAAATATTGTGGGTAAATTCAATTAGTGTTATGTCATTTGTTCCAAGGATTAGCAAGGTTGTTATCACAATTCTTATGTGGTTGAAGATGATTGCGATGATTAATGCTGCTCCTGCTCCGATTAATCTTTTTTTCCAGCTTAATCCAATTGAGGCAATGATTGCTCCCACTATCAGTATGGTTTCCATTAGGCCTGTGCAAAGCTCTGATATCTCAATTGCAATGCCTGAATCTAATTGAATTAGTGCGGTTTCGGCAAGGGAAACAGTTCCTGTTTGCCCAAAAAAGCTTAGTATCCCTAGAACATTTCCTGCGACCCATAGCTCTATTGTTTCAATGCCGACAATTCCTTTTGCCAGCATTGAGAACACTAGGTAAACCAGGATAAAGTAGAGCAAAAACCTGCCGGTTTTCACTGCGTCATCTTTCCCAAAGCTTAGCGAAAAAGGCAGTTTCATCAAAGTCAATACCGCCTTTGCCAGCTACTTCTTCTTCAGTTCCTTGTTGTAGGTTTTCTTAACCTGGGCAATTGTTTTAACCCAGTCAATTACAACATTTCGTCCGAAAAAGACGACTGCAGCAACCACTACGATTACTGCCATCTCAGAAACGCCTATTCCACCAATCATTTAATTACGCCTTTCAGCTCTTTTGCAAGTGCTTCATAACAGGCTTTTTCCAGTCCGTCTGCTCCGCTTGCGCTGTTAATTATTGCGCTTGCTTCTGCTCCTTCCCAGATTTTTCTGTCGTTTCCTGTTTGGACAAATTGGCCTTTTTCCATAACACCTTTTTGGTATCTGCAAATTAGCTTTCCTTGCCTTGAAACTACTGCTACTATCTTTATTGTATCTGCCTTCTTTTCTGGCACGACTTCTGCTGTGTTCAACTTCAACTCCATCCGATATACCTCCTACGCTGAGATTGAATTTGTTTCTTTAAGATTAAGGTAAACTGTTTTATAATCCTTTTCCCAAGGCTTTTTTTCTCAAAAACTTACTTTTTTTTCATTTCTCTGTCATAAACCTTTTTGGCCTCTGCAGCTGTTTTAACCCAGTCCTCAACAGAGTTTTTTCCAAAGAAAATTATTGCGCCCACAATTACAATTATAGCTAATTCAGGCATTCCAATCATTTCTCTTCAGCCTCCTTTGGCTTGGTTGTTTCTTTTGGCTTATCATCTTCTTTTGCCTGGGTTTCCTCTGGCTTGCCAGCTTCCTCTGGCTTGCTTTCCTCTTTTGGAGGGTTTTTTGGAATAACAATTTTCATTGGCTTTTTCTTTTCTTTTGGCTGAACAAAATGCAAATAGAACAAAGTTCCTTCAAAAAGGGCGTAGAGTGGAAGCGCCATTAGTATTTGGCTCATGAGGTCAGGCGGGGTCAAAAAGGCCGCAAGGATTAAAATGCCTAGCAAAACAAGTGGTCTTGCTGAGGCAAGCTCTTCTCTTTTGACAAGCCTTTGTTTCACAAGAAAAGTTAGCACAAGTGGCATCTGGAAGGTTAGACCAAAAGCAATTCCGATTATGGCAAGGCTTTCAGTTAAGCTGCTTAGGCTCCAAAGGTTTTGGATTCCGTATTCTGCTGCCATTGCTGCAAAGAACCGCAGGCCAAAAAAAGCCATGATGTAAACGCCAAAGCCTGCTCCCGCTAAAAAAAGAAAAATGCTTATTGGCAAAAACTTGAACAAGGCCTTTTTTTCTTTCTCGTAAAGAGCAGGTTTGATAAATTTTATTGCCTCAAAGAGTACAACAGGAAGGGTAAACATTAGGGCAAAGGCAACAACAACGGTTGCAATTGCAACAAAAACATCCACTGGAGAAAAGGCAACAATGGAAACATTTTCAGGCAAGATTCCCCTGATGACTTCAACTGCCTGAACACTAAAGTATGCGCCGATTGCAAGAAAAATTAGAAAAACAAAGACGATTTTCTTTAGTGGATTCAAGTTAATCACATATAGCCGAGAGCCCTAAGCCTCTCCATATTGCTTGCGTTTTCCTTGTCCTGTGATCTGCCACTTCGTTCCTTTTCCTGTGTTTCCTTCAATTCACGCACAATTTCCTCAATAGTCTTTGCCCTTGACCTGATTGGCTTTGTGCATGGCACACATCCAAGGCTTCTATACCTTTTTCCTTCTCTTGAAAAGTATAATGGATTAATCGGCGCCTTTTTCTCCTTCAAATATTTCCAAACGTCGAGCTCTGTCCAGTGAAGCAATGGATGAACTCTTACGTGGTTGCAGTCGTCTCCAAAGTCTGTTGAATACAAGCTCCAACCTGCAAGTTCTGTGTCCTGCAATGCCTCAAGGCCTGAATCTCCACCTGCTTTTTCTTTTGCAACCTCCCATTCTCCCTTGTTGTTTCTCGGGCTCATATATCTTTCAATATTTCTAATGCCGTGCTCGTCTCTTCTGATTCCGACAAACAATGCGTCAAACTTTTCTTTCTTCAAAAGCTTCTTCAAGGCCTCTGTTTTTCTTTCATTGCAGCACTTGAACTTTTCTCCGCTTGGAGTTGCTTTTGCTTCCTCATTCTTTGCAATGATTAGCTTAAAGCCCATCTTTTCCACAACCTTGTCTCTAAAGTCATACATTTCCTTGAACTTGTATCCTGTGTCAAGGTGAACAACTGGTGGAAGCTTTCCATCAAGGCATGCGTCTTTGACAAGCTGAAGCATTGCAGTTGAGTCCTTGCCTGTTGAGTAGAGAATAGCCGGGTTCTTGAATTTCTTCAGTGCTTCCCTTACAACAAAAATACTTTTCTGCTCAAGCTTTTTGTCGAACTCTCCTACTTCAAGTTCCTTGTCAATAAATTCTTTCATCAAATGATAAATGTCCCTTGGCCCCTTGACTGTTGTTTGTAATGTAGTATCGCTGCAGCCTACAACTCCTCTGTCGCTGTGCCAGCCGTTCCTAATCATGTCCATGCTCTTTCCTTCTTTGGTTCCTGCTTTTTCATGCAGGTTGCATGAAACCATTACTCCTTCCTTTGCGTCAGGCATAATCTCAGGGCATTCTGAATATTTTTTCCCGTTCTTGTCAAAGATTTCTTCTTTTAACTTAACAGAGTTGAAGTGGCCTGTTTCCATCAATTCCTTTCTGACCTTTTGCACGTCTTCGTTTGTTGCATTGTCTGTCTTGTCAACCATTGCGTCAAATGCATCATTGCAGAAAAACTTGGTTTTAGACCAGTCAATCCAGACATGCTGATGCTGCAAAGTTATTTGATCTGGAAATTTAACGTCTTCAGGCATGTGGAACTTGTTCAGCTTGTAATTAATATCATATACAAGATAGCCTTTTTCTGCAAGCCATTTGTTTATGAAAAAAGTTTCCTTTTTCTCGGTTCCGCCATGGTCTGAGAAGAAGAAAACAGGGCCATACCTTGACAAGTCTTTCAATTCCTCTTCAACAACCTGAATTAGCCTTCTTCTGTTTTTCTGGTGATACCAGTGGGTGTAAGCGTCAATTGGCTGGAAGCCTATAAACATTATATCAAATTGCTTGTTTCTTGCAATGCTTCTAATTGTGCTAAACAAAACAGATGTTTGATCAACATAGGCGTGGAAAACAAGTTCTGGATCGTCGTCCATCATGTTCATATTGTCTTTTGCAAATTGCAGTACTGGTGGCACATTCTGTTGGCCCAAAAAGTGGTCAAAGGTACTGACACTTCCCTTTGGAAGCTCGACATTTGCACAGAGTGGAATTCCATACTGGAAAACCCGCAAACCCTTGTTTGCGGCATAGTGCAAAATTGTGTCTCCCTTAATGTCTGTTTCCCTTGGCTTTTTGTAGGGTGTGCTTCTCACAAAATTCATGTCTTCCGGCCGGTTTCCGGTCATTATTTGAGAAACAACGTTTGGGGTTACTTTTGGAACGCCTGGGTTGTATTTTGCAATAAGTTTTTCCTTAAGCCATGGGCTCAAGTCATTATAGTCCAATGCATCTAGAAATACTACAAATCTCAAGTTAATTCCCCAATAAATTAGCTAGCGCAAGTATTTTTAAACATTGCTTGACAGGCTTGTTTCAAATTAGATACTAGGATTTAGGTACTATTCCACTGCATTACAAGGGTATTGTTGTGGTATAATTCAACGTTTGTGCCGTTGTATGAAATATAAGTGTCTGAACCCGGGCCTTCGAGAACTATTTTCTGTCCCTGTTTTACTCTTACGTCTCCTGCAAAGTCTGCGTGTGTTCCAAATCTGTGTTCATTTCCGCTTGTTTTATCTTTGAGGATAACTGCTCCCATTGCCTCTTTAATCATGCTTGCTCCGAAAACAAGTCCAACTGCTCCGGCAATCGCTTTCTTCATCATTCCTCTTTTCTTTAAGTCAACCATTTTAATCACCCTGAAATAATCAAGTCTGTTCCGTTCCAGTCAACAGAGCCAATGCCGTTGAAAAAGGCCGGACCTGTTATATTAATATTTACAAAGTTTGCGTCTCCAATTGCGCTTAATCCTGAAAAGCTTCCAGTCATCCCTATGTTTTCAAAGTTGCTATCTCCTGAAAAGGTTGGGTTAAAAGTGCTTGCATACCATCCGTTGAAGTCTGCAAAGTTCATGAAAGCGTTTAGGTCTATGCCCATTGCTTTTTTTGCGATGAATGCTGAGGGTTGTGAGTTGAGTTTTATTCTTGGTACTTGGGCTGTTCCGTCAACGCTTATCTGAATCCATCTTTCTGCGTTGAAGTCTGCTGTTGTTAG
>JAFCCH010000059.1 GCA_017610265.1 Nitrososphaerota archaeon
CCTCTATAATAAACAGCGCTTTCCGGACCTTCAATTGCAGAGTGAATTAGGAACTTGTCTTCGTCCAATGGATGACCTATCTTGAACGCTTTTACCGCAGCACTTACTGTGCCGACAGCATCAAGGTCACCATAAATCATTACATCATCAGCAACATTCAAATCGTCTACTAACACGCTGTTGGCGTTGTAGTTTGTCAAACTGTCTCCGAGTGTTACTGCACCTCGTGCTAAAGCTTGTACATTTCTTCCTAAAGCAATTGCTCCATTTCCTGTTGCACTAACAAATCCATCAACTGCGTAACCCATTGCAACAGAACCATAGCCACTGGAAGTTATTCTTGTTGTTGTTCCTGGGGGTGCATCAACAAATCCAAATGCAAAACTTCCTTCTTGACTTGCAAGAATGTCAGCATCTGTTGCAGCTGGTGCAGAATTAATTGTTCCTCCAGTAAATGTTCCTGCTGCACTTGATGCAATGCTTGCTCCTGCAGGTCCTGAAATCTTGGTTCCAAATGCTACCGCTCCATTTCCTGAGGCAATTCCTGTGCGTGATTGATATTTGTCTGCAATAACTATTGTGCTACTGTCTCCATAAATATTCCCTGAAATTCCAACGTTTACAAAATTGCTGTCTCCTGTGGCTTGCAAGCTACCGTTTATGTCTAATGCCACTGTTGGAGAGGAGCTTACGCCCAAACCTATTCCAACATTACCTCCATTTTTAGCTAACAATAGGTTCCCAAAAGAGCCTATACTTCCACTTGCTAACTGGGTACCTGCTCCGCCTGCGCCTCCGGCTCCTAATGTTAGATATATGTCGCTTCCGTTTGCTCCGTTTGTTGCAGGAATCACTTCTCTAACAACTAAATCAGTTAATAAGATAGGTGATCCGCCACTACCCCCATCTCCTATTATAACTAGGGAATTCGTGTTTATTGTATCTAGATAAATAGTTGTTGGCGGGGTTGAAACAGTATAGAGTGGACTTGTATCTCCCCCCACAGTAATTATAACACTACCCCCAGTTGGCATCAACACTATACTTAAGTCTATTCTGTATTTTGTGCCTGATTTAACAGTAAAAGGATTTGTTTCTGTTAAATTGTCTATTCCTGTCCCTGGACTTTTCGACATAATTCCGGCATAATACCAGTCTGTGCCACTCCATCCACTTGCAAACGAGGGAACTTCGTTGCTTCCAAGCGATTCTGCCGTTCCTGCTCCGCCTACTCCACCTGTTGCAACCAAAACATCTGTAGCATCTGTCTCGCTTGCACCTGTTTCACCTGTCGCGTTTATTCCTCCATTGTTAAATGCCACGCCAGATACTGAAAATTGTGCCGCATTTATGTCACCTGTTACGGTCAGATTTGTTAGATACGCATTATTTGCTTCAAGACTAGCAAAGTTGCTGTCGCCAACAACAGTCAGATCTCTAAGCGTGGCCTTTCCAGCAACATTCAAGTCACCTTCAAGGAAAGTCCCGCCACTCGCACCAATGTTTGTGAAATTGCTGTCTCCTGAAGCATTTATGCCACCATCTGTAAAACTTATGCCACTAACTTGAAGGGTTGCAACATTAAAATCACCTAATATCGTCAGGTTTGTCAAGTAAGCGTCGTTTGCCTCAATACTTGCAAAGTTTGCGTCTCCTGTAATGTTTGCGTCTCCTGCCACTGTTAGGGTTTGTGGAGGGGTAGATAGAGCTCCAAGACCTATTCCAACTTTTCCACCATTTTTGGCCAGGAGGATGTTTCCATAGTCTCCTGCTGTTGCTCCTGTACCACCTGTACCTGTTGTCAGTTCTAGGTTTCCACCATCTCCACCGTCACCAGAGCCACCTGCTCCACCGTCGCCTGTCGTCATAAGCAGATTTGTAGCATTTTCACCTGAGCTGTAGGTAATTTCTCGAACACTGACATTGTCAATGGAAACGAAGCCAATATGAATACCATAAGTAGTCGATGAAAAAACAATGTTTCCTGAAGCACCTGCAGTCATGTCAAAGCTTTTGCTTCCGCTAGAGTAGATATATTCTATGTCACCACCTGCTAATTGGACAGTGTGTATTTCAGTCAAATTTATGTAAGTTGGAACAGTGAAAGTTACTTTGTATTCTGAACCATTTGTTACCGCAATTGACTGTGTTAAAGTGCTTGTCATAAACCCTGCGTCAAACAAACTTGCTGTTCCTGAGCTAATTGTCCAAAACCCTGTCGGACTCCAATTTGAACCATTGTCAAAAGTACCATTTGTAACAAGGTTTGAGCCAAGGATCTCTGAGCCGCCACTGCCAGCTGTTTCTGTTGTAACCGAAAAACTGCCGTTTAAATCCAACCCGCCGGCAATGTGCACTGGGCTAGTGCCAAAGATTGTTCCGGAAACTCCAAGGTTTACGACATTTGTATCTCCTGTAAAGCTTGGTGCAAAGGTACTCGCATACCAAGAATTGAAGTCAGAGAATTGCATAAATGCATTTAGGTCAATACCCATTGCCTTCTTTGCGATGAAAGCAGACGGCTGTGAATTAAGTTTTACTCTTGGAACCTGAGTTAAGCCGTTGACCGTTATTTGCACCCATCTCTCTGCATTAAAGTCAGAGGTTGTTAGGTATTGTGTTGAGTTGTTGCTGCCGAGGTTTGCTGCAAAAATTCCGTTGGTTACTGTTAAGCCATGTGTTTCATCCCAAAAGGCAGTTCCACCACTGTTGCTGTCAAAGAGTTCGAACAGGAATGTGTAGTCGCCTGAGAGAGCTTGGCCATTGCTGTTAGTAAGCTTTCCTTGAAGCGTGATTTCTTCAGAGATTGCAAACGCCATTGGAAGAGCCGCGATAAAGAGAAGTGCAAGACAAGCAAAAGCAATAGTGTGACTGCTACATAACTCAGGAACTTAACTTCTGTTTGAGAGGCCTCCTTTGAGATTGTTTCTTGAGGAACCACTTTTCCAAGTAGGGTCTTTGCTATTGTTAAAATTCCTGTTTCTTTGGAATCCCTCATATCTCTTTGTCACCTCCCATGACCATCTAAGTCGAGCGCTGCATCTCTTTTTGCGCAGATATCTCGCTCAACCAAGCAAAAATAAGGTTAAAGTAGTATAAATAGGAATAATAATGTAGAAAAGTAGACTTTTTTTGAGAGAAGAAAAATCAGCCTTTTTGGGTTGGCTTTAGGAAGTTATGCCTTGGCCTGTAGAGTTCGCCGTTCTTTTCAAGCTTTGAGATCATGTCCTTTGCCTTGTCTGTTTCAATTCCGAGGCCTTCAGCCTGGTTTAGAACATCTTGCAATGGCACCATGTCCTGTCCTTCCTTTACTTTGTCCCTTACAATTGACAGGATTTGCCTCATATTAGTTACTTGGGTATGAGTTTGGCCTGTCATAATAATGTCGTAATCAATCTTTCCTGTTTCAGGATCTGTTACAAGGTCTCCAAGGCTTTCTCTTACAAGCCTTACCGCTCGCTCGGCATCTTCCTTTTCAACCGTGTCACTCAATCTTACCCTTGCGCTTGCCTCTGAAAGCCTTACAAGCCCTTCAAGCTGCCTATGGGTTGCGGCGTAACTGTCCTCATTTCTTCCAATATCCCTCAAGCCAATATAAAAATCGTGCAATACTTTTTGTGCGTCGTCACAAAGAATTGGAAAAACCTTTTGCCTTGCGTAAGACAAATACTTTCCAAGAAGATCTGAATTTATTGGAGGAGTTGATATTTCGTTTTCCAGCTCTTCCTCTGCAGTGAATGCCTTTCCATTCTTTTTGTACTGAGACCTTCTTTCCCCTGTCCTGTGATTTTTCAGGATGTGGGCAGCAATTGCCTCGTCCTTTGTCTTGTCCAAGACATCTCGAATCATGAAGAATAAGTCAAACCTTGAGATAAGTGATGCAGGCAAGTTAATTTGCTGGATAAATGGAACATGTCTGTCAAACCTTGACATCTTTGGATTTGCAGCTGCAAGAATGCTGGTATCAGACTTAAATCTTGTTACAATTCCTGCTTTTGCAACAGAAATAGTTCCCTGTTCCATTGCTTCGTGCATTGCACTTCTGTCTTCGGTGTCCATTTTGTCAAATTCATCAACCATGCAGATTCCGCCGCTGCTCAAGACAAGGGCTCCGGCCTTTAATGTCCAGCCGCCTTCTCCAAAATCGTCTTTTACTGCTGAAGCAGTCAATCCAACTCCGCTTGTTGTCTTTCCAGCGGTGTAAATGCTTTTTGGCGCAATTATGTTTGCGTGTTGTAGAATCTGTGACTTTCCAGTCCCGGGATCTCCGACAAGCAAGACGTGAACATTTCCTCTTATAACCTGGCCGCCTGGAAAATGTTTTTTGACTCCGCCGAAAAGCTGCATAATAATTGATTCCTTAACAGTTTCGTGGCCGTAAATTGCAGGCGCAATGCTTTTTGTCAACCTGTCATAAATGTCTGACCTTGCAGAAAGCTTCTTTATTTCCTCTTCTTCCTCTGAAGTAATTTCAACTTCTTCAAATTCCCTTTGTGTTTCCTCCAAATGCATTGCCTCAAGATATCTGCCGTAAACAGTTTTCTTTTTGTCAGGAGGATTAAGTCTTAGGACTCCAACAAACCTCGTGGTGTCGCCTGCCGCAATCCTGTTTACAATGTCGTCTGAGACAAAAACGTCAAGGGTTGAAGGCTGCTCATTCCCTTTAAGCTTTTCAAGAGGTTCCTGTATCCTGATTCTTTGGCTGTCAATAAACTCTGATTGGTCTGGCACCAAGTCAAAATCACGATGCCTGCATTCGCAGAAAGAAGGCATTTTCAAAGTGTTGTCATCCTGTTCTTTTTTGTAAGTGTTGCCGCAGTGCTTGCATTTCCAGACAGCAACTTTTAACTTTGGCATCACAGTAGTAATTTCCCTCACAACCCCTTCAACCGCAAGAAGTTTTTCAAGGTGCCTTGCACTAATGTCCCTTACAAGGGGCTCGTGGGCCTTTGGAAGGTTGAAAAATCTAACATGCGGAGAAAAATGGTCTAGTTCAAGGGAAGGAATCTCTATTTGCTCAACAGCATCGTGTGCGGCTTCAATCAGAATGTCTGGGCTGTCAAGAATTGCGTCTGCAAGCTCAATGTCAAATTGCTCAAGCAGCTTAAAATCGATTTCAAGGCTTCTTTTGTCAGGATAGTTTTCAACAAGCTTTTCAATGTCCCTCTTGTAATTTCCTTCAAAGAACTCGATAAATTTTGAGACATAGGGGCTCTCGCTTGATTCCCTTAATTTTTCTTCCAAAGTCATTTCTTTACCACTCTTTTACTAAATTGCCTGTTTTTCGGCATTTAAAGGCATTCCAAGAGGCCGGATTTCCGTTGTTTTCCCCTTTTGAAATGCTTCCGCTGAAACACTGGCTCTAATATTGGGAGCAAAAAATCGTGTGAGAGTATGAAAAATTAATTCCTTTAATTATTAGTGCACTGGAATAATTATAGTTGAGTTCTTGACAAAGCAAACCAAGTTAGGCAAGCTAGATTTGAAATGCAAACTACTATTTCTAATCATGGCGTACAGGTTTAAATAAGGCAAAAACATTTTTTAATTGAAGGAAATGATTTCAACATGAAGGCATCAGAATTTGGACTTGGATTTGCAGGAATGGCAGCATTTCTGGCAGGAAGCTTTGCCATTCTGCCATCAATTGCAATAGAAACAGTTCTTGCCCTTTTTGTAGTAGAGGCAATGCCATTACTTTTCCTTAATGCCATGGCAGAAGAGTTTGTTAAATTCTTTGGAATCTTTGCAATAATCTATGCCAGCGACAAATTCAACACAGAGGAAACAGTTTTCATTGCAGGAATCCTTGGATTTGGCTTTGGATTCAGCGAAAACGCCTTGTTTATGGCACTAGCTCCTTCCCAAAAGGCGCTTGAGTTCCTTTCATTCAGGACAATTGCTCCCTTGCCAATGCATGTAATAACAGCAGCAGCTTTAGGCCTTGGAATTGCAAAGGGAAGAAACAGGCTTAGATGGATTCTGCTCATGTTCCTAATTGCAGTAATAATTCACTTTGCATTCAACACTTTCTTTATCCTAATGCAGTGAAACAGAATTAGATTAATGCTTTTTTTTCACAGACTTTTTCTTTTTGGCCTTGCGCTTCTTCGCAGGCTTTTTCTTAGATGATTTTTTCTTCTTGGAAGACTTTTTCCTTGTTGATTTCTTCCTTGCCTTTCCATGAGGCTTTTCTTCAACGCCTGCAAAGTCGTGAAGTAGTTCTTTCTCAATCTGCTCTTTCAGACTTTGGCTTTTTTCAAAGATTGATCCCCCTGTTTCAGATCCAAGCTCTCCTTCAAGCTCTCTTTGCAGTTCAAGCTTTAATGCAGAGACAACATCTACCTTCATCTTGCCTTCAAGCTTTCCAAGCAAGGTCTTTGCCTTCTCTGTTTCAGAAGCAGATCTTTCAACTGCATCCTTTTCAGGACCTGTTAGCTTTTCGGCTGCCAAAGATTTCAAAACATCGCGCATTACGCTGTCGGTAATGTTTTTCTTAAGCTCTTTAACCATTTCCTCATTTACCTGCCTTAAGCTTTCAACCTTGAGCTTTTCTTCAACCAATTCATCTCCCAAGTTGTCTGCATCAACCTCTCGGTTAAGTTTAATCAATTCCTTGAGGATGGTTGTTTGCACCATGCTGCTTACATCAGCTTCTTTTTTGTGCATCAAATTCATTTTCCAAATAAGATAGAGGGCGCCAAGCAGGACAAAGACTGCCATCAGAACAACAAGAACAATTCCCCAGGTACTGCTAAGCTGACTTCCAAGGACTGCCATTCCAAGGCTATTTAAGCCGCTGCTCTGGGTCGCAAGCTTTTCAAGCTCTGTATAATTACTTTCAACAGACTGCATTATTGGAAGGACCTCGTTGTAGGCGTTAATCAATTCTTCTGGAGTCTTTGCTTTAGCGTAAATTTCTTCAAGCCTGACAATCTTTTCAACAATGTCATTGTGCAAAACAACTGCCTGGCCATAATAGCCTGTTCCCTCAAGGCTTTTCAAAAGATCTGAAACTTGTCCACCCAAAGGTAGTTCACCGTCAGGCCCTGGTTCTCCAAGTCCAAGGTTTCCAAGAGACAGTATCTTGTCAAACTTTTTCTTCCAAACATTTTCAAGCATTAAAGTAAATCTTGTTGAGCCATTTGGCGCAAGGGTGATTGCCTTTTCTAAAACAAGTCCATCTGGTCTTTGCACAACCTTGCCCAATCCATTGTCCAGGATATCATCTTTTGTGAGAGGAGGCGGCAATGGCAAAACAAGGGTATTGCTTAATTCAAAGTCAAAAGGGTTTGAAACCTCTACCTTCATGAAAATTGTGCCGTCGCTAAGATATTCATAGGCAACAGTTGTTTCAAAGCCGCCTTCTGTATCCCTTATGGTGTAAAGGGCTTCAACATTGCTTTCAAGACTTGCAGTGTTTTCAATCAAGGCATTGAAATTTTCTGCCTGGGCAAGCTCAAGCAAATGCACTACCTCTGCAAGACCTGTGTTTGCGCTTTGAAGCTGGTTTGTTACAAATAACCTGTCAGCATTGTTCATTCCCGGATTTCCACCAGTACTAACAGGTTGGGTAACACTTAGGTTGTATGGATAATCCTCTACCTTGGCGTAAATTGCGTCAAGGTCTGGCACAACATTGTTGTCAAGAATAGTTTGAATGCGCCCAGTATTCAAATCAAGATTTCCAACAGCAGTGTTGATGTCAACAATTACACTGTAGCTTTCAGAAATTTCTTTCACAACATGGCTTAAGTTGTAGTCAAGGAAATTGTTGTCAATCTTGTAGACAATTGCATTAATGTCTGCTGTAACAGTGTTGATTGTGTCAATCACAGTGTTGATGTCATTAAGGTATTGGTAAACTGTTGTTCCTGCTGCCTGGAAACTGGCAACGTCAATTACATCACTTATTGTCGCAACCTGGCCATTTATGTCTGACAGGTAATCGTTTATGCCTGTCTGGTTGTAGTCAGTTAAATCCCTGTTTCCATAATACCAAATGTCATAAATGTTTAGATCGGCATTGTAGGTTGTAATCTCTAGATAGGGTTCGTTGCCGGCGGACTCGGAGGAGCCAATATAAATATATTCAAAAGACGGAGCAGGTGCCTGCATTCTGACATAACGATCACTTGTCAACTCAAATTGGGTATTCCCATCCCTGTTAATAGAAGTTATAGGAATAGCCATCTCAAAATAATCTCCAACTGCAGGAAGATTCTCAGTACTAATCATATTGCCGTCATAATTACCACTAACAACACAAGCATTCCAATCACTTGCCTGTAAACCGTCATTGCCCCAACAACCAGTTCCATTGCCATCAAAAACCATCAAATTAAAATCAACACTAGAGACATCGAGAGTAAGTTTTAGCCCAAGCTTTGCACTAACAACAGTTTCAACATTAATGTCAGAAGTGTCAAAAGTCAAAAAGCTATTGT
>JAFCCH010000060.1 GCA_017610265.1 Nitrososphaerota archaeon
GCTCCTTTTACTTCGTCAAAAGAGTAAACCCATTGTTTTTCTGTCAAATAAATCACCTCTAGCTTAGCTTAACAATTTTTTAATCACAAAAAAATGGTTTCCTTTTATTAGACTCTCTGATTAATTAATTTTCTTAAAAAAAGTCTTTTAAATAGATGCAAAAGGCCCCAAAAAGCCAAGATTATTATTTAAAGAGTTTATACCATTATTTGGCTTATGGGGGACGAAGAGGCGGTAATAAACTACTTTTTTTCAAACAGAGACAAATCCATTTACGTCCTAAAACACCTTCCTCCTGCCATTCAAAGCTATTTTTATATGGGAGTAAGCAGATTTCCAAATATTAGGGAAAGAATGGTAAAAATGCTCAAAGACAAGGGCATTTTTGAGGCAGTTGCCAAAGCAGTAAAAGAAGAAGGCAATTTGGAAAAAGCCCTAAAGCCTCTTACCGAGTTTTCAGGCGAAAAAAATGCCCAAATCTTCTTTGAATATGGCCACAAGTCAGCAGGAGAAGGAAGCAGCATTTTCTTTGTTTCAGAAGAAAATCCAATTTACGCAACAGAATTGCAGCAAGATTTCTATTATCCAATGACAACAATGGAATACAGCACAAGATATGCCAAAAAGTTTTCAATTGACAGAGTTTACTGGGATCCTGTTTTGATGAAATCAGAATATGCAGAGGAAGCCAAAAAGGTAATTGCCAAAAACCTTGAATTATATGAAAACGGATTCGAAATGCTGATGCAAAGGTTAAGGGGCAAAAAGGCAGGGGGAGACCTGCCTGAAAAGGTTTCTGTCCTTGATTCTCTTCGCTTCCTGATTCCAATTGCAACATATACCGCTGTTATCCTTGGAGGAAATACCCGCGCCTCAATTGAAAACTTTTCAAAACTGCTAAGCTATGAAGACAGCTTTACACAATATTATACAAAAGCCTGCCTTAAAGAGGCAAACAAGACAATGCCGGAATACTTCAAGGATATAAAGGCCGACCCTAGGGTAGTTAAAAGGGAGAAAAGGCTTAGGGCGCTTGGAAAAAGCCTTTTTGGAAACAAGTTCTCCAAGGTTAAGGAAAAAGTAGGCCTTTTCTACGAGCCTGCAATGGAGGCAACAGCAATTTCACAGATTCTTTATCCTTACTGCAATCTTTCATTTGAAGACCTTTTTGACAAAGCCAATGCAATGAATGCAGGGGAGAAAAAAGAGGTCTTTGACGCAGCCCTTGGAGGAAGAAAAAACAGGACAAATCCAATAAGGGGAATTGAAACAAGGCCCCTTGTCTTTGAAGTTGAATCAGCATGGGCAATGTGGAAAGACTTCAAAAGAAACAGGATGAATTTACGGTTCCAGCAGGCAATGAGGGGAGAAGCCGGCTATGAAATACCAGAACTTATTAAGGGAAGCGAAATAGAAAAAGAATATTCTGAGGCAATGGAAAACACATCTTCCCTGATTGAAAAGGTCTTCCAAAAACACGGAAACCTGTCAAGAACAGTTGCGGCACAAGGTTCAAACAAAAGGTATTTGATGTGCATGGGCGGAAGGCAGTTAACTGTTTTGACAGAATTGCGCACATGCGGAGAAGGAGACAAGGGATACAGGAAGATTGCAAGCAAGATGATAGAGCTTGCCCAGGAAAAAAATCCTGCAATGTTTGGCCACATTAACGACAACTTTAAGAAGAACTGAAACCCTAATTCTTTAGTATGAGCCCAGTAAAGCCCAAAAATGTATATCCAAGGCATGCAAAAGCTTTTGCAAAACCGATTAGGCTAAGCCCTCTTGGTGCAAAACAGGTTGGGATAACGCCAAGGGTAAAAAAATATGTTGAAGGCTTTCAGGCAAAAGGCCTGAAGGGAATCGGCCTTGCAAAAGCAATTGTTACAGACGTTGCAAATTTTCAAAGAGTGGCTCTTACAACAAAAACAGTGCAAAAGCTTTGGGCAAGAAGAAGTGTCAACGATGTCCTAAGGACAAAAAAGGTTTATATTGGAAAATTTGAAAAAAATGTTACCGGCCGTGACCGCGGAGTAATAATGGGCTGCACAGACATGACTATTGCAGTAACCTCCTCTCTCAGGGCAGCGGGCTTCAAAGTGCTTGTTACAAGAGAATTCCTCCACACTTATGCAAAAGTTTACTACAAGGGAAAAATTTACATTGCCGACGCCCAGGACGCAAAAAGAAACCAGTTTAGGCCAATGACTCCTGCAGACAAGAGACGGGAAAACAGCTGCAAGAGAAAAAATGCCTTTTCTGAGGGCTCAAGCCTTGCAGACATTGGCCTAAAATCATACAAGAATTTCTTTAAGTACTGGAGAATTCAGCCATGAAAAGAAGAAAGCCAATTTTGAAATATGCAAAGGTTTTTGCAAAACCGATTAGGGTAAGGGGCCAGGGCAAAAAGCAGGTTGGAGTAACTCCAAGAGTCCAACGATATGCAAATTCATTCAAGGCAAAGGGCCTGAAGGGAATAGATCTTGCAAATGCAATGATTAAGGACATTCACGGTTTCAGAAAAGTTTTGTTGGAAGATGCCCAGGCAAAAAAGCAGTGGGGCAAAAGAACAGCTGATTCAGTCATAAAAACAAGAAAGGTTTACATCAACAAAAATCTGGCAATTTTTGGCTGTACTGACAGAGGCTTTGCAATTGTTTCGGCCTTGAAAGCAGCCGGTTTTAAGGCAGTAATTGTGAGGTCAAGTGAGCACACTATTGTAAAGGTCTTGCATGACAAAAAACTCTGGATTGTAAATACCCTTCCAACAAGAGGCCAGGCAATAAGGGAGATGAGTGAAAGAGATATGACAAGGGAAGACAGGCACAGAAAAGCAAATGCCTATGCAGAAGGACCCAGTTTTGCCCAAATAGGCTTAAACAATTTCCAGGATTTCTCAAAATACGCCCAAAAACTAAAGCGTTAATTAAAAACAATTTCCCTGGTTAAATTAATAGCCTTTCCAACACAGGAAACAAAATTCGGGGGAATTATATTTGATAAAAGCAGTGATCTTTGACCTTGGAGGCGTAATGCTCAAGGGAAATGTACAAAAATTCTTGGAAAAGGGAGAACAAATTCTTGAAACAAGAGCAAAGCACGGAAACGACACATGCTTTGATAGAAAACTCAATATGGGAACAAGCAGCTTAAGGGCGGCCTTTGAAAGGGCCTTTGAGAAAAAAATGTTTGACCACGAATTTATTCCATTGATGAAGGCCTGGCTAAAAAACTGGGAAATTGACAACAGTATGCTGGCCTTTGCAAAAACACTTGGAAAAAAATACAAGCTTGCAGTTCTCTCAAATTCTGAATTAAGCTTTGAAGAAAAATACGGAGACAAATTAAAAAAAGTCTTTTCTCCAATTGTCTACAGCCACAAGGAAAGAATGGTAAAGCCAAACAAAGCAATATTTGAACTGACTTTGAAAAAACTTGGCCTTGAACCAGAAGAATGCATAATGGTTGACGACACAATGGAAAACGGAAACACATGCAAGGCAATGGGTATACACTTTGTGTTGTTCAAAAATCTTGAAAAATTGAAAAAGGATTTGGAATTGCACGGCGTAAAAGCCTAATTATTTTATTCTTCTGACGCGGCCAAGGCTTCCACCGGTGGCCAAAACTTCTTTCTGAATCTGCTTTGCAAGCTTTGGATTCTGGGTAAGCAGTTCATTCATCACTTTGATAACACGTTCAGCCTGAGCAATCTTCTTAGGCAAATTCTTGACATTGGACTTTGCCATTCTCCATTCCTGGCCGCCCTTTTGTGTGCCAACAATTCTCTCAGAGGCCTTAAACTGTTTCTGGAAACTTGTTAGTCTTGTCTGCCAGGACCTTATCTGGCCTGAGTCCAGCCTGTTTGATTCAAGCGTAAGCATAATCCTTTCACTTGGAATTCCTGTTTTTCTGCTAACAGATTCGATTAGTGAAACTCTTGCAGAACCTGCTGCAGTCTTAGGGTTCCAATTGTAAACACCACAAAGCTTTGACCAGGTTTCAGGCTTTCTAACAGACTTTGATTCAACAAGTGCAATCTTTGCGTCCTTTATCTGAAGCCTTTCCAAAGAACGCCTTTTCTGAATTCCTTTAACACCAAGAACTCCTGCGGTTCCAATAGTTGCAACAGTTCCAGCAATAATCGCTTTTTTCTTCCATGAAGATTTTCTCTTAACTGAAGGCATAATATATAACTATGCCAAAAACCCATTAAATAAACTTTCTATGAACTTGAAGAAGAAAGGGAGAAAAGCCAGCTGCTAAAACCAGCAATAATCCGTCAATTGACGGATTAATGGCAGACAATAACCGATTGCTTTAAATATGGTCGCTGTATCTATCTGTAACCCCCTGTTAGGAGATTTTTTATGAAGATAGAGATGCCCTTGCTTGATGAGAAAAAAAGGCTCAATTCATTCAACGAAATTGAGCTTGGCTTCACACTAGAGCAGGCAATGCAGGAGGCAGGACGATGCCTCCAATGCAAGGAACCTCTTTGCGAGAAAGGCTGCCCGGCAAATGTTGGATGCAAAGCATTTATTGAACAAATAATGCTGGGAGACTTTGACAAGGCACTTGAGATAATTAATGAAAAAAATCCACTGCCGTGCTTTACAAGCAGAGTCTGTGCCGAAGAAAATCAATGTGAGGGAAACTGTATTCTTGAAAAGCAGGGCAAGGCAATTGCAATAAAGGCACTTGAAAGATTTGTGACAGAACATGGCAAAAGCCACTGGAAAAAAGGAAAAAGCAACGGCAAAAAAGTTGCAATAGTTGGTTCAGGGCCTGCAGGAATGGCCGCAGCCCTTGAATTGAACAAAAAAGGCTTTGAAACAGAGGTATTTGAGGCATTGCCACAGCTTGGAGGTATTTTAAGCTGGGGAATTCCCGGTTACAGGCTTGGAAAAGAAAATGTTGAAGAAGTTTTGAAAGACCTTAAAAAAAAGAAAGTAAAGTTTAGGACAAAACAAAAAATTGGCGAAAAAAATACTTTGGGAGACTTAATGAAAAATTTTGATGCTGTTTTGCTTGCAATAGGAGAGGGAAGGGCAAGAAACATTGGTCTGTCAGGAGTCCAAAAAGAAGGAGTCTGGTACTGGGATGAGTTTTTGCAAAGTTTTAGCACAGGGCAAAACAAGTTAGGCAAAGAAAAAAAGGCAATTGTAATAGGCGGCGGAAATACAGCAATTGACTGCGCTCGTGTTCTAAGAAGAATTGGCTGTGAGGCAACTGTTGCCTACAGAAAAAACATGCCATTTATGCCATGCAATAAATCAGAATTAATTCACGCAATGGAGGAAGGAATTGAGTTTAGAATGCAGCTTGTTCCAGAAGCGTTTTTGGGAGAAAAAAAGCTTGAAAAAGTTCGCTTTAAGAAACTGGAAATTGAAAAAGAAAACTTTGTTGAAACAGAGGAAAAAGAAGAAATAACGGCAGATATCTGTGTACTAGCAATAGGACAGCAGTATGACACTACAATTGCAAATGGAACAGAACTTGAAGGAAAGGAAATAAAGATTAATGGGAATAAGACTGAATTATGGGGAGTGTTTGCAGCAGGAGACCTTGCAAACGACGAAAAAACAGTTGTTCACAGCATTGCCTCAGCCAGGAAAGCGGTTGAAGACATCGAAAAATATCTCGAGGGAAAGTGATTTTTATG
>JAFCCH010000061.1 GCA_017610265.1 Nitrososphaerota archaeon
AAACTACCCTCAGCCAAAGGGGCTCCAACAACTAAAACAAGGGTTCCAACAACTGCTGCAACCAAAACAAGAGCCCAACCATAAGTAACAAGATATTCCAAACCAGCTTGAGCTTTAAAATTTAAGGACATATCAAAGAGAATAATAACTTAAAGTAGTATTTAATGATTCATTTTTGTGAAAAAGGACGCTTATGGACATGGATTAACACAGGATCCAAAACATGTTTCTGTGTCACAAGTATTGTTTGAAAAAGCAGAAACCTGTGTACTCACTTTGCAAAGAATGTCCCTAGTATTAGCACCACAAGTACTGTTGTCAGAAACCTGATTGTTGATTAAAATATCGCCATAAGGAGAACCGCCAGCAGCACCGGCAGAAATATAGATGCTGTAATCTCCACCAGTAATTGTGTTATTGTTAATAATATTATTAGCTCCGACAGTATATATTCCAGCCCAATTACTATTAGTAATTGTGTTGCCAGTTATTGTGTTGTCAGAAGAATTCAAAGAAATTCCGGTTCCATTGCCTGTTATATTATTGTTCTGGAAAATATTATGAGCATATCCTCCAGAAGTACTCCAATAACCTGTGTTTAACCATTGCCTTATTCCAGTGCCAGAATTATTGTGAATTTCGTTGTCCTCAATAAGCACGTTTGTGTTGGAACCCCTGTTAATGAAAACAGCTGTTCCGTTGTTACTAAGTGTATTGTCATGTATGTGGGCGTTTGTAGAGGTCTCCATTAAGTAAATTCCTGTCCCAAATCCGCTGATTGTACAATTCTTTATAGTAACATGATTCTGGTCACTGAAAATTCCTTGAGTAATTCCCTCAGGTGGATTGGTAATTGAGTGGCCTGCACAGTCAAAGATTACATTTGGCGCACCTGTAAGCACAAAGCAGGCAGCTCCACTAAGCGGAGTCATTTGAGCTCCGTCAAGGTCATTCATAAGAGTGTAAGTTGTGTCCCCTGTTCCAAGAATGGCACAGTCAGTAAGATCTGTAACAAGAGCACAAGAACCATTGTCTCTTTCAGCACAAACTTGGTTAACACAAGCATAATCAGTACAAACATTTTCTGTTTCACCGCAGTGTTCGTCAAGAGCGCAATTATATCGGCTGTCTTCACACATCATATAAGTGTTTACATAAGAGTCTGCAATCCTCGTACTGAAACCCATTTTGAAATCTGCAGCATTATAATATTCAATGTAACCGCCTATCCTGCCAGCTCCCTTTTGTGGCCTGCCTGTACAAAAGGTATTGCTTGGGGCGGCACCTCCAGCCCCACAAAATGTTGTGTTGTATGCAAAGTACGAAGATCTAGAACTGTAAAGGTGTTTTCCAGCCATTTCACCAGTCATATAACAATAGTA
This sequence comes from Nitrososphaerota archaeon, assembly GCA_017610265.1. Lineage (GTDB taxonomy): Archaea > Iainarchaeota > Iainarchaeia > Iainarchaeales > JAFCCL01. The sequence continues at coordinate 1,383 of JAFCCH010000061.1, forward strand.
TTCACCATTAATTGTGCTCATTGAAATGCTTTTATTTCCTGACTTTGACTCAACAAAGTTGTAGGGATAGAGCGCGTCCCAAACCCATGCTTCATTATTCCTGTAAGTTCCGGAAATCTTTATTGTGTCAAGATAACCATAACAGTCACCACAAGGAGTTGTATCAGTGCATTGAGCTGTTCCCTGATCACAAAGGTTTCCACCGCAATCTGCAGGAGAACAGCAGGCAGTAGTTAAGTCGCCTGAAGTTGCAGTTACAGTATTGTTACAGCAAATTTCGTCTGCAGCAAGAGCCTGTCCATTGCACAAAGACCTTGCAACACAAGAAGCACTTTGACAAACACTTGTTTGTCCTACATCACAAAAGGTCCAATCAGGACAGTCTGAATCAGCACAGTCAACATCAAGGTCGCCGTCGTCATCAATGCCATTGTCACATGTTTCAATGCAACTTGAGTGAGTAGCACAATCAGGATCATCACAATCTACGCCGCCATCAGGAAGGCCATCATCACGATCGTTGTCAAAGCCGTCATCACAAGTTAGTTCTATTCCATATTCACAATATTTTAGGGTTGGAAGAGGACAAGGATTTTGTGGGTGATTTGGATCACACCCAACAAGTGTATCACAGTCTGGGTCCTCACAGTCGATTAGAGAATCTCCATCATTAGAATAACCGTCTGAGCAAAGGTAATAAGTTATACTAAGAGTTGCCGCACCAACGGCGTTTGCACGCAGCATGCAATTTAATGTAAAAACATTTCCAGCAGTAACAAATCCAAGCGAACTGTTTAGACAAGCAGTGAATGCACCACTTCCTTCAATGCTTTTAATAGTAATTGGGCCTCCAGTAACATTTCGAAGTTTTATTTCAGATTCCAAACCATCAACTTCGCCTCCCAAAAGCAGGAGCTTTGTAGGATCAGAACTACTAAAAATTTGATCAGATGAAGGAGGCAAAAAAACAAAAGCCATTATTCCAACAAGAGTGGTGACAAGAAGAAGTGCCCAGCCGTAAGTTACAAGATATTCCAAACCAGCTTGCGCCCTAAAATTCATAATATATCAAATAGATTATACATTAAAGTAGTATTTAATCATTCATTTTCTCTGCAAAAGGAATAAAAACAAGAAAAGAGTTATTGGTTCTGGTTAGAATGCTGGATATTGTTTCTGTTGGAAATGCCACAATTGACGCATTTATTTGTGTCAAGGGAAAGGTCAAGCAAAAAAACCTTCTTCTGCCTGTTGGCTCAAAAAAAGAAATTGATAGTATTTTCTACAGCACAGGGGGTGGAGCCACAAATACTGCTGTTGGCTTCAGAAGGCTTGGCTTGAGAACAGGCGTTCTTGCCGCAATAGGAAACGATCCGGCAGGAAAAATTGTGTTAAGAGAATTGAGAAAGGAAAAAGTCAATACCAGACTTATCGCAAGGCTTCCTGATTACAACACTGCTTACAGCGCAATTTTGACAGGATTTGGCGGTGACAGAATTATTCTCGTTTACGGCGGGGCCACAAAGCACCTTGGAGAGGAAAGACAAATTAGGTGGACCTGGCTTGCGGAAACAAAGTGGATGCATATAAGCAGCTTCCACGCCGAGCCAAAGGTATTGCAAAAAATTCTTGAGTTTGCGGAAAAAAAGGGAATAAGCATTTCATTCAATCCAGGAATGTCGGAAATAAAATTAGGAATGGCAAAGCTCAGACCGATTCTGAAAAAAGTGGATATATTATTGCTTAACAGAAGTGAGGCCAAAATTCTTACAAAGGAAAAAAATGTCAAAAAGCAGCTGCAGAAACTGCAAGCCCATGTACCACTCGTTGTAATCACAGAAGACAAAAAAGGAGCCCATGCATTTAACGGAACTTATTATTACCACAAACCAATTTTCAAGGTAAAGATTGCAGACACAACAGGCGCAGGAGACGCCTTCCACTGTGGTTTTGTTTCAGAGATAGTAAAGGGAAGAAGCGTTGAATCAGCATTGGAAGTTGGAACAGCAAATGCCCACAGTGTAATAATGCACTTTGGTGCGAAGAATAAATTATTGACAAGGCACGGGGCTCAAAATTTCCTCGAAATGAAAGAGACAGCAAAGACAAAAACACGAAAAGAAAAGATGTAGACTTATACATAATTATTTGGTGTGATATGAACAAAATTATAATAATAGGAATTGTAGCCTTGGTATTGCTTATTGCAGGAATCGGATGGGTTATTCAGCCTTTTGACCAAAAAGGCGCCGACACAGAGGAAAATAAGGATCTAAGTTTACTTCAACAGGCAAGCGAGAAAAAAAACATAAGCTTGTGTAACGAAATAGAGAACTTGTTTATGAAAGATTCTTGCTACAAAATCGTTTCAATTGACAACCTGGAAAGCAGCGGTTGCATAAAAATAGAGAGTCAGCAAATGAAAAAAGACTGCTATTGCGACATAATGAAAGAAACAAAGGATGAAACAATTTGTGAAACCATGGACCTTGACATTTCATTCAAAGACAAATGTTATTGGAATGTTGCAAGTCTTAAACAAGACAGAAGCCTTTGTGAAAATATTGTGGATGAAACATTAAAAGAAGCCTGTTCAAACGAAAGAACTCCCCCAAATCCCTAGCTTATTTGAACATCGTCAATGTAAACACCCGCCCCATACTGGCAACAGGTGTCTCCTGAATCAAACCAAAATCTTATTTTAATTGTATTGCCGACATAAGGAGTTAAGTCAATTGTTTCACTATGCCAGTCCCTGTCTTCACCACACCCGGTAAAAATTGTTTGCCAGGTGCCGCCCTCAACACTTATCTGTGTTCTAAATACATCATAATAACAGCAATAATAAGTAGAATAACCTAAATCATACCAGTAAGCGCATTCTCCATCGACAAGATAGGAAAAGGAAAGGTCTGCAGAATTTACAGTTGTTAAGTCAATTGAAGATGATGTGAGATAAGCATCATACATCTGCCCGTTTTCAATAGTGCAAGAATCTGTTTCGCCCAAATACCAGCTGCCTGAACCGCTTAACGCATTCTGGCAATCAGAGTCTTCGCCAACATATCCCCAGTCAGTGTCAGTAGGAAACCAGCCACCGTCGCCTGTATCAGTTTCCCAGTCACCTCCTTCACCTTCCATATTATCAAAGAACAAAACACCCCCAAGGTCTTCAACAACTTGCCTTACGAAACCAATTCTAGCAGTTCTTTCAAGCCCAGAGGGGCCAAGATAATTGAGTGTAACAGTGCCATCCACAATATCAGGAGGAACATCAATATTAGTAATTTCCATATCATTCCCGCCATTAACAGTAACAGGTAAATTTTGTCCATCTATTTGGATGTTGCCAGCATCTGAAAAACCACCACTTAAGACAATAGAAGTTACCTTAACATTTCCACCAGAAATATTTTGCACTACAAGCTGGCCTCCATCAATGCCTGACTCAACAAGGCCGCCCTTAACCTGCATCTTTAAATCAGTTGAATGCCATTCACCTTCAATAGGCCCTTGACCAACAAGCATTACCATTACGCCAACAAAACTTGCAACTAGGACAAGTGCCCATCCATAAGTTACAAGATACTCCAGTCCTGCTTGCGCTCTTTTATTCATTAAATCAGTTAAACAGATGTTTAATGAATTATTTAACTGTTTCCAGTGTCTTTAAAGAGAGCTTCCCCTGCCTTTTCAAGCACATTCCGTGTGTTTTTAAAAGAAAGCCTTTTCATTGCCTGTTTATATGGCAGCCATTCAAATCCCTGGTGTTCGTGGGAAAGCCTTACAGAACCCTGGCTTGATTCCGCAAGATAAAATGTAACCTCTTTGAAGACAGTGTCTTTACCTCTTCTAAAAAAGTATTTTGTAGGCAGCCTGAAACCAGGAACAAGTTCAAGGCCTACAAGAGATGTTTCCTCTTCAACCTCACGCCGCAGAGTTTGCTTTTCTGTTTCACCTTGTTCAACATGGCCTTTTGGAAATCCCCAGTGCCCTGCAAGATAGTGAAGCAGAAGAAAACTCTTCAAATTATTCTCAGTTCTGAAGACAACCGCGCCGACAGATTTTTCCTTTACCATAAATAAAATTAACGCTTGTGTAATATATTATTCTTTCTTTAATAGTATATATTGCAAAATTGACGTTGTGGGGCGAAGCTGAACTTGTGTCATCGAGCCGGAGGCGAAGATGGCATCCGCACCAGCCGGGCGTGACGGCTACATGAACTGTTCATAGGTATTGTGGTTGAACTTGTAAAGGAATCTTTTGATTTTCGCACCCTTGAAACTGAATTTTTGAAGGACTTCCTCTCTTGCCCCTGAGAAATCCTGGATGTTGTGCTTTTGACTTGCATCAAGTATGAAAAACTTTTCGCCAACTTCAGTCATTACAAAAGCGTGTGTTTTGAGGCTGTCAAGTTCTGAAATTATTACAAATGCTTTTTCGTCTCCCACTCCAAAAAGAAGAGAGCAAAGTAAAACCGAGAGATCTTCGTCGTCTCCTACTTTTGATGAAAAGATTTCTTTTGCAGAAAACCAGTAGTTGAGATTTATTTCAGGTTCAACGTAATTTATTTCTGTTTGAACAAATGACAAAATTTTTCCGGCAGTTGCAAGGTAATCTTTTTTAAAGTTGTAATCGGGTTTTTTTAGGTCTGAAAGAATTGATTGAATTGTTAAATCCTCTGCATTAATCAATGCTTTTATTTCGCCAATTGTCCTTTTTTCTTTTTCGTCAATCAAGTCGGCGTATTTTTCAAGAAGGATTCTGTAAAGCTTACACTGAAGCAATTTTTCATTCTGTTGGCTGTCTTTTGCCAGTGCAGGATCTTCTTCGTCCTCAAAAAAAGGTTCTTGGGCATCTGAAGCCATTTTTAAATATTAGACCTAAAACTGCTTTAAAAACAATACCTTGGCTTAAAAGCCTTTTTTAGGGCATTTCAAGCCAAAAAAACGCCAAAAAGGCAAGGGGTAATCATTTTATTTAGAAATCAACTATATATAGAACATGTTTGGGAACAAGGGACAGGTTGCAACCGAGTATATCCTTCTTACAGGATTTATTCTTATAATTGTGACCCTGATTTTTACCTACAGTTTTGTAACAAATACCCAAAACATAAAAATAAGCCAGGCAAACACTGCAATTGACAAACTGGCAAATGCAGCAGACCTTGTTTACGCCCTTGGCCCTGACAACGTAAAGATTGTGCAAGTTGTATTTCCAAAAGACATTATTACATTAGAAGATCTGGCAGTCTGTGTAAACGGCGACCAGGATTATGACATTGATTGCTCAGCAAAAGGAGGAATCCGAGTCGGCGCAATTGAAATGCAGGTAAGCATGCTTGGAACCAGCACAAATATTAGGCGGCCAATAAAGTCAGAAATAGAAATTGATTTTCCTGTTGGAGAATCCATTCCAATTACTGCAGGCGTTCACAGGGTAAAGGTTTATTGGTGCGATTCAAATATTGAAAGAATTTGCTTGAAGAGGGCTTAACATGCTTTTCTCAAAAAAAGGAATAGCCAAAGTCGAGGCAGGGCCAGGCAAAAGAGGCCAGACCCCGCTTGAAGTAATTGGTATAACCGTTATACTCATCGGCCTGTTAGCCCTTGTTATGATAACAAGTTATGGAAAAAATGCCGAAACACTTACCCTTTTGGAAGTGGGTGAAAACAGCATTGAATGCAGCCAAATAAGCACAACGCTTGGAAGACTTTACACCAACAGGGCAAACACAAAGGAAACTATTTTTCTTTTCGAGGAAGCAAGCCTTGAAAGAGTTGAAGGAAACCCTGGAGGAATAACAGTTGGAACCGTAAACTGTAAATACTTGGGAAGTGCGACATTGGAAGGAATGCCTGACGTTCCTGATACCGATGGAATAACACTTGTCAAGGCAACAAACTGGTGCTTTGAAAAGAATGGAGCAGAGATCAGGATAAGCGAGGGGGAATGCAACTAATGCTTGGCAGAAAAGGGCAGGGAATTGCAATAGACTTTCTTTTTGCAACTCTTGTTTTTTTGCTTGTGTTGAATACAAGCATGACTCTTATTGCAAACGGCAACCAAACTGTTTCAGACAAAAGCCTTTTGAACGAACTTCAAAGCAAGAGCGCGCAAACCCTTGACAT
>JAFCCH010000062.1 GCA_017610265.1 Nitrososphaerota archaeon
AGGCCAAAAGGTTTTGGTTTTTGTTTCAACAAAAAGAGGCGCTGACATGATTCAGTCAAAGCTCAAGCAAAAGGGCTTTAGAGCCAGTGCAATTCACGGCGACAAAAGCCAAAAATTTAGGGAAATTGCTTTAAGGCAGTTTAAGGAAGGCACGAAAACTATTATGCTTGCAACAGACGTTGCAGCAAGAGGCCTGCAAATTGACAATGTTGAATATGTCATAAATTATGATCGGGCAAGAGACGCTGACACCCACAAGCACAGGATTGGAAGAACCGGAAGAATGGGCGCCATAGGGCACGCAGTAACTTTTGTTCCAAAGGAAGACTCTGACAAAAACTTCTGGAAAGAAATTCCAATCAACTTTGGCCAAAGAGGTCCAAGAGGAAGAGGTTCTCCGAGAAGAAGTGGAAGCAGGGAAAGCGGAAGGCGAAGATCAACTTTTTCCCACGGTCCAAGAACTGCAAAGCCAGGTTTTGGAAAAAGAAAAGCAAGAAGAAACAGTGACGCGCGAGAGCACGTTTACAGAAACTGATTTATCTAATTCTTGTAATGCCTTCAACTCTTGAAGGCAAAATCTTCTTTAAAAAATTCAGGTTGTAGTAAAAGAAGAACACGCTTAGTGGAGCAAGAACAATTGCCGCAATCAAAGAAAAGATAAAAATACCTATGATAAGCAGGCCGATTGCTATAATCAAAACTGCTGCATTTCCTCCTGCTGCCAGCGGAATCAGTATAAGGGCTCCGATTATTCCAACTATTGCAAACGGAATTAGCATAATAAGGACTGCAATTAATGCAATTATTCCTACAACAAGTCCAAGCACAACTTGCATTATGATAAGTATGGCAACCTGGCCAAGGTTTCCTGTTACAAGAGAAACACTTTTCTTAAGAGAATCCCAAGCGCTCATTTTGGAAAGATACATCCAGTAAACTCCAAACTGGCCAAGTACAAAGCCAACAAGGCCCATTATTATAAACACAATTATTGAAAGGCCTGCAAGGCCGATTAATGCCGGAATGTTTGAGGCAAGTCCTGCAAACGGTCCAAGAATGCTTAAATCAAATCCAGTAAGGGTCATGAAAAGGCTTATTCCCACAAATGCCAGGATTAATCCAAACGGTAGGCTGATAAGCCCCATGATTATTTCAAGAATTGTCAGTGAAACAGCCTTGTCGTAGAATTTCCCTACATATCCAAGAACTTTTACCCTGTTAGTGGTAATTCCCTCTAAAATTGTGAAAAAGACGATGTTTTTTATCATTGTAAGAACAATTCCGATCAAGAAAAGGACTATAACTGCCACAATTATTATCAAAATTGCACCGTCAACTGTTTCCTGTGGAATGTTTGCAATTGCTTCTTCAATGTTTGCTTTAAGACTTGTGTCAATGTCTTCACTTCCAAGCATTTTTGTTTCTTTGTCGTCTCCAACAAAGTTGCTGAAATTTATTTTGTCAATTGTTCCCAGTGGAACTCCTGCAATTGTTTCATCAATGCTTGTTTTAATGTTTTCAAACCCAGGGGTTTCCATTTCCTCCCATCTCATGGCATCGCCAAGGTTGTTGAAACTGTTAAAATTAAAGTTGCTTCCTCCGCCACCTGAAAGCATGGAGAAAACAAAGATTAAAAAGCCGATTTTTATCCACTTGGTCATTAAACCAGGGCCGCTGAAAAAGCTTTTTGTCTGATCAATAGTCGGCTGAATTAAGTCAATTGCATGCCAAGTCATTTCGATAAAAAAAGGCTTTTGAAGTATTTAACTGTTTGTGTAAAGCTTGCTATCACTTTTTAACTGCTTGATCTGAAATCTGGGAAACAAATTCTAAATCTGCTTTTCTCTTCTTTGCTGCCCTTGAAATTTTTCTCTTCTTTTTTGGCAGGTTTTTTTTCAGGTTTTTCATTACCTTGGAGGCTTGGTCTTCTCTGTAAAAACTCTTTAATTCGGCCTCTGTTTCAATTAGCTTTTTTTGGTTTTTTTCAACAATTTCCTGATATGCCTCTGTGGTAATCTTTCTCTTCAAATAACTGGCTTGCACAATTTCAAGTTCTTTAATCAGGCGCCTTTTGTAATCCAAAAGATTGCGCAAAATATGCCTGTTCTTTGCATCAACCTTTACAAGCTGCTTTCCAACTGCGGCATCATGCTTTTTGTCATCAAATTGTGCAATTAATGCCTCAAACTTAATCAGCTCGCCCTGTTTTTCAACAAAAAACTTGTTAAAACCCTGTTTGGTAATCTTTCTCTGCATATAATGCTGCCTTGCAATATCAAGCGCGTCCAAAGCCCTGTCCCTTCTTCCAATAAGCTCTCTCAAAGAAGGCCTTCCATGCTTTGCCTTAATCCAGACAAGAAACGCAGCGGTCATTACTATAAATGCAACCGCAACAAAAAACAGGCCGTTTAACAAAAAGGTAACAATGTTTCTGAAAAACATCACAATCAGCATTGCCAAAGCAAGAGTAATGTAAAAAGCAGGGCTTTCCTCAACAGATTTCCTAACCTGGTGGTCAATTTCCCGAATTCGAAGACTAAAAAACTTAAATGCCTTAATCATTCAATCATTAAAGAAAAAGATTAACTTTAATAAAAAGCTTTGCAAAGCTCTCCTTATTTATAATATTCTGCTCTTTTCTTTTATTTGATGGATGCAATTCTTTTGGGATTTACCCTGGCTTTGTTTGCCGGCCTTGCAACAACAGTTGGAGCTGCAGTGATTTTTCTCTTCAAAGAAATCAAGGAAAGTCACATGGCTTTTTCACTGGCTTTTTCTACAGGTGTAATGATTACTGTTTCGTTCCTGGAATTGCTGCCAGAGGGCATTAATGTGATTGGATATGCTCCTGCATTAATTTTATTCTTTGTTGGCGCTTTGGTTGCTTTTCTAATAGACTTCCTTATACCGCATGACTACATTCTAGAAAGGGCTTCCTCCAATTTAACTTACGATAAACGGCTTATGAAGGTTGGCCTCTTTGTTGCACTTGGCCTGGCAATTCACAATTTTCCAGAGGGCTTTGCTGTAATGGCTGGAAGCCTGCAGTCATTTGAACTTGGCATTGTAATGGCCTTGGCTATTGCAATACACAACATTCCAGAAGGGATTGCTGTTGCAGTGCCTGTTTTCTTTGCCACAAAAAAGAAAGGCATTGCATTCAAGATTGCGTTCCTTTCAGGAATAGCAGAACCGATTGGCGCAATAGTCGCAGCCCTTGTCCTTCTTCCATTTCTTTCCCCTCAAGTAATTGGGGCAAGCCTTGCCTTTGTGGCAGGAATCATGGTTTACATCTGCATTGACGAGCTTTTGCCAACAGCAACGCATCACTCAAATGGAAATTCTCATTTAATGACCTTTGGCTTTCTTTTGGGAAGCATGGTAATGGGCGCAACATTGGTATTGCTTGCCTAAAAAATAGTTATTTGCCTTTTTTTGGCAGTTTCTTGGTTGCAATGAAAATCAATGCTCCCAAAATAATCAGCATGGAAACCAAAATAATTACTATATTGGTTGAGAGTGCATTTGTAAAAAGCAGCAACTGGCTTCCTCCAAAAAATCCGTCCGACACTATTTTGTTTTTAATGTAAAAAAGCGAAACAAAAACTGCAATTAGGGCAATCAAAATAATTGTTGCTCCGTAAAACGTTTCTCGTTCATTAAATGCTGTATCATATTCTGATAACAGTCTATCATATTCTGCATCCTGCATATCCACTATTTGGCAATATCCTCCGTATTCATCAACAAGCCATTCGGATCCGGCCGATTCACATTCTCCCTGTGTTGAATAATAATTATAATAATCAAAATAATAGGGAGATTCTATATAAGGAAAAATAGTTGCAACTGCCAAAATAACAAAAATTGTAAATGCGGCAATTATCCCAAGAGAAACAACCGCACTTACTATTTTGTCTTTAAGCATTCTGATTAGGTGAAGCCTTTCTTCTATTTAAATCTGTTGGAAAGGCTAAACAGTTACTGCTCAACCATTATTCTGTCTTCTGCTTTTACAGGCGGGCTTGAAAAAAAGGCAATTATCAACTCTTTTTCTCCCATATTCTCCAGGCTGTGAACAGTTCCCTTCGGAGTCAGGAAAAGGTCTCCTCTCTTCACTTTCTCAGGCTTTGCCCAGTCAACAATTTTGTCTTCCCTTGGCTTTCCTGAATGAATTATTCCCTCTCCCTCCAGAATCAAGTAGACTTCGTCTGATTCCCTGTGAAAGTGGGCTCCAACCTTTTTCTCTATTTTTGCAACGCCCACTCCCAAATTGTCTGTTTTTAGAATATGTGCAATTCCAATGCCAACAGCCTTGTCAAGTTTAACATTTGCTGTCTGCTCTTCAAGTTTAAAAATATCCATCAGGTTCACTTACTTTAATTTGGTTGGTTTGATTTTAAAAAAGGATTTTTTCTCCCAAACAAAAACTATTATGCTGGACGCCAAAAACGAAGAAACAATTTGGAGTAACAAAGGCCTTATTGTAACTTCCAAAAACGAAAGCAGGCTGCCGTTAAAAATTGTTTCAAAGATTCCTGAAACAAAGAATGCTCCAAAAAACGGGACAAGATTAAGGTTTAATCCGCATGCTTCTGAGGCGCTGCACTTTGATAAAAGGGCTGGTGCAGGGAGAACAAAAAACAAAACTGCAAACAAAACGATCTTGGCTTTCGAAAGCCTGAAAAAAGAATTCAAATCCATGCAAAAACAGTAAGTTTGTTCGCCTATTTTATTGTTTTGGATAGGCTTGAATAAGAAAATAGATAATTCCCGCCTCCTGGATCTGCACCGGGGAGTTTAGCGGGTGGTAAGTGGTTTGTACTTTCTTATAATTTATATAATTCCTTTATTTTTTGTTTTACCTCTTTTAGTTTTTGTGCCGAGATTTTTCCAATTTTGGATTCTATTAGTTTCTTGTAAGCTGTTACTGGGTTGTCGACCATTATCTGGCTTTCGCTTTTTAGTTGTCCTTTTTCTAAATCTTTTGAAGTTAGCAGAACATCATATTTTGTCTTGCTTCCTCTGGAGGTTATCTTAAACAAAATTAAGTCATCGGATTCTCTGTTAAATTTTGAATTACTTACAACGAGCGCAGGTCTTCTTTTCACTCCAATTTGCTCCGAGAACATCAAGTCGGCTACAACAAGGTCTCCCTGTTCAAAACTCAAAGAGTTCATGTGCGTCTTCTCCTTCTTCTGCCCATCTCTTGTAAGCATAAACTCTCCACGGGTCTTTCTCCATTTCAAGTAACTTAACTTTTTTTTCTATTGCCTGCCTTGCTACTTCGGTCCACTTAATTTCAGGATGTTTTTTAATTACTTTATGCAATTGTTCGGGAATAGCCATAGTCATGTTAACCATTAAATCACCTTAAATAAGTAAAATAAGTAGAAGTCTATTTAAAGCTTTCTTTCGTCGTCCTGCGTGATTGTGTAATCCCGCCTCCCGGATCTGCACCGGGGACCTCTCGGTAACTGCTTTTGCGCAGTACATTCAAAATGAATGCTCGCTGCCTTTTTAGGGGCAATATCAAAAAACTACAGCCGAGCGCTCTAACTACTGAGCTAAGGCGGGTTTCTCCTGAAATAGCTTTTCAAACAACACTGGCCAAATCCAGGAAATCCAAAAGCCTCCAATTGCATACAAGACAAACTGGCCCACGTGGTCAAAAACCATTCCGATTGGCAGGGCATTTTCCCCCAAAAGAAATATTGTTCCGAGAAATGCAAAGCCGATTGCATACTTTATTGCAAGCCATTTTTTTAGCAAAATGCTTTGGTCAAGATCCATTTCCTTGAACAGGAAGAATCCTGCGTAAAATCCAATGAACAATCCTGCCATTGGGAAAGAACGAAGAAACATTACTGCAAGCACTGCAAGGGCAACAAGTCCTACAAGAGCAAGTTCTTCTTCAAGCCCTGTTGGCTTGAAATTTTTGTGGAACAGTTTGTCCCTGGCAAAAAGGTTTGCCTTTCCAATCACTAATCCGAGAACAATTCCTCCAACAACATCGCTTGGAAAATGCATTCCAAGATAAAGGCGGCTGAAGGCAACAAGCAAGACAACTAATCCAATGACGGCATTTCTCATCATCTTGTTCTTTTTGTAGAAAAATGCAAATGCTGCTGCAATTATTGTAGAGTGGCCGCTTGGAAATCCCTGTGTTCCATAATCATCTGATCCAATAATTTGGAAGCTTTCGGCAGAGGGTCTTGGCCTGAAAAAAGCGTGTTTTAGAACTCCTGCTGCTGCAGAAGCAAAGGCCACAAAATTCATCATAAAGAATGCTTTGTTTTCCTGGCTTCTCCAGTAAAGCAAGGCAGAAACTCCTACCCAAAAAGCAGGGTGTCCTAAAAAGGTTATTAACAGCATTACTGCTGTTGTTGTTGGATTGATGCCTGCCTGAATTGCCTGAAGTAAGGCATTGTCCAGGGGTGCAATTGCAGTAAATATGTCCATTGAGGAAAATTAGCTGGCTTCTTCTATTTAAGCCTTTTTCTTCATCATCCTTTTCATTCCAGGGATTTTAACCGAGGTATAATCCACAAACACTTCTGTTTCGTTCAAGGCCTTTCTTAATGCATAAACCTTGCAGAATCCAATCAGTTCAGTTTGCTCGTTTTTCTGCAATTCTGGCTTTGTGCAAATTTCTTTAATGACTGAATTAACTTTTCTACTGTTTACCTCTGCAATTGCAATTCCAACGTTTTCCTTGCCTTTTGCAAGCCCTAGTTCTGCAATTGCGGCATCAACCTTGTCTAATTCAACAAGTTTTCTCAAATTGTTTTCAATCTTTCTGTCAATGCCTGTTTCAAGAGAAGCCAAAAACTCCATTATTGTTTTTGGTTCTGTTGCAGCCTCTATTTTGAGTTTCTTGATTGACTTCCAATCAGAATAGTTTGCCATAAATTGAATACTTTCTTCCATCTAATTCACCAAATTAAAATATGCCCAAACCTGTTTTTAATTCTTGCCCTTCAAGCGAAAGGTTTAAAGTCAAGCAATTCCTAAAAACTATTAAGTGATTTGAAAATGCCTCCAAGAAGAAAGCCAAAAAAAGCCCAGCTGTCAAATGGCAGAACAAAGACAATTAAGTCCGGGAACAGGCGAAGAATGAAGCGCACTCCAAAGCTTTCACTGGCAAAAAACAGAAAGAATAACGTAAAGCGCCAATAACTGCTTTTAGAAAAAGGTTTGAAGGTTTTTTATTTCATTTTCTTTAGATCAATGCCTTGAGCTTCGGCTTTTGCATACATGTCCTGCTTTTCTTGTGCCCAGTTAACCTTCTTTGAAAGAAACTTTCCTCCCTGGCCTGCTTTTAAAACGGCTTCGCTAAAACCATTGGTGTCCTTTATGCTTGAGTAGACAGGCTTATTGTCCTCACATTTCACAATCAACCCTATTCCGTAAAACGGTTTCATTATTTTTGTTATCAATTCAGGGTAATCTATGTCAACAATCTTTATTTGTTTTATTTTTTCCCATTTTATGAAAACTAATTTGCTTTTGATGCTTGAGTTTGAAATTTTTTTAGTTCTGGAATATTCTTCAGCTGCTTTCTCGTATCCAAAAGTTACATTTAATCGCAACCCACTTGAATAAACTGCATTTCCCCTAGTATTTATTAAGAAAAGAGCAATGATTGGTGTTACAATAAATGTTGCAGACGACACAAAAAATAATGTTGTGTCAACGCCGGGCAGAGTTATCAAAAATATCCAATTTAGCATAATCCAAACAAACACTATTGTAATAATGTTTCTCAGCGTGAGCATAGGTTCTTTCCAGACAAGCGAGCCCTTTTCCTGAAGTGGTGTCTCCATTTCACTTAGCTTACGTTCTTTCCTCTATTTTATTGTTTCGGAAAGTGAAAAAATAGGAAAGCCTCGGGAGAGATTTGAACTCTCGACCTGCTGCTTACAAGGCAGCTGCTCTACCACTGAGCTACCGAGGCATTTAATGTTATCAAATTAGCATTGCTCATTTTTTTAATT
>JAFCCH010000095.1 GCA_017610265.1 Nitrososphaerota archaeon
GATTGTGAGGACCCAGACTGCATAGGACATACAGGCACAGGGCAGTACCCAGATGGACTCTTATGCGAACAGCCAGAAGCAAGCTGCTCAGATTCCTATGACAACGATAGAGACCAGGGGCAAGCGGGAGGAGGCACAGACTGTGAAGATGATGATTGCGATAGCCAGCCAGGGTGTGTAGAAATTTGTAACAATAGCATTGACGATGACGGAGACAGTCTTATTGACTTTGGCGATCCTGACTGTGAGGGACCAACAGGACTAGTGGTTGATGAATGTTCTGCAACCGCTACAATTCTTGATGTGCCAGGAGCAACCTATGAGATGACAGAAAACTTTTCTGCATTCGGAGACCACGATTGTGTTGTGATTGCTGCAGATGGAATTACTTTGGATTGTAAAAATTATTCAATGAGAGGACAGTCAAATACAGCGGCAGGAGTATCAGTGCAGTCAAAAACCAGAATTGCAGTTAAAAACTGCAATTATATTACAAGCGGATTTGGAAAAGGAATCTATTTGAATGACTGCACAAACTGTGTTTTGTCAGGAAATTGGATGATAATGTCAGGAATTGCCGGAATCCATATAGACGGCGGTTCCAACATCACTCTAAGCAACAATAAGCTCACAACCATGGACACTGGTTTGCTAATTTCAAATATGAACGACTCTCTTGCCTTAAACAACAACCAATTTTGTGAAAATGTTGACACAGGCATAAAATGTGAAAACAGCGCCACAGTCCCAACAGGTGGAGGAAATACAGCAGACACAGTCACTGAAACAAATTGTACAATACCAAGTAGTATATATACAGGATGCGTCTAATGCTAAAATTACAATCTTATTGAGATTAAATACGGCTTTTCATTCAAAAAAAGCAAGTCAGATATAATTTAAGAAACCAATAGGAAAAGTTAAATACAAAAAAAACAATAGATTAAGTGAAATTTATGAATAAAAAAGCCCAAGCTGGAATGGAATATCTTATGACCTATGGCTGGGCCCTGGTTTTAGTTACAACAATAGTAGGAGTTCTTGTTCTTTTAGTTGGAGGGCCATTGGAAGACCCTGTCTTTTCAAGTTCTGACCCGACAAAATTAATGATTAAGGGCGCAGCTGTCAATAACCAGGTTGCAACAATAAAACTTCAAAATATTACAGGCGGAGAAATAGTGGTTCAAAGCGTAACAGGCGGAGACGGCTATTATGACTGCGAATATGTTCCAACAACCGTTATTGCCGGCGGCGAACTCGAAATAAAGTGCGCAGCGCCTCCAGAGATTGCCCCAGGCAATGTTTCAGTTGAATATTATGACTCATCCGGCTTTCTTCAAAATAGTCTTATTTCAGGAGGAGGAGAAATAGAACCATTGGGCGCACCACCAACAGGAGAAAACACAGACTACCTCTGCTCAGAGGGATTTGACAATGACGGAGATTCTCTAATTGATTGTGAGGACCCAGACTGCATAGGACATACAGGCACAGGGCAGTACCCAGATGGACTCTTATGCGAACAGGTGCAACCTGCCCAGGAGACTGTTTGAGTGCAGGAGAGTATTGCTGCGATGGAATAGTCATGCCTGAAAGCAGTTCTGCTGACTGCGGACTGGTTGCCTACTACAAATTTAACGGGGACGGAAGCGACAGTTCAGTTAACAGCAACACTTGCAGTTTTGTTGGAAATGCTTATTCAGACGGCTCTTACTTAATCACTGATGGCTCTGCAGATTATGCCAACTGCGGACACGACTCCAGTTTGAGTTCTGCCACATTTACTGTTTCCCACTGGGTTAAATCACCTTATGCCCCTTCAAGCAACAAAATGGAACAAACCATCAAAAAGCTTGCACAAGGAGGAGATTACTCAAATTATGAGTTCAACTGGGATCACACAAGGTCAGGTTATAGGCAATCCATTTCATATAGGGGATCGGGCACAACATGGAGAGCTGTGGCAATCGGAACGCCATTACAGGCAAATACATGGTATCATCTTACAGGCAGTTATGACGGCTCTACTTTGAGAATTTACCTAAACGGCTCATTAAGCAATTCAAGCTTTTTTGGAGACAGTCCAATGCAAGGAAATTTGGACCTTTGGCTTGGATCAGGCCCACGTTACAGTTCCAGAAACGACTTTGCAGGAACTATTGAAGAAGTCAGAATAAACAACAGGGCATTGAGCGACACAGAAATCTGCAATGTATGCAACCAAAATCCTCCAGCCGGCGCAAGCTGCAACTGCTAAGCGCCAAAACATTTAAATTGCGCAAAAAAGTAGGCTTTTTAAAGGTTTCAGGGAAAGATGTTCTTATTAGAAAAGGCTTTGTGAAGCATTTTTCCCAAGGTTTTTTTCGCGGAGAAAAAAGGCTTTTTTTCGCTCCCTTAAGGGGTTGAGCGGGAAAAGCTCCGAGAGGAGTGTTGTAAAAAATGGTAGTATTTGATGTGCCCGCTGGGGCGTTAATTAAGGCTATTGCAGCTGATTTGAAAAAGCAGGGTATAGAAAAGCCTGTGTGGGCAGATCTTGTAAAAACAGGCTCTCACAAGGAAAGAGCTCCTGACAGTCCAGA
>JAFCCH010000010.1 GCA_017610265.1 Nitrososphaerota archaeon
CTCATCAGGACTTATTCAAAACACTCTTATTTCAGGAGGTGGTGGGATAGCAATAGCTGCAGCGCCTCCAACAGGAGAAAATACTGATTATCTTTGCTCAGACGGATTTAACAACGATGCAGATGAATTAATTGACTGTGCAGATCCAGACTGCATAGGCAAAACAGGAACAGGACAATATCCGGACGGATTTTTATGCGAACAGCCAGAAGCAAGTTGCGCAGATTCCTATGACAATGATGGGAATGAGGATGTTGATTGTGATGACAGTGATTGCATTAGTAGTTGTATTGTAGGAAATCCTGTTTCAGAGTGTATGACTATAAACAGCAGTGGATTGTATATGTTAACTCAGGATATTTTGGACGAGCAAACAGACAAGTGTATTATTATTGCAGCAGATAATGTTATTTTAGATTGTGATGGAAAAACTCTAACTGGTAAATATGGTTCTCAGATGGGTTTTGTTTACGGGGTATATTTACATAGTAGAACAAATGTCACTGTTAAGAATTGTAATTTGGATAAATTTAGTCCAGGAATTTCAGTTGAATTTTCATCAAATAATACTTTTACTGGAAACACAATGAGCAATTATGGCGTTGGCTTTCGTACAGTTAATTCACATGAGAACACCTATGGCAATAATGTGTTTAACGGCGGCTATGCAACTACAGCAATGTTGTTGTTAACTTCACATGACAATGTTCTGACTAATAACACAGCAAATTCAGGCGGTTATGGCTTTCATATAAGGTATTCAACCGGCAATACCTTAACAGGCAACACAGCAAATCAAAATGAGCTTGGCGGAATTCGGTTTGTGGAATCGTTGGGAAATACTTTAAACAACAATACTATTTGTGGCAGCGGACTTGGTGATATTCAGTGTGTTATTAACTCAGAGGATAACAGTGGAACAGAAAATATAGCGAACACGTTGTTTGGCGACTGTGGCGGAAACTTGGAAATGCTTGATTGTCCTCCATAGCAAAAGACTTGTATCCTTGTGTTGAATAATTTTTTTTTAGAAAAAGCTTTATTCTGCGAGTTCGCCTTCGTGGCTGAATAACACTCATTGTGATTTAAAAACTAAAAAGTCTCCAATTGCCAATGCATCTAATCCTGTTGACGAAAAAGTCTTAATCGCATCGTTAGGAGAACAAACAATTGGCTCGCGTTTGTTAAAAGATGTATTCAAAACCATTGGAACAGAAGAAAGGTTCTCAAAGCTTTTAATTAAATCAAAATATTTCTTATTAACATCTCTTGAAACAGTCTGAGGTCTTGAAGTTCCATCAAAATGAACAACTGACGGAATTTCCTTTTTTTTATTTTCGACAGTATAAAAAGCTTTTAACATAAAAGGTGAATCAAAACAATTTTCAAAATATTCGCTTGCACTATTTTTCAAAACACTTGGGGCAAAAGGTCTCCACGATTCTCTTGCCTTAACTTTTCCATTGACAACATCTTTTATATTCTCCAAACAAGGATTTGCCAAAATGCTTCTGTTACCCAACGCTCTTGGGCCAAATTCCATTCCGCCCTGGAACCATCCAATAACCTTCCCTTCAAAAATCATTTCGGCAGCAACTTTTGAAATATTTTTATGTTTATCAAAATCCAAATTAGATTTTAATAAAACTTGTTCAATTTCCTCATTTGAAAATGAAGGTCCGTAAAAAGCATGCTCTAATTTAAACCTTGGAGTGTTTTGTTTCAATTTGTTGAAAATAAACATTGCAGCACCCACTGACTTTCCTCCATCTCCGGCAGCGGGGACAATAAATAAATTGTCAACTAATCCAGACTTTTGAATTTCCCCGTTGGATTTGCAATTCAAAGCAACTCCTCCTGCTAAACAAACATCCTTAATTCCTGTAACTGCTATGGTGTGCTTAATCAGATTTTCAATAGCCTCTTCAAAACGAGCTTGAAGGGTTGCAGCAACATTCAAATGTTTTTTTGAATAAGAATCAAAGGGGTTTTTATGAGATTCTCCAAAACATTTTTCGAGTTGTTTTTTAGTTCCACGGCCATAACAAGTTGAAGGTACAGTTTCAAAAAAAACATTGCTTGTGTCAATTACTCCAGAAAAGTCTTCAACAGGTTCCCCATAAGCAGCCAACCCCATAACTTTTCCCTCGTGGCCAATTCCTTTATAATAACCCAAATACTTTGAAACATTTGCATACATAAAACCCAGACTGTTAATACCCTTAATTCTTTTGATTTCATCAAAACCTTCGTTGTTTGCCTTTGACAAAAGCACGGTAGTCAAATCGCCCCAGGCATCAAAAGTAACAACAGAAGACTCTCTAAAACCAGAACAATAAAAAGAAGACGAAGCATGACACAAATGATGTTCAACAAAATGAATTTCTGCATTTTTAAAAAGAGTTTTTATAGTTTTAATAGGTACACGAAAATTATTGTGTGCGGGATAATTCAAAACATTTTTAATTGATGTTCTTCCATCCAACAAAAAATTTCCATTAAAAATATAGTGTCTTAACCACAACTTCAAATGTTCTAACGGTTCAACATCAGCAATTGCGACATAAGCAATATCTTCGGAAGAAAGTTTTGCCTTTTTCAAAACAAAATCAATAGATTTATAGGGGAAACCACAATGGTGTTTTATTCTACTAAATCGTTCCTCTTCACACATTGCAATAAGTTTACCGTCTTTAATTAGGCAAGCAGATGCATCATGTTCTCCAGTAATTCCCAAAACAATCATTTTTATGACCCTCGCGTTGCTATTTATTCATTCATATGGAACTTAATTCTTTTTTAATATTTTTCCTATAGGCCTCTTGCTGCTGGCAAATTCTTTTCCCCTTCATTCATTAATAGCCCCGGAGAGATTCGAACTCTCGTCGCCGGCTCCAGGGGCCGGCATCCTTGGCCACTAGACTACGGGGCTTTGCTTCCGTAGTCTTTTTTTTGGTCAACCTTTTCTTGGAAAAGGTTGCTAGACTACGGGGCTTTGTATGTTGTTTTTCCTTATTAATTATCCATTAAATAACCTTAAAAATCTTCAAATTTTCTCTTTTTTTTTTACGAAATTATTAAGTTTTTTTCAAGCCTTGTGTTTGAGTCAACACATCTGCATTCAAGGCCCTGGCCTGTGCTTACGGCTCCTATTGCCATATCATAACCTTCTTCACTGCAGGCATTGCTGCACTCGGCTAAAGACTGTTCGTTTAGGAAGTAAAGTGGCAGGGAAACAGCAAGATATGCCACAATGACGATAATTGCAATTGTTTCAAGCCTCATTTTTAAATCACTGCAAAAGGCTTACTTTCCAAAATTTCTTTGCCTTAGTTCAAAGTCTGCCACTGCCTCTCCCAAATCTTCTTTTGAAAATTCAGGCCAGTAGTGCTGGCAGAAATAAAGTTCAGAGTAGTCGCTTTGGTATGGCAAAAAGCCAGATGTTCTCTTGGCTCCGCCTGTTCTGATTATCAAATCAGGATCATCAAGTTTTGCATAAAGGTAATTTTCAAATTTCTTTTCGTCAATGGCATTAATGTCAATTCTGCCTTCCTTTGCGTCCAGGGCCAGCTTTTTTGCGGCGTCAACTATTTCAGCCCGGCCACTGTATCCAAGTGCAAGATTAATTGTCCTCTTCTTAAAATTTTCAGTGAGCTCTTCGGCTTGCCTTACTTTTCCAAGAAGCTTTTCCGGCAGGAGTTCAAGCCTTCCGAAAAATTTTAGCCTTATTTCGTTTGATTCAAAGTAGCCTGACTTTGTTGCCTTGTCAAGTTCCCTGTCAAAAATTTTAAACAATAGTCCAAGTTCAGCGCTTCTTTTCTGAATGTTTTCAAGTGAAAGCATCCAAAAGGTTCCTGTTTTAACTGTCTTGTATTCTTCAAGCCAGTCCATTACCTGCCATGCTTTGTTTGTTCCCATTTGATAAGCCTTAAGAAAATTTACTCCTGACTGCCTTGCGAAACGCCTGTTCCCGTCCGGAATGAATGCAATTGATTCCAAGTTCATTTTTTATCACTTTCAAAAAAGCCAGAATCCACTCCAGTGGCTCTCTATTATCTAAATTGCTGGTTTCCTTTAAAAAATTACTGTTGGCTTTACTCTTTGATGAATGTAACAATTTGCCTTTTTTGAGGGTGAGGCAAATTTTTTAAACTACAGAATCCTTAATATAACGGTTTTGGAATGCCGGAAAACAACATCTCTGAGAAAAAAAAGGAAAAAATGCTTGAAATTGTCTCAGGCCTGAAGATGAGAATGAGGGAACTGGACGATCTAGGCAAGCAAATTAAGATTGAAGGAAGGCTTGTCTCTCCAAGGACCACTAAACGAATGCTTGAAGAAATTAAAGTGCCCCCCTTAAAGCTTTTAAAAGAAAAATAAGGTTTTTCCAATGCTGTTAAACAAGTCATCCGGCAAAAAGATAATAGACAGGGTTGTCCTTGCAGAAGCCCACTGGCAAAAAATGAAGGGCTTAATGTTTGAGGATCCTGCGCGCTTTAATTACGCCCTTGTGTTTTGCCTGAAAAGAGAATCGATTTCCAATGCAGCCATTCACATGCTTTTTGTTTTCTTTCCAATTGACGTTGTTTACTTAAACAAGGACAAAAAGGTTGTTGACATCGCCAAAAACGTTCCTCCTTTTTCCCTTGGATATGTTCCCAAAAAGCCAAGCAAATTCTTTGTTGAATTGCCTGTTGGCAAAAGCAAGGGAATAAAGTTTGGAAACAAGCTTGAGTGGTAAAACAAATGGACGAAATTTTTGGAAAAATTACCTCCGTTCTGGACGAAACAGAAGATGTTAGGTAGCCGGCAAATATTCCTGCCAAATTTCTTGAAAATGTAAAATACATCAAAATTGATTTTTCTTTTACTGACAATAAAAATATTCTGAGAACAGGCTTTGTTCAGTTAATGTTTGAAGGAAGCTCCTATGAACAAAGCAAGTCTATGATTCCACAGGTTGGAACAAGCTTAACCCTTGCAAAAAAAGGCTTTTTGGTTAAATCCTTTAAGCCAGTTCTCCCAGGCCTTGAAAAATATATAAATTTGGTTAAGATAAACAAGGCCAATTAATTCGAAAATTTAATTAGTCCAAGGGCATTCCGACATATCTTTCTTTGCAGGTCTTTGAGCAAAATTTCTGGTAATAAAGGGGTTCTCCCTTGTTTTCAAGCAGTTTATTGCACTGCATACAGCGCCTTTCAACAGAATAATCTTTTGATGCCATTGCGTCATTTTTCCTAATATACTTTCCCAAATTCATGTTCTTTCACCCCTACTGCTGGTTCTAAATGCCTGAACCAATCTGCATACATTTCTGCAAAATACTATATCTATTAATGAGGGTGAATGGATTTAAGCATATCGTAAGAAAGGGGCATTTCGCAGATTAGAGTTAGTAATAGAGGAAAGAAAAAGATTAGAACTGTTTTTTTCTTTCCTCCTTTGCCTTTTTGCCTTCCTGTTATACAGAATTCGGGGGTGATAAACCCGCAACTAATATGCCTAACCTTATATTTAAACAAGCCTGTTTTGAAAAGCGAACAAAGTTATGGTTAAAACGGTTTGAAAAGCGAAAGAACAGGGGTTTTTCCGCAAAATGCACATTTTTCAAAAAGGGAGCGATAGCCATTTTTTGACTAAAAAATGCTCTCAAAGAGATTTTTACATTGTCCTAATAACTGCAGGCAAAAGGCCCCACATCTTTGGCTTGAACAAAACCTTTTTCATAAACGATGAAGGACGATCCATGTCACCGTGTTCCTGCAAAAACTCTTCAATCCCTGCATTCTTTGCCTTCAACAGCATTGAATTAAACTGCCCTGGCTTCATTGCCTGAATGTAAGAATGCAGTTTCCAATGAAGGTTAAGCTCTTTGTTAATGCCCTGCATGTTTTTTGAATAAGCGTCAAGTGAATGCTGGTGCTTTAAATGGTTTGCAATTGTGTCTGCACATACTTCTGTAGCCCTCAGGCCAAAAACAATTCCTCCGCCGGTGGTTGCCTTTGTATGTCCTGCCGCATCTCCTACAAGCAAGATGTTTCCTGAAGAAATTTCCTTTAACGGGGGGGAAATTGGAATAAGGGCACTGCTCTTGCTTAAAGTTCTTATGCTAAACTGCTTTTGTTCAAGAAACTGTTTCATTGAATTTCCCGCATTGAGCCCAAGACTTACTGCCAGACCAATTCTTGCAACTCTTTTTGATTCAGGCACAACCCATGCAAAAAAACCAGGAGCAAAATCTCCAAAATGCATTTCAACAAGATCTGGATTAAACTTTCCCTCTGCCCTAATTTGTATAGCGTGCACAAATTCCTTTTCAAGCACTCCTGGAAAAACACTGTGTCTTACAACACTGTTGGCTCCGTCAGCTCCAATAGTAATTTTTGACTTTATCAGTTCTCCGCGGCCCTTGTTTTGCAGGAAAAGACTGCTGTTGTCATTTAGCTTTGCCCTTATGTCAATCAGCTTGCAATCTGTCTTGATTTCACACCCAAGTCTTTTTGCTTTTTTGTAAAACATTTGGTCAAATAAGAAACGGTCAACTACATAGGCAACAGTGCTTGGCCTTTGAATAGTGAGGCTTTCTCCATTCGGAGAAAAAATCTTTGCGCCCTTTACTTCGTTTATTACGCTGTTTCCAAGTTCCACTCCAAGCTCTTCAATGCCTGACCTTGAAATAAGCCCTGCACATTGCACAGGCCTTCCGACAGTTTGGTGTTCTTCAAAAATAGTAACTTCAAAGCCTTCTTCTGCAAGTAGTGTTCCGCAATGAAGACCGACCGGTCCTGCTCCAATAATGTTGATTAGTCCCAAGCTAAAAAACCCCAATAACTAGAGGTAACGGTTATTATTATTCTTTACTTTAGTCTTTGAAAGACCATTTTCTGCCAGGCTGTTTTTCTTCCTTTTTGCCAAAGCTTCCGATTCTGTCAAAGAAACTGCTGCTCAAACCGCTTCTGTTTACTGCGGTGTCAAATGGATTGTTCTTCTCGCCTTTTCCAAGCTGGTTTACTGCAACCAAAGCAACTGCAATAATTGCAATAATAAGCAACCCCCATGATCCGAGGCTTACAAGGTTGGGTAAAGCAAATAGTCCTGCGTTTGCCTGGTTTGAAAACTGTTCTTTGCTTACCTCTGTTTCCTCTTCAAGAAGTATTGGAGGTGCGCTAAACTTGTTAATGACTCCTGATATCAGCAATTCTTCTGCGTCGTCTGCAATAAAGTCTGTTTTCAAAGTGTAAGAAAGTTCCCTTTCCTCTCCTGCTTCCAGTTCAATTGTCCACTCAAGAACAGGGTCGTCAACAAGCACTGTGTAATTGTCTCCTACAAGCTCTGAAGCTGTTTCAGCAAACTCTTTTGGAACAATCTCAATAACCTTTATTTCCCTGGTTTCGTCTGAATCGTTCTTTACTGTAATTGTAATAATTGCCCTGTAAACTGAGGAGTCTCCGTCTGTTATCTTCTTAATCGAAAGTTTTCTGCTGGCACTGAATGTTTCTGCAATTGCTTCTGCTTCTTCAATAAGAGTTGGGCTGAATCCAAGGTCCTGCAGCATTAATTCCAAATGCTCTTTGTTGAAAACATATCTAACAGGGTTTTCGTAATCTTCTGCTGCAAACATATCAATCAGTTCGTTGAGCTTTTCTTCGGCTTCTGCTGCTTTTTCCTCTGTATCCTCAAATTCTTCGTCGTCAAAGTCTGTTTGAGCCTCGTCCAACAAGTCTACTGCATCTGAAAGAAGTTCTGCAGCTTCATCTGAAATCTCTATTCCAAATGCCTGAATTTCTGCAATCAAAGCAACTGCTTCTTCCTTCAAGTCATCTGCTGCATCCAAAGCTGCTTGGGCATCTGCTTCGTCTCCGGAATCGGTGCCAATTTTAAGAGTTGTTACTCCGTTGTTGGTTGTAATTGTAATTGTTTTAACTGTGGTATCATTGCTGGTTCCGCTTCTGTTCTTTGCAGTTGCCTTCAAGGTATACGTTCCATCCACAACTGTTTCACTATTCCAGTCAATGCTATATCTTTCGCCTGAGGCAGTTCTGTCTGTGTCAATTGGGGTATTGTCAACCCTAAACTGAACCATGCTTACACTGCTTTGGTCGTCGTAGGCCTGAACCTTAAGTGTTATCATTCCGCTTACTGTGCTGTTGTTTCCAGGTAATTCCCAGAAAAGTTCTGGGGTGCTTGTGTCTTGATCGTTATTATTGCTGCCGTCGTTTACTGGTGTTTCTGAAAGCTCGTTGCTCCAGTCAGAAGTGTTTCCTGCACTGTCTACTGCAGCTACCCTAAAATCGTAAGAGGTTCCGTTTGTAAGGTTTGTAACCTGGTAATAGGTGTTTACTGTCCTTGCAACCTCTGAACCGTTTCTGTAAACAATGTATTCTTCAATTCCGCTTGAGCCATTGTCTTCAACAGAAGTCCAGTCAAGCTCAACTTCCTCGTCATTGCCTATTGCACTGTCAAGGGTTGGTCTGTCTGGAGGGCTTCCGTCATAATTTGTGCCTGCGTTTACTGAGGCTGATTCATTTCCAACTGCATCTTTTGCCTTTAGGTAAACAGTAACAGCACCACCTGATCCATCAAGACAGCCATAGTTTCCTGTATAGATGTTAAAGTTTGTAACAGTGCTTGAATAAGACTGCCATGCCTTCCAGTCACTGTCATTGCAGCTTAATGCTATTTGTGTACCGCTTGACAATCCGTTTACTGTGATTGCCGGAGTCTTGTCATTGGTATAATATTCATCAATTTCTATACCTGTTACATTTGGGGCTTCTGTGTCAACTGAGAAATTCCAGTTAACGTCGCCAGTGCCGTTTCCAAGGTCGTCTTCAACGTTCAAGCCAATGTAAACAGTGTCTGCGTTTGCTTCGGCAGTTTTGTTTTCCCCGTCAATAAAAAGAGTCAGTGTAGAAATATCTACTCCTGAACCTGAATCATTGACATCAAAGCTGATTGTTGGCTTAAGAACATTTACGTCACTTGAAGGCTCCTTATTGTTAACAGTTGGAGCATTTCCTGCGGTTACTGTTACAATTTCCAAGCTTGTGTCTGTTGCTGCATCATCGTCTGTTGCTGTAAGAGTTACTGTATAAGTGTCTGCGCCTGTGAATGTATGGGTCATGCTGTCAGTAAAGTCTTCTTCTGCACTTCCGTCACCAAAATCGATTTTGCAGGTGGCTATATCATCATCTGCGTCAGTGCATGAGCCTGTAAAAGTTACTTCTACTGTTTCAACGCCTGAATCAGGTGTTCCACTTAAGCTTGCAACTGGGTCAGAATTTACAATTGTGACTTCTGCACTTTGAACTAGGTCCCCAGGGCTTGTGCCTGTTTCTGCAACTGGTGTAACCTCACATTTCCAGGCTTCACCTTTTGCTGTTTTGCTTGAGTCAAGGGTTGAAGCTGTTTCCCCTGCTTCCACAATAGTGTCTTTAAACCATTTGAAAGTGCTGGTTCCCTCGGCGTCTGATTCATTGTCGTTGTAAGTGTAATTGCAGGTTAATTCATCGCTTGTATTGCCTAGATCAGGTGTAATTGCTACCTCTGTTGCAGTTGGTGCGGTGTTTTCATTAACAGTTATAATTGCATTATCTGAGGCATTTGGATCTATTTCGTTTTTGCCTGTTAAGGTTGTAATATATGGAGATGCGATATTTGTGCATGTTACTTCAATTGATGAAGTCGCTGAAATAGTTCCAATTCCGTTTATTATTGGATTGGCAGTTGTACATTCTGCTGCTGGAACTTCCCATGAACATTCAGTTACTTCAGCATCATCAGTACAAGTTCCTTCAAGAAGAACCATAACGTTATTTGTGGTTATTTTATCTTCGCCTGCATCTGCGGTTATCGCAAAAACACTGGCACTTATTAGAATTAATGATATTAACAGGAAGGCAAACTTTTTTATCACTCCCAAACCCCCACTGCTCCTTTGTCAGAAGCGTTTTTTGTTATGTATATTTGTTTATGGTTTGATAATGTGGCATCTGAGCTATTGCTCTTACTTATCTTTGTGCACTTCTCTTTAAAAACTTTTTTGCATTTTGACCTCTTATCAACGGCTTTCAAGTGATTTTATGGATATACATAATTTTTTGATGTTTGTTTTTTTAACTTTCTTGCCGACTCTTGAGTTGAGGGCTAGCATTCCTTATGGCATTCTTGTTCTTGAATTGCCTTGGTGGCAGGTCTTTTTGATGGCTGTAATTCTAAACTTTATTTTTGGAGTTGCACTTTATCAGTTCCTTGATTTCTTTGTAAAGCTCTTTACAAAAGTCCCATTTATTAAAGAAATATATAATGGGCTTGTTGAAAGGACTCAGAGAAAGGTTGAGCCCTTTGTGGAAAAATATGGCACAATTGGAATTGCCTTGTTTATTGCTGTTCCATTGCCTGGTTCAGGGGTTTGGACAGGGGCTTTGGCTGCCTATTTGCTTGGAATGAAACATAGGAAATTTGCCCTTGCAGCATTGATTGGGGTAATCCTTGCGGGTCTTGTTGTAACAGTTGTTTCACTTGGTCTGCTTAACAGTTTTGCCTAATTGCTGGCCTTGCCTGATTAGCTTAATTAGATTGCCTGAATTTTGTATTGCCTTTGTTGCATTGCCTGATTACTTTACTTTTGGAATAGCTTTTGTCAAAAGGTCGGTAACCTTTTTAACATTGTTGTGGAAAATCTTGAGAATTTCTTCCCATTTTGCAGGTGGCTCGTCTTCTGCCCAGCTGTCATAATCTGTTGACATTGCAATTGCGGCATAGGGAATTCCTGCCTCGTTTGCAAGGCTGCATTCTGGGGCAACAGACATATTGATTACGTCAGCTCCCCATATTCTAAACATCTTTGATTCAGCCCTTGTTGAAAAGCGAGGGCCTTCAATTGTAATAACTGTTCCCTTTGAATGGAACTTTAATCCAAGCTCTTTGCAGGATTCAATTAACACTTTTCTAAGGTTTTCTGCAAAAGGGTCTGGCATTGCAGTGTGCTTTGCGTTTTTTCCACCTGGGGCGAATTCTTCAAAGAAAGTAAGCTTTCTAAGCCTTGTAAAGTCAATGAACTGGTCCAATACAACAAAATCGCCTCTTTCAATCTCTTTTCTCAAAGAGCCGCAGGCAGTAGTTGCAATAATTTGTGTTACTCCCTGGTCCTTCATTGCCTGAATGTTTGCCCTGGAATTAATCTGGCTTGGCGGGATAGTATGTTCTCTGCCATGCCTTGCAAGCAAGCAAACCTTTTTGCCGCCAATCTCGCCTATTTTTAAGGGAGAGCTTGGCTTGCCATACTTTGTTTCAACCTCTACATTCTTTGCATTCTTCAAAATTTTTGGATTATCCAATCCAGAGCCGCCGATTATTCCAATCATCTTCATTCCTCTTTGTCGTATTTTATAAGAGAGCAGATGTCATATCCCTTGATTTTGTCCCTGCCCTTCAAAAAAGTTAATTCCACAAGACATGCAATGCCGTTTACCTTGCCGCCGAGCTTTTCAACGAGGTCAATTGAAGCCCTAAGGGTTCCTGCTGTTGCGATTAGATCGTCACATACTAACACACTTTCTCCTTTTTCAATTGCGTCTTTGTGTATTTCAAATGCGTCAGTTGAATACTCTGTTTTAAATTCTTGTTTTATTGTTTCAGACGGAAGCTTTCCGGGCTTTCTCAAAGGAACAAATCCTGCGTGAAACTCGTAGGCCAGAACAGAACCAAGAATAAAGCCCCTCGCCTCTGTACTTACAACTTTGTCAAAGTGAAGGTCTTTCTTCATAAAATATTCAACCAAATCGTCAATTGCCTTTCTAAAAGCAGGCGCGTCCTGCAAAAGGGTTGTAATATCTTTGAACATTATTCCTTCTTTTGGAAAATTTGGAATTGTTCTGATTTTTTTAGTTAAATCCATTTTAAATCATTTAATTCTAGCTGAAAAAGAAATTTAAAGCATTGCCTGCTTGCCCTATTTCCTTTTCCTGTTTTTTCCTGGGTAAAGGGCAAGTTCGCGAGCGTAAAGTCTTAATACTTCGGGCAGCCATATTTTGCCCTCGTTTCTTATAAATTTTCTTATGGCTTCAGGCGTTCTTTCAATAATTGCAATTTTTGGAGGTTTCCATTTTTTATTTTCTAATTTTTCAAAGAGCCTTCTTGCTTCTTCAGGAGTAATACCTGCCCTTATAACATGCACAATGTCATAATTTGCATTTTTTTCTTTAAGGTGCAATGCAAAGGCTTCTCCTTTTCCAGACTTTTTAAATCCCTTTCCAATAACATTCATTTTACTTAGAGGAATTCCTGTTTCTTCCCGTATTTTTTTCTTAAGAGCGTCAAGAGGTTTAGTCTTTGCCATTGTTAATCCGGCGGCAAAGTCAAAATGCAAAGGACCTCCTGTTGCAACATTTCTAGGTCTTTGAATTAGCATAATATAAGTGGGTTTTCCTTTTTTGTCCACCAGTTCAATTAATGCATTTGCTCCAATGGAATAAGGTGCTTTCTTAAACCGCTTTTTTTTCATTTCAACGGCTCTCTTTTGTTGATTTTTTCCCTTTCTTGCTCCATACCATTTTGAAAATTTTGTTTCAGCAGTTGGGATTAGAACACCTGCTTTTTTCCTGGTGCTTCCCTGTTTTACTTTTCCAATTCGCCTAATGCTTCCGTCAAAAGTAGCTGGATTATTTTTAGCAAGGTTTGCATAATGCCTTCGCTCTTCTGCATTTGTTTTCACAGCCGGCATTTTTTCTGGCCTGTAAACAGGCTTGAACCAAGGTCCTGCAACCAGTTTTCGCTGCCTTTTTCTTAACTCAGAAATCTGCCTTTTTCTCACACTTGTCTTTGGCTTAGGCATCTAGTTCACTTTTTGTAAAGCCCTTCCATTCCTTGATTGCGTGTTCATACCTTTCAAAAGTGTCTGTCTGTAAAAATTGCCTTTCACCCATATCAACGCCGTAAAGTTTGTCTTCCTCTGCAAGCTTTGGAAAGACCTCTTTCTCAATGCTCATCTTCTGCCCCTTTGGAATGTAGTCAAAAATCTTTGGGCTAAGGATGTAGGCTCCTGCGTGAATCAATTTAAAGCCCTCTTCCTCATCAGGCGGCTTCTCGCTGAACTCGGTAATCTGCTCTCCCTCCAACTTGACAAGGCCGCCTGCCTTTGTATAGGCAACGGTTGCAAGCGCAAGGCAGGCAACGGCGTCGTTTTTGTCAAAAACCTTGCTCATTGCGCCAAAGTCAATATCTTTCAGTTCGTCTCCGTTCATTCCAATAAATTTTTTCTCGTTCTTAAAGTGCTCTTCGGCAATCTTGAGTGCGCCGGCTGTTCCCATGTACTCTTCTTCAATATGGTAGTGGAGCTGCACATCCAATGCTTTGCCGTCTTTGAACTTTTCTTCAATTTGCTCGTGCTTGAAGCCAACAGCAAGACTAATGTCTTTTACTCCAAACTTTTTTACAAGCTCAATGTTCCACTGCAAACAGGGTTTTCCCTGAACAGGCAAAATAAGCTTGCTTAATTCAAGCGTAATCGGTCTAAGCCTTGTGCCAAGTCCGCCGGCCAAGATAAATGCTTTCTCAATTCCAAAATTCAAACTCTCACCAATTAATTCTTTTGTGCTTTGATTAATTTAAACCTATTCAATGCGACTTTTATTGCTTTTGTCATTGCACCAATTGGTTTTTTATTGTTTCAGCAGGTTAATTCATTTAATCAAACAAGGCGTTTTTTTAATGAACAGACTACAGTATTTCGTTTCAAATTTTAGGGGAAAAGTCCTGAATATAGGCTGTTATGACTCAAAATCCTATGATTTAATGCTTGACTCGGGCTACAAAGACCTTTACGGTCTTGACATTGTTGAAGGGGACTCAAGTAGGAGAATAAGAAAGGGAGACGCCCTCAAAATGAATTTCAAAAACGAGTTTGACGTCATAATTGCAGGAGAGCTTGTAGAGCATCTTCATCCAAAGGAAGCAAGCCTTTTTTTGAAAAACTGCTTTAATGCTCTAAAAGAAGGCGGGGAAATAATTCTTACAACTCCAAACAAGCTGGCTTGGTCAAACAGGCTTTTTCACAAGTTTGACAATGCATCTCCCGCAATGTACCAGGGCCATGTTCATGTTTTCAAAATAAATGAACTGGAAAATTTTCTTGCTGGCTCAAATTTTGCAGTTGAAGACAGCTTTTGCCTTCCATATTTAAGGGAAGCAAGCCCAAACCATTCAGAAATTGTTTACCTTGTTCGAAGCCTTGTTCACTATCTCTTGCCCAAGGGTTTGCAGGAACAGATTGTTATAAAGGCAAAGAAATTAGATGCAAATGCAAAGCAAAAGAAGGTGAATGAATGATTGGACTAAGCTCAAGCTATTATGGGCTGCAAAAGAAAAAAGTTTACGAGTCTGCAAAAAGCGTTTTTGACCTTGGCTTTGAAACAGTTGAGTTAGGTGCGGCCCACGGCCCTGAAGAAAACATTTGGGACACTGTGAAAAAAATAAAGCACGACTTTCCAGACAAAAATTACACAGTGCACGGCCTCTTTCCTCCGCCTGAACAAAGAATGTGGTTTAATGCAAGCCTTGGCCTGACCAAGCAAAACAATGCAGCAGTTGAAGCATTCTTCAAAACAGCTGAAATCACTGAGGCAAAAATGGTTTCAATTCATCCTGGCTTCAGGGAAGAAATTATTTGGAAAGAACATGATGAGCCGGAATCAAGGCCGGCCACTCAAAGAAAAATTCCTGAAGAAAAAGCATGGGAAGGCGTATTCAAAGTAATTGAAAAAAGTTTAAATCTTGCCGAAGACGTTGGATGCAATTTTGCAATTGAGAATGTTCCAAACATTGCAATTCCGCTTGTTTATTCTCCCAATGACTTTGAGAAAACATTTGAAAAATTTCCTGATTTGAAGCTCTTGCTTGACTATGGCCATGCCTTATACGACAATGTTTTGCCAATCTTTCTTGACAAGTTCCACAACAAAATTGGACAGGTTCACTTGCATTTTTCAAGGGCTGAGGCAATCGCCCCAACGGCAGACGAGCACGATCCAATAACCTCTTTTGACCAGGTTAATCCCCTGTTGAAAGTAAAGCAATTCAAGGAAATTCCAATTATTTTTGAACACTGGCCTAAGACAAAGGAAAGCCAGATTGCTGAGGAAAAGAAGCTAATTGAGAAATTTGAGAGTAAGTTCTAAAGCTTGGTACATGGCTCAAAGAAATAGCTTTTTTAAGAGTTCTTGATTTTTGTTCTTTATCAGGAGGTATATATTATGAAGGTTGCAGTGATAGGAACTGGTTATGTTGGCCTTGTGGCAGGCACTTGTTTTGCAGACATGGGAAACGACGTAATTTGTGTGGACATCGACGAGAAAAAGATAAAAACTTTGAACGAGGGAAAGGTTCCTATTTATGAGCCAGGCCTTGACAAATTGATTAAGAAAAATGTTTCGGCAAAAAAACTTATTTTTACGACAAATTTTGATGACGCAATCAGAAAAAGCGAAGTTATCTTTATCGCGGTTGGAACGCCTCCAAAGCCAAAGGGAGACGCAGACCTAAGCTATGTTGAAAATGTGGCCAGGGGAATTGCCTCTGTTGCCAAAAAGCCAAAGATCGTTGTTGAAAAAAGCACTGTTCCGGTCCAAACCTGCAAAAGAATAATGCAGGTTCTTGACTGCAACGAAGGAGATGACAACGGCAAGTGTATCAAACATTTGGTTGTAAGCAATCCGGAATTCCTAAGGGAAGGAAGTGCAGTTGACGACTTCTTGCACCCTGACAGAATTGTTGTCGGAACAGACGACGAAAAGGCTGAAAAGGTAATGGACAAGCTTTACAAACCTCTTAATTCAAAGATTCTTTTTACAGACATTCAAAGTGCTGAATTGATAAAGCACGCAAGTAACAGTTTCCTTGCAACAAAAATCAGTTTTATCAATGCGGTTGCAAATGTTTGTGAAAAAACAGGTGCAGACATTGAAAAGGTTGCAGAGGGAATGGGTCTTGATGATCGAATTGGCCGAAACTTCCTCAATGCGGGAATTGGATACGGCGGATTCTGTTTTCCAAAAGATGTTGAAGCCTTTATCAGAATCTCTGACAAGAACGGATATGATTTCAAGCTCTTGAAAGAGGTTCAGGCAGTTAACAAGGGCCAGAGAGAACTATTCCTCAAAAAGATTGAGGACTCAATCTGGAACCTTAACGGCAAAACCATTGGGGTTTTGGGTCTTGCGTTTAAGCCAAACACTGACGACATGAGGTTTGCACCAAGCATTGATATCATTAATACTTTGCTCGAAGAAGGGGCAAAGGTAAAAGCCTATGACCCAGAAGCAATGGGCAGGGCAAAAACCATTTTCAAGGACAAGATAGAGTACTGCGACGACATGTATGCAGTTCCAAAGGATGTCGACGCCCTTTTGTTCCTAACTGAATGGGATGAGTTTAAGAAAATTGACCTTGAAAAGGTAAAGAAGATGATGAAGCAGCCATTTGTCTTTGATGGACGAAACATGTTCAATCCAAAGGACATGAGGGCAATGGGCTTCAAGTACGAAAGCATTGGAAGGCTCTAAAGATGCAGGTAATCATTCCGGTTGCAGGATATGCCACAAGGCTCTTTCCCCTGACAAAAGACAAGCCAAAGGCCTTGCTTGACGTTAAGGGAAAGACAATCCTTGAGCACATTCTGAAACGGATTGAAGACCTTCCAAATATTTCAAGCATTTCCATTGTAAGTAATGCCAAGTTCTTTTCTCACTTTGACGACTTTGTCAAAGGCTATAATGCAAAGGTTTCAATAAATGTTTTGAACGACGGCACAACAAGTAATGACGACAGGCTTGGGCAGATTGGCGACATTCAGCTTGCAATTGAAGAACAGGGAATTAACGAGGACTTGCTGCTGATTTCAGGAGACAACTTGTTTAACTTTAGCCTAATGCCTGCCTATAATTTTTTTAAGGAAAAAAATGCAATTGTAAACGCCTTGTATGACATAAAGGATTTGGAGGCTGCAAAAGAGCTTGGAGTAATGTCAATAGACCCTGTTTCAAGCATTGTCACAGACTTTGAGGAAAAGCCGGTTGAACCAAAGAGCACAAATGTTTCACTCGGCATTTACTTCTTTCCAAAGGATTCTGTCAAGGAAATAAAGGCCTTTTTGGACAGGGGCGGCAAGCCAGACAAGATAGGCTATCTAATGGCAGAACTAACCGGAAAAAAGGCCCTTTTTGGCTTTGTTTACGAGCAAAAATGGTTTGACATAGGTGTTCCAATTGCTTTGGAGAAGGCAAGGAACGAATTTGAGCCATAAGCCCAATTAAATAATTTTTGTTGCTTTATTATTATAGGTTTTTTTAATGAAAACAATTGTTATCACAGGCGGAGTAGGCTTTATCGGAAGCCACTTATGCGAACGACTTTTGAAAGAAGGCAATAAGGTAATTGCAGTTGACAACTTTGTTACAGGCAACAAGGCAAATGTTAATGCCTTTCTCTCAAACGAAAACTTTTCACTAATTGAACACGATATTACAAAGCCCCTGGAGATTGAAGGAGAGGTTGACCAAATTTTCAATATGGCAAGCCCTGCTTCCCCGGTTGACTTTCCAAGAATTCCAATTGAAATTCTTTTGACAAACTCTCTTGGAACAAAAAATGTTTTGGATTTTGCTGTTTCAAAGAATGCAAGGATTTTACAGGCTTCAACAAGTGAGGTTTACGGAAATCCTTTGGAGCACCCTCAAAAGGAAACATATTTTGGAAATGTCAATACAATTGGGCCAAGAAGCTGTTATGATGAAGGAAAAAGGTTTAGCGAAGCCCTTCTACTGGCCTACAAAAGAAAGAAGAACGCAGACATTCGAATTGTAAGAATTTTCAATACTTATGGCCCAAGAATGAGGCCAAAGGACGGCAGAGTAATGCCAAATTTCATTAATCAGGCATTGGAAGGCAAGCCATTGACTGTTTACGGCGACGGAAGCCAGACAAGGTCTTTTTGTTTTGTGTCAGATGAGGCAGATGGCCTGATAAAGCTAATGAATTCTAATTATAACAAACCTGTTAATGTTGGAAATTCAAATGAGATGACAATAAAGCAGCTTGCAGAACTTGTGATAAAGCAAATTGAAAGCAAAAGTGAGATTGCTTTTGAGCCATTGCCAGGAGACGACCCTGCAAAGAGAAAGCCGGACATTTCCCTTGCAAAGAAAGAGCTTGGATGGGAACCAAAAATAAGCCTTGAAGAGGGCTTGGCCAAAACAATTGATTGGTTCAGGCAAAGCGCGGGCAAGTGATCTACATGCCTTTAAAAATATTGCTGATTCATCCCCCTGCCGATATGTCGGTCAAAAAGGTTCGCATTGAAAAGTCCGCAATTGAAAAATTACACGCTGTAACCGCCCCATTGGGCCTTGCATATCTTGCGGCAATGGTGAAAGACCTTGATGTAAAAGTTCAGATTTTTGACGCAAACCTTTTTCAGGCTTCCCTTGAAGAAATTGGTGAGGAAATCAAAAAGGCAAAGCCAGATCTTGTTGGCATTGGAGTAACCTCTGCCTCTGGAAAGGCAGGTGGCCAAATTGCAGACCTTTCAAAGGAACTGGCGCCAAACGCTCTCACTCTAGTTGGAGGGCCACACATTATTGCAACAGGAACTGAGATGATGGAAATCTTTGCAGGAGTTGACATTTTAATTCCGGGAGATGCTGAAGAGTCTTTCAGGGAGCTTGTTGAAACACTTCTTGCAAAAAAACCTTTGGCAAAGAGCAGGGGCATTATCTTTAGAGACAAGAAAGGCAAGTTTGTAAAGACCGAGCCGATTCCTTTGAAGCACTTGGATGATTTGCCAATGCCTGAGTGGGATTTGCTGCCTCCGCTGGACAAGTATAATTTCCAGCCCGCAACTTACAGGCGACATCCCCATTCTTTTGTGGTTGCAAGCAGGGGCTGCCCTTACAGATGCGTGTTCTGTCATATCAGCAGGTTCAGGCACCAGGTAAGGGTCAGGTCTCCTGAAAAGATTGTTGAAGAAATAAAGATTTTATATGAAAAATATGGAATCAGGGAATTCAGGTTTGGAGACGAAATATTTACGTTGAACCACAAGTGGTGCACTGAAATTTGTGATAGGATAATTAAGGCTGGGCTTGATATTTCCTGGACTTGTGACACAAGACCTGACCGAATGTCTGCAGAGCTTGCCAAAAAGCTTGCTGAAGCAGGCTGCTGGGCTATTTCAATTGGAGTTGAGTCAGGCTCTCAAAAGATTCTTGACAGAATAAAGAAAGACATTACTTTGCAGCAGGTGGTTGACACAGTCAAGTATGCACATGATGCAGGCATGATTGTAAGGGCTTTCTTC
The DNA here is from genome assembly GCA_017610265.1 of Nitrososphaerota archaeon. GTDB lineage: Archaea > Iainarchaeota > Iainarchaeia > Iainarchaeales > JAFCCL01. Next base: position 19,355 of record JAFCCH010000010.1, read on the forward strand.
ATGCTTGGCTTTCCGTTTGAGACAAGGAATGACATTGAGCAAACAATTGACTTTGCAAAAAGGTCAGGCATTGACTTTTCCCAGTTTAGTTACGTTATTCCATTCCCTGGCACTGAAATTTATGACATTTGCCAGGAAAAGGGCATTTATGGGAAATACGGTTGGATGGAGTATGATGCATCAGTCTACACAACCCCAACCTGCTTGCCTGACGGCATAACCAAGGAAGAAATGCAGGTTTACTTCAAAAGAGCTTACAGGGAATTCTATTTCAGGCCAAAGCTTTGGATTAAGGTATTGCTCAGCATTAGAAGCATGACTGATATCGAACGTTACTGGAAGGGCTTTTGGGGCCTTATTCATGCCTAAACATTAAGCGAAAAATCAGATTTTAAGAAACAGGCAAACAAATCAGATTTTGCCTTCTTTCTTCATTCTTTCCCTGAACTGGAAAATTTCTTTTACATAGTCCTTTGTGTCAGAAAAAATCTTAACAGTTGACTTGGTCTCGGGATTTTTTTCAAATTCAACAGGAATTTCCTTTATCTTCAGGCCCTCGTAATAGGCGATTGCCATTATTTCCGTGTCCCAAAACCAGTGTTTGTTCTTTGTCTGTGCCAGGATTGGAGCAATCTTTTTCTTGTTAAAAAATTTACAGCCTGACTCAGTGTCTTTTAACTTAATTTTCAAAAGAACCCGTGTAAACTTGTTGTAGCCTCGGCTTAACACAAATCGATGAATGTTTTTCCAAGTAATCTTGGTGTGCCTGTCTCCAATTGAAACGTCAAAGCCGTTGTCAATTGCTTCAACAAGTTTTGGAATGTATTTTTCGCTTACCTCCAAGTCAATGTCAAGGAAGCCGACAATTTCTCCCCTGGCTTTGGCAATTGCGTCTTTTACCGTCTGACCACGGCCCTGGTTGACTGTGTGAAAGTAAGCCTTGGCATTTGAATTTTCTGCGGCAATCTTCCTGATGTTGTCTGCCGTTTTGTCTGTGCTTTTGTCGTCGAAGAGAATTATTTCAAACGGCCTGTTCATTTTGCCAAGCAAGTTCTCCAGCCTTTTGACTGCCTTGAAAATAAATTCTCCTTCATTGTAGCATGGGATTGTGAGGCTTACCATTTTCTTCATTTAATCACATTATTTTTTGTAAAAGTCAAGCACTTTTGTAATGGAGGTTATTACGTCTTCAACATCCTGGTCTGAAAGTTTTGGAGACAAAGGCAAAGAAATTGTCCGGTCTGAAATAAATTTCGCGTTTGGAAACTGCTCTTGCTTAAATCCAAAAGTGTCTATGTAATACCTGTGCAAATGCAGTGAAATAAAGTGAATGCCTGTGCCTATGTTCTCTTTGTGAAGGGCTTGTTGCAAAAAGTTTCTGCCCTTTTTCAGTTTTTCCAAATCAAGCAGTGGAGTATAAAGATGCCTTGCGTGCCTTGTGTTCTCCTCGGTTTTTGCAGGAAGGAACACAGGCAAGTCCTCAAATGCCTCATTGTATTTCTTCCAGATTTTTTCCCTTTTCTTTAAATTTTTTTCAACCCTTGCAAGTTGGTGAATGCCGAGAGCTGCCTGCATGTCCATCATGTTAAATTTGTAGCCTGGAAAAACAACTTCGTAGTGCTTAAAGCCCTCGTCGCTGTATCTTTGCCATGCTCCCTTGCTTAAACCATGTAATGCATATTTTTCAATATCTTCAGCCCACTTACCATTGTTTGTGGCAACCATTCCACCTTCTCCGCATACAACGTTTTTTGTCGCATAGAAAGAGAACGCCGTTAAATCTGAAATATTTCCAATCTTTTTGCCCTTGTATTTGGCTTCAACTGCATGGGCAGCGTCTTCTATTACAAGCAGGCTGTTGTCTTTGGCAATCCTTTGGATTTCGTCCATGTTACAGGGCCTTCCTGCAAGGTGTACTGGAATTATTGCTTTGGTTTTCTTTGTAACTGCTTTCTCAACAAGGTTTGGATCAATGTTCATTGTGTTCTTTTCAACATCAACAAAGACCGGCTTTGCCCCTGCGTGCAGTATAACATTTGCTGTTGAGGAAAATGTAAGCGGTGTTGTAATGACTTCGTCACCTGGCTTTATTCCTGAGACAATCAATGAGAGAAACATGCCTGCTGTGCAGCTGTTCAATGCTTTTGTGTGCTTGCAGCCAATGTATTCTTTAAAATCTTTTTCAAAGCGCAGTACTTTTGGGCCTGTTCCAATCCAGCTTTTCTTTAAGCTGTCGACAACCTCGTCTATTTCTGGCTGTAGTATTTCAGGGCTGCCAAAGACAAGATATTCTTCTCTTACAGGCTTTCCTCCTTCTATTGCAGGTTTTTTCATTGAGTCCTTTCCTAAATTTGTGTTTTTTGCTTAAGCATTACTTACTCTGTGAATTTAATGAATTGAGCTAAAAAGCATTAAAAATCATAACGTTATCAGAATTGTACCAAACTTTTTTGCGATGCTTTTTATTACTATTGTCTTAATGGATTTTTATATGCCGGTCAACGAAATGCCCTATGATCACTGGAATCCGCTTGTAAGGTTTTACTTTAATGGCATCCTAAAGAAGGCCGTTAAACTTGCAGACCTTAAGACAGGGGAAACAGTGCTTGACTTTGGCTGCGAAAGCCAACAGCTCAAGAAATTTATTCCAAAGGGTGTGAAATATGTGGGATTTGACATTGTTCCGGGAAATTCAGATCTCAAGGATTATAGGCAGGCAAGGCCAAACGTTGTTTTTGCTTTAAGCGTGTTGGAACACCTTGAGGAAAAGGAACTTGAATATACTTTAAATGACTTTAAGCAAATGGGTGTCAAAAAGCTTGTTGTAAGCTTGCCGACAGAACACTTCATTTCAAAGATTTTGGCCTGGCTTCATGGTTTTAGTGAAGAACACGAGGACGAGCACAAAACAAACTGGAAAAGCGTTTACAAAATTCTTTCAAGCAGGTTAAAGCAGGAAAAAACAGCCGGCTTTTACACAATGCAAAAAATGAGTGTCTGGGCTCTTTAATTGAAAACAATTCTAACAGATAATTTAATGGTGAATTTTTAGGGGTGAATGATTATGTCTGAACAACTTTTGTCCTCGGTAAAAAACAAGACAATTTTTGGAATGATTGCCTTATTCCTTGTTTTAATGGTTGCAAACCTTCTTCTTTCAAGGCCCAATCCAGATGAAGGAATTCATATGATGGGCGGGTGGCTTTTGCTGAATGGAACAGTCCTTTACTCAGAGCTTTTCTCAATGTATGCTCCTGGAAGCTATTTTATTCTTGCGGCATTCTATTCCTTGTTTCCTGCAGACTTTGTTGTAAGTAGGCTTTTGATGCTTGCAGTAAACCTTGGTTCTCTTGTAGCATTCTTTGCCTTGTGCAGAAAGCTTTTGGACGAAAGGGCTTCCTTGATTGCGTTATTTTTCTACGTGGTCTGGAGTGTTTTTACAATTTCCTGGAATGTTCTAATGGAACCATTTATGACACTTTTTGCAATTCTTTTGGTTTACTTTGTCTTAACCTATCTTGAATCAAAAAAGCTTCAGGATCTTGCTCTTGCAGGCCTGTTTATTGCAAGCATTGTCATGATGAAGCAGACAATGCTGTTCTTTTCAACAGCCGCATTGTTTTTCCTAATCATTAAGGCAAGGCCTTCCCTCAAAGAGTATGCGGTTTTAGGAGTTTCCTATGCCCTGCTTCCCTTGCTTTTTCTTTACTACCTTTTTTCAAACAATGCCTTTTTTGACTTTGTTGACCAGGCAATTCTTTACAACCTTGCCCACTCTTCGCTTTTTGCTTTTAGGTTTCACCTTGGCTGGATTGCGGTAACTGCCTTGTTTGTCTCGGTCTTTGCACTTGCTGCTCTTTTGTTTCTTTCAAAAAAGCTTAGAATCAAGAAGGACAAGGGTCAGCTTTTGTTTATTTGGATTGTTTTAACTCTTCCAACCTTGCTGCCTGTTCTTGGCTGCTGCCACCACCACCTGCCTTTGGTGCCTGGCTTTGTGATTCTTTTCACCCTTGCCTTTGACTCTGTTTTCTTCAAAGGAGACGGCTTTAGCCTTAAGGGCTTTGATGCAAAGCCTTTACTGAAAGGATTTTTGGCTTTGGTTTTTGTGGCAAGCATTGTGGGTTCAGGTATTTACCTTTCACAATACTTTTTCCAAAATGATTTCGAGGACTTGTTTGAAGTAGCTGAATTTGTTAATGAAAATAGTTCTCCTGAGGACAAAATTCATGTAACCTACTGGGATGAAGAAGTTTACTTCTTTGCCTTAAGAAAGCCGGCCACAAGATACCTTTACCACCCATTTTTGTTTGAGGCAGAGGAAAAGGCATTTCAGGCAGAGGTTGTTCAGGCACTTGAGGATGAAAAAGCAATTTTCGTGGTGGACTTTGCAAGAGACGATGAACCCATGCAAAGCGAGGGAGAAATGTCAGAATATATCCTTGAAAATTACTCTCTTGTAAAAACACAGGAAATGGATCCTGCTCTCTACAACACTTTTAACTATGGCTTTGTTTTGCAGAGAAACGAGTAACGGCTTTTCTTTAAGAAAAAGAATTAGTCTCGCCCAAGCTTTCTTAATTCAGTGAGCCTTCTTTTCTTCAAGCTTAAAACGCTTCCAAACAGGCTGAGGGCTGCTGAAAAAATGTTCAAAGTACTTCCTCTAAAACCGTAATCACCCTCGATTGGAACTTCCTTTACACTGAAGCCAAGCCATTCACACACCATTAATATTTCAGTGTCCCAAAACCATTGCTCGTCTTTTACAAAGGGCAATGCTTTTTTGATTGCTCTTTTTTTGAATCCCTTCATGCCACCCTGATAATCCCTTATCTTTCCACCAAGGATTATTCTGACAATTAGGTTGTAGCTTCTTCCCAAAAACTTTCTCGTAAAAGGGCTTTTGAATTCAGACTTTGGATTGTGCTTGCTTGTAATTGCAATGTCGTAGCCTGACTGGATTTTTTTAACAATTTCTCCAATATATTTAGGCCCTATTTCAAGGTCTGCGTCTGTGTAAATTTGAATTGCTCCCTGTGCCTTTCCGAAGCCAATTGACAAAGCCCTTCCCTTGCCAACTCTTTCAGCCCTGTAAACAACACTTACTCTCTTGTCCTTTGCCGCAATTTCTTTTGCAACTTTAAGAGTATTGTCGGGATTTTTTCCGGTAACAATCAGAATTTCGTAGTCTTTTGAAAAGCGCTGTATTTCAAGGCTTACGTCCTTGACGGTTTTTTCCAAAAATCTTTCAGATTTATAAGCCGGAATTACTACTGACAACATCATACTGCTTCACTATCTATGAATATTAAAAACCTTTAAATGATTTGCCTGTCTATGGGCAGGTTTCTCTTGCAAAAACAACAAGCATGTCATACTTTCCGTTCTCAATTGTTCTGCATCTCTTAAATTTCTGTAATGCTTGATTTAATTCATTCTCAGGCTCTTCTAAGAGCTCTGGCACAACCAAAGCATAGTCTGCTTTCTCAAAATCGCTTGGTTCTGCAATCACAAGTTTTCTTTTCTCTTGAAAAAGGGCTTCAACACTTGCATCAGGTGTGAAAATTTTGTCAAACAACGGCTTTCTGATTGACAAATCATATTTGTAAATTTCTTTGTAATAATTTGCTGTAAAATATGCCTCTTTAGTGTAAACAATAGAGTCTTCCGGAATGCTTGTAACAAATTCTGAAATTCCCTTAAAGTCGTGGACCATGACAACATTAATGCTTCCAACAAGGAAGACTGCCACAAGAAGGCCTGCAATCATTTGCCTTGTTCTTGGAAATTTCTTTATTGAAGCAAGCATAAAGCTTACAAGCATTATCGCAGGCAACTCGTATCCAAGTGCCCTGTTGGTCCTCTTCATGGTTAAAACACTAAAGAAGAACACAAACGCTCCGATTCCAATTAAGAGAATAGATGCTAGTTCATAATTTTTGCTCTTAAATGCATGGTATGCCGCAAATGGCAATGCAAACGCAAGCAAAAGCATAAAAAACGGCGAGTAAAAGAAGTTCATTACCTTAAACAGGAACAAAAAGTCCTCGCTTGGAAGACCCTCTGTTTCAACAGCCTCTGCAATCGGTGCGCTCATATGGGCTTCTGTCAAATCCCATCTTTCCCCTCCACCTCTTTCCTCCCAACCTCTTGCACTCTCAAACTGGTTTAGGATAAGAGGAGTGTAAAAAAGCACTACTGTAATTATAAGTGTTGCAAAGATTGCAACATTTTTTTTGTTCTCCTTTTTCAAAAGCTTTTCTTTGTTAATCCAGGCAATTCCTGCAAAGAATGGAATAATAATGAGGGTTGGAAACCTTGTTGCAAAGGCAAGCCCTGCAAGTGCTCCTGCAAGAGGCAAAAGGTTTGGCTTTTTTTGGGCTTCGAAGAAAACTGCAAGTGAGGCAAATGCAAGGAACCATCCAAGCGGTCCAAGGAATGACGTGGCTGACATAAAAACATTGTATGGGGAAAACAGAATCAATGCAAATGCAAGAAAGCCTGCATTTTTGTTCCACTTGCGTCCTATGAAAAGGCCGACAAATGCAAGCCCAACCATTGCAAGGCTTGAAACAAGTTCTCCTGCGATGTTTGGCGCAAGGCCTGTAACAAAAATTGTGGCTGCTGTTGTCAGCACAAATAAGGGAGGGGGAGCCTGCATCAAATAAGGAATTCCCAAGCCGAATTTGGCAATCAAAAGAACAGCTGCGATGGCAATTGTTGCCTTAAAACTTCTTTTGATAATTATAAGATATGCCGAGGCGATTGCAATTACCGCAAGAACAACTGCTACAAGGGGGGCGCTCCATAAAAGATAGGCAATTTTGTATGCATAAGTTACAAAGAAGACCTCGTCTCCGCTTATGTCTGTTGAATTGATAAAGAAAAGCCTCAAAGCTATTCCAATAAATGTAATTACTGCAAGGCCGATGAATGTCTGCCTGTCTTCCTTGTAAAATTTCTTTAGCTTGTCAGCCACGTCCTTTAAGCACATTTAAATCACGCGTCCGCCTTTTTCCCTGAACTCTTTCCAGTGTTCTTTTGTTGGCCAGCTATAATAGCTTGGCTTGTTTCCCTTGTCAACTTTTGAAAAGTCCTGGTTTCTCACCTTATCAAGGGCCTCAAACAATGCTTCAACACTTTCATCAAAGCACTTTGAATAGAGTTCGTGCAATGTTTCGTTTCCGTGAATTGGAACCTTTCTTTGCGCCAAAACTTTTCCTTTGTCAATCTCGTGTTCCATTGTGTGAATTGATGTGCCTGTAAACTTTTCCCCTTTTCTAAAGGCCTGTAAGACAGGAAGCACTCCTCCATATGATGGGAGAAGGGCAGAGTGCCTGTTGAGGCAGCATATCTTTGGCAATGCTAAAATTTCCTTGCCGAAAATCCAATGCTAAAATTTCCTTGCCGAAAATCAATGGGTTTGAACTGATTATTACGTCTGGCTCAAATCCCCTCATTTTGAAAATGTATTCCTTTTTGTTGATGTCTTCTTTTACCCTGAAAAAAGGAATGTGAAAAAATTCAAGCACTGACTTTACCGAATAAAATTTTGAGTTGGCATTCTTTTGTTGAAAGGCATTTTTTGACTTCATGTCCGCTTTTGTCCAAGCCATTTTTGCAAGCTCTTCAGGTGTAAAGTAATTCAAATGCTTTAAGAAATATCTTTCAATATTGTTTTTCTTTGGAACCTTTGTTACAAGCGCGACTCCGACAACCTTGTCCTTGGTTCGCCTGAGAAAATCCGCAAAAAATTCAGGATGGTAAATGCCCTCGTCCAAGACAAAGAAAAGCCTCATTTTTTTACACCGCCAAAATCTTCTACAAGCCTTTTGAATGAAACGCTTTTCACAGTTTTAAACTCTTTCTTTCTCCACTCAGAGTAATAAAATTCCGGAAATCCCTTTCCGTCCTTCCAGTGAACGGCTTCTTCCTTTTTTGCAAAGCCAGGGTGAAACAAGGCCTCCACTACTGCATTTCTTTCCCAAATTTTTGGCAAAGCAGCCCTTACAACTTCCTCGCTCATGTTTCCTGCAAAAATGTTTCCAATAAAGTAATCATTGCTTTTTATTCCGAGCTTTTCAAGCTTTTGCTTTTTTCCGGCAGACAACTGGTTTAGAAGAACGTGCTTTGCAATGTTTAATCCGAAATAATTTTCCAAAAAGTTTGCCCTGTCAAGTGCAAGGAAGAACGGTTCTTTTGGAATTCTGATATAGGAAATTCCCAATTCTTTTCTAAGCTCTAAAATTGTTTCAAACACAAAGGGAATCATGTGGAAATGACGGTGACTGTCAATGTTTATTTTAGCATTTTTGGGCAAAACTTTTCTGACCTTTTCAACCTGGCTTGCAATCTCTTTCTTTGTTTCATGCTTCAGCCTTTTTTTTCCTGCCTTGCCTGCTGAAAGCCATGCAAACCAAAGGCTTTGAAAGCTGTGCTTAAAATATCCTTTTTCGTCAACAAGAAGACCTTTATTTGCCCTTAGGGCTTTTCCTTCTGCAAGGTTTAGGTGGATGCCAAGCCTAAGGCCCTTTCTCTTCTTGAATTCCTTTATTGCATAGTCAAATGCATAGCCGTTTGGCACAATGCTTGTGCTTGTAAGGCTCCCTTTGTCAGCACATTCGAGTATTTTGTCCGAAACGCCTTTTGAGAAGCCAAAGTCGTCAGCATGTATTATTAGCTTCATAGCCAGATATTCTTGGACAGCGAAAGCCCTAAAAAAGCTCTTTTCGTGGTACAATTCTCGCAGAGTAAGCGCTTTAAATCCCCTTAGGCTTTATTTCTTTAGACGCTGTTTTGTTGGTTAAAATGGACACAATTTGCATTATTGGACTTGGATATGTGGGTCTGCCATTGGCATGCCTTTGTGCTGAAAAGGGTTTTAGGGTTAAAGGCCTTGACTTAGACAAAGGCATTGTTGAAAGCACAAACAAGGGAATTTCCCACATTAAGAACAAAAGCCTTGAAGCCAAGGTAAAAAAGCTCAAAGGAAAAATCGAGGCCTTTTCAGAGCCAAACTGCATTAAGGGATCAAACATTGTAATTGTATGCGTTCCAACGCCGGCAATTGGCTCAAAGCCTGATTTAAATCCTTTGAAGAGAGCTTCTTCAACCATTGCAAAATTCCTTGAAAAAGGGCAGCTTGTAATTGTTGAGTCAACAATCTATCCTGGAACAGTGCAGGAAGTTGTTCAGCCAATTCTTGAAAAAACAGGATTAAAGGCAGGAACAGACTTCTTCCTTGGACACTGCCCTGAAAGAATTGATCCTGGCAACACAGTCTTTTCACTTGAAAAAATTCCAAGAGTGCTTGCATGCCTTTCAGAAGAGGGGACAGGCAAAGCTGAGAAATTTTACAAATCAATTATCAATGCCAATATTCTTGTGTTAAGCAGTGTCAAAAGCGCTGAAGCAGTAAAGGTTGTTGAAAATACTTTTAGGGACATTAACATTGCTTTTGTAAACGAGCTTGCAAAAAGCTTTGACAAAATGGAAATTGACCTTAAAGAAGTAATCAAAGGTGCTTCCTCAAAGCCCTTTGGCTTTATGCCATTTTATCCAGGGCCAGGGGTGGGCGGACATTGCATTGCCCAAGATCCTTACTATCTGATTGCAAGAGCCGAGGAAGCAGGCTTTCAGCACAGTTTCCTGAAACTTGCTCGTTCAATCAATGAGAGCATGCCGTCTTATGTTTCACAGCTTGTGGAAGGTGCGTTGCTTAAATCAGGCGCAAAAATTAAAGGTGCAAAAGTTGCGGTCCTAGGTCTTTCATACAAGCCAGATGTTGACGACACAAGAAAAAGCCCTGCTTTGGAAATAATTAAGTTGCTTGAACAAAAGGGCTGCAAAATAAATGTTTTTGACCCATGGGTTTTGGAGGACGGCAATGTTTCCTCTCTTGAAGAGGCATTGGAGAATGTTGACGCAATTGTCCTTGCAACAAATCACAAAATTTTTATTGAAAAGCTAAAGCCCTCTTTCCTGAAGGGGAAAAATATAAGGGTTGTAATTGACACAAGGAATGCACTTGACAAATTTGGAATTGAAGCAGAAGGCATTCTTTACAAGGGAATTGGAAGATAGGTGTTTTCTTGAGCGGAACAATTGAAAGAGGTGCTTTCTCGCTTTTTTTGTCAAACTTCGTTTTCTTTATTTCAAGTTACCTGGTTTACTTTGCTTTGGGACGGCTTTTGGGCGAAGCAAGTTTCGGAGTTTACGGAATTGTAATTTCACTTGTAACCATTATTAACATGGTTTTAATGACTGCAATGGAGCAAACTGTTTCAAAATTTGTGTCAGAAAAGCCAGAGCAGCATGAGCGCATTAAAAAAGCGGCATTAATGCTGCATCTTTCAATTTCCTCATTAATCTTCATTGCATTTCTTTTGTTTACTCCAATGATTGCCCTTTTGCTTAATGATGTGTCACTTACTCCCTTCATTTACTTAATTTCTCCCTTAATTCTTTTGCATCCCTTGTTTAGAATTTTTTCAGGTGTCCTGAATGGCTTGAAGAAATTTAGCCTGCAGGCAAAGCTTGTTGGAGTTTACTCTATTGCAAAGGTTGTTTTAATCGTTGGTCTTGTCCTTCTTGGATTTGGCCTTGGAGGGGCAATTTCCGGTTTTGTGCTTTCATCAGTTCTTGTAGTGATTGCCGCATTCTTTGTTGTGGGCCTTGACATTTCCAAAAAGCCTGTTAACCAGGCAAAAATGATTGCCTTTGCACTGCCAATTGGTGGACTTGCAGTTATCACCAACCTTTTGATGAGCCTTGACCTCTTTGCAGTAAAGGCTTTTACAGAGCCAAGCATTTCAAGCACTCTTGCAGGATATTACACTGCAGCCGGTACAGTTGCAAAGGTTATCCCAACACTTGTAATTGCAATTTCTTTTGTGGCATTTCCGCTTGTTTCAGGAGCTTCGTTTAAGAAAGACAGCAAGAAAACAGGTTTTTACATTTCCAATGCATTGCGTTATTCCCTTCTTGCAATTGGATTTATGGCCTGCCTTTTTTCAGTTACTGCTTCTGAATTACTTGAATTTGTTTACGGCGCAAGATATGCACCTGCTGCAATTCCATTAGAAGTGCTTGCATTCGGCCTTGGAGCCTTTGCCCTTTTCTCAATTTTTGTAACCATTATCTCTGCCGCTGGCAAGCCAAAAACAGCCTTTTTAGTTGGCAATGTTGTTCTTTTGGCGGATATTGTGCTAAACTTTATCTTTGTTCCCTCCCACGGAATGCTGGGAGCAGCAATTGCAACCACTGCAGCCTCGTTTTTTGGGCTGATTATATCAGGCCTTTTTGTAAAGGCAAGGCTTGGCTCTTTTGTGGCTTTGAAAACAATTGCACGTGTTTTCCTGGCAGGAGCGGCAATTTTTGCGGTTGCAGACTTTTTGCCTGGAACAGGTCTTCTGCTGCCTTTTAAATATTTTACTTTGTTAGTTGTTTATCTGGGTGTTTTGCTTGGCTTGCGTGAGCTAAAGCACTTTGATTTTTTGGTTTTGAAAAACGTTTTAAGAAAATGATAAAATGAAGATATTACTTACAATGTCAAGGTTTGAGCCCAATATTAATCCTCCTTTGGGGATTGCTTATGTTGCAGCAGCCTTGCGCAAGGAAGGCTTTGACGTTGAAATTCTTGACCCAAGCTTTGACGGAAAGCAGTATGCAATTGACAGAATAAAAAAGGCAGACTATGACATTATTGGCTTTAGTTGTTTTACCATGAACTATAATGTTTCAAGAGAGCTTTCAGAGCTTGCAAAAAAGGTTAACAAAAATGTTTTGAGGGTTTTTGGCGGGCCGCATGTAATTGTTGTGCCTGAAGAAAGCATTACTGATAAGGAAGTTGACGTAATTTGCCTTGGTGAGGGCGAAACAACTTTTGTGGAACTGGCTAAGGCTTTGAGAGACAAAAAGCCACTGGAGTCAGTTAGTGGAATCTGGTTTAAGAAAGAAGGTCAGATTGTGAAGAATCCTGTTCGCTCAATGATTTGCAAGCTTGATGAGCTTCCTTTTCCTGCAAGGGACTTGCTGAAGATGGACAAATATCTTAATGCAAAACTTGGAAGGGCTGCATGGGCGGTAAAACAACCCTCAACAACTGTTATGGTTGGAAGAGGCTGTCCCTTTAACTGTACTTATTGTTCAACAAAATTAATTTTTGGTAAGAGTGTAAGGTTAAGGTCTTCTGAGAATGTTGTTGACGAAATAGAGCAATTGATTAAGGATTATGGCATTAGGGGCATTGCATTTATTGACGATACCTTTACAATTAACAAAAAGGTTGTCCAGGCAATCTGCGAAGAGCTCATTAGGAGAAAAATAAATATTGAATGGGCTTGCAATAGTAGAATTGACACAATTTCTCCTGAACTCTTGAAGATTATGAAGAAAGCTGGCTGTGTTTACATCACTTTTGGAGTTGAATCAGGAAATCAAGAAGTTTTAGACAAGTTTATCAAAAAGGGAATAAGGCTTGAAAAGGTTAAAGATGTTTTCAGATGGACAAAGCAGGCGGGCATTAACATAGGAGCCTACTTCCTTTTGGGGATTCCTGGTGAAACTCTGGAGAACATGCAGGAAACAATTGACTTTGCAATTAAGGTTAATCCAGATGTTGTAAACTTTAATATGGTAAGGCCAATGCCTAAAACTGAAATGTATTATCTTGCAAAAAAGTATGGCAAGGTAACTGCCAAGGGCTGGGATGACTTTAATTTTGATGCAAAGCCAATCTTTGAAAGCAAGGACTGGACCTCAAAGCAGGTTGAGGAAATGTATCACAATGCCTACAGGGCATTTTATTTCAGGCCAAGCTTTATGGCTAAACAGTTTTTCTCTATTAGGAATGCAGACGACATAAAAAGCATTTACCACGGCCTGTTGATGATTTTGAAACAGGCTTTTGTTAAAAGAATTCCTGGTTCAAAGAAGAAAGACGGCGGGAAAAAATGAAGAAGCCAAATGTTCTGTTTCTAGTAACCTCGTTTATCCGCTTTAAGGAGGATGACAGCGCCTGGTTTGACCATCTAAGGCTCTGCGCACAAAAAGGTGTAAGTTATGATGTTGTTGCCCCTCATGATAGAGAGAACAGCAAGGGCTTTGAAATTCTTGACAAAATCAGGATTCACAGGTTCCGATACTTTTTTCCAAAATCCCTTCACAGAATTGCCTATTACGGTGGAGCAGCTCACAATCTTTCAAAAAGCCTTCTTGCGAAAATTCAATTGCCTTTTTTTATGGTTTCGTTTTTCCTAAAAGCTTTGCGGAATGCGCGAAACAAGAATGTTTATCACGCAATTTTTCTTCCAAGTGCAGTTGTTGCAGTAATTTTGAAAAAGCTTACTGGAAAGCCGTTTGTGTTTTGGGTGCAAAGGCTTGTGTTTGGAAAAGGCTTAATGAGAAAGCTAAACCACTGGATTTTGGTAAATTGTGACTTTGTAATGTTTAATTCTTCTTACCTGCAAAAAAAGGCCTTGAAGGAAATCACTCCCAAAAGGCACATGATTCTCCACATGGGAGTTAACTTGAAGAATTTCAAGCCAATGGCAAAAGCCCCTTTGAGAAAAAGGCTTGGCATTCCGCAGAACAAAAAGATTGTTTTTGCTGTTGGAAGATTTGTTGAAAAGAAAGGATTTCCCTATTTGATTGAGGCAATGAACAGGATTAAGACAAAGAACGTGCTTTGCCTGATTGGCGGTTTTGGCCCTCTTGAAGAAAAACTCAAGCAGCTTGTCAAAGACAAGGGTCTTGAAGATAAAGTTAAGTTTGTGGGGCTGATTCCAAACAAGGAGGTTTCTCTTTGGCTTAATGCAACAGACGTTTTTGTTGTTCCCTCAATAGTTGACAGCAGGGGCGAAACAGAAACTCTTGGGATTGTGGCAGTTGAAGGCATTGCATGCGGCAAACCAGTCATTGCTTCAAGGGTCGGTGGTCTTGTTGACGTTGTAAAAGATGGCTTGAACGGTTTCCTTGTAAAGGAAAAGTCTCCTTTGGGGATTGCTGAAAAGATTGACCTGATGTTTAGTGAGCAAGGCCTTGTTGAACAACTTGGAAAAAATGCGAGAAAGTTTGCCAAAGAAAACTTTTCAGAAAAGCAGGCCGTTGAAAATATTCTTTCTGTTTATAATCAAGTTCTTGAATAAATCAAACAAGTTTTTGTCTAACCAAACAAACCTGATTAGGTTTTGAGAATCCACTGGTAGGCAACCTTTGCGCCTGCAAAAAGCTTTTTTGGATTTCCCAAATTCTTTAAAATTGTTTTTGGCCTAAGCAAAAGCTGAATTCTTGCCTTTTTGTAAGTTTTTTCAATGTCTTCTTTAGAAGCCATACCAGGCATGATAAATTTGACCTTGCTTCCAAGGCTGAATAGGTCTTCCTGGCTTGTGGTCAAAAATTTGCCTTCTCCCTTGTTTATTTGGTCGTAAAGCCTTGTGCCAGGGTAAGGTGTTGTCATCGAAATGCTGCAATAATCTAAGTCAAGCTCTTTTGCAAACTGAACAGTGTCTTTCATTGTTTCAAGGGTGTCATTTGGCAGGCCAAACATAAAAAAGCCAACTGTTGTAATCTTGTATTTCTTCAAAAGCTTTACCGCATTCCTGACTTCTTCCAGAGTTTGCTGTTTTCCAATCTGGTCAAGAATCTTTTGGTTGCCTGACTCAATGCCAAGGCCTGTGTATTTTAGGCCAGCTTTTTTCATCCAGCTTACAACCTCTTCATTGAGGCTGTTTGCCCTTATTCCGTTTGGCAGGCTCCATGGAAGGTTAAGCTTTCTTTTCACCATTTCCTTGCAGATTGCAATTGCTCTTTTCTTGTCTGCAGCAAATGCATCATCTGCAATTTGGAATTCCTTTATTTCAAAATTCTTTTTCAAGTAAACAAGCTCGTCAACAACATTTTTTGGAGATCTTGCCCTAAACTTTATTCCGAACAGGCCTTTGAAGCAATAACAGCAGTTGAAGGGACAGCCTCTGCTTGTAACAATAGGCAGGCTTTTTCCGCTTGTCCTGACTGCAGAGCCATATTTTTTAATTGGAAAGCCGTTCCAGTCCGGAAAAGGGATTGAGTCCAAGTCTGTGTTTAAAGCCCGGCTTTCATTTAGGATTCTTTTATCACTCCACCTGAATCCAAGTCCCTTAATCTTTTTCAGCTCAGCCAATTTTTTTCCATTTTCAATAGCGTTTAACAATTCCACAAATGTTTGTTCTCCCTCTCCCATTATCACATAATCTGCAAAGTCAAGGCAGTCCTTTGGGTCAATTGTGGGGTGGGCTCCTCCAATAACAACTGGAATGCCCAATTTTTTCCTGATTGCTCCAGACAATTCCTTTACTGTCTTATAAGTAGGGGTAGTCATGCTGATTGCGGCAATGTCACTGCCCTTAACTCTTTCAAGAACCTCGTCAAGCTTTAAATTAAGCACATTGTTGTCAAGAATCTTTACCTTGTGGCCTGCTTTTTGGGCAACTGCTTTAAGGTATGCAAGGCCTATTGGAGCCTCGTGCGTGAAGTAAATTTCAAATGATGGATGGATTAATTCAATTTTCATCTTAATCACTTCCTGGCAAAAGGTCTTTTATGATATAAAGCGCAATTTTTGGCCACAGTCTTTTTGTAAACATCATATTGTTCTGCTGAAAACAGGAGTGGGTGCACCAGCATTTCTTTTGCCTTATTGAATCCCGCTGCCTTTCAGCCTTTTCACCTTTCAGAATCTCTTCTGAACTGTTTTCCCTGATATTTCCAATTTTTGGGGTCAACTCACAGAAATGCAGGTTGCCTGTCTCTGTCAAAACCATGTTAACTGTTCCCACATAACATGGGAAAAGCTGTTTTTTCTTTTCAAGTATTTCAAGATATTTGTCAAACACAAATTTTTTGGCTGAAATAGCAATCCTTGAAGTGATGCTGTTTTCCCTATAAAAAGAACTGCCTTTGTAGGATGCAAAGATTGCAGGCCTAACTTTTTTCAGCTGTGCAATAGTCGGCGCAGTAATTCCCTTATCTTTTGGGCTGCCTCTCATGATTTCAAAGGTCTGGAAGTCAATTGCAGGCATGTTTTTCTTGACGAAATCAATAAGCATTGGAATGTTTTCCACGTTCTTGTTTGAAATTGTTGTAACTGCTTTTAGTCCAAAGTCTTGTTCCTTCTTGAGTTGTGCAAGAAGCTTGTATGTTTCAAGCGCCTTTTCAAACGAGCCTTTAACGCCTCTGATTTCGTCGTGAATTTGCTTTGTGCCATCAAGCGAAATATTGATTCCAAGATTTATTTTAGGATGCTTTTCAAGAATGTTTTCAATCTCTTTGGCAATTTGCTTTGGCCTCAAGCCGTTTGTTGGAATGCCAAAGTTTTTTGTGCCGCATTCTTTTTCAAAGATTGTGATAATGTCCTCAAGGTCTTTTCTAAGCAGGGGTTCTCCGCCTGAAAAGCCAACTTCAGGCAGGTCTTCAAATTCTTTTGCAAATTTTTCAATTTCTTCAAGCTTTAATTCGTTTTTGTTTTGGTTCAATGCCTGCCAGTTAAAGCAGTGAATGCAGCGGCTGTCACATCTTCCTGTAACAAAGAAGATTAGGTTGACAGGCTTTTTCAGTCTGCCTTTTGTAAATGATCTGATAACTTTTTCAAGCATTTTTTAAACCCCTGAATGCTCCGTAAAACCATGCGAGCTTTGCAAGCAAAACAATTGGAAGCAGGTAAATGTACTTCCAATTATAAATTTTTGAGTAAACATTGGCTGTTACTGCAATTGATGCAAAGGGCGCAACTGCAAGCAAGAGCCACCTGTTCTGCAGCCAAAAAGGCAGTTTCAAAAAGACCTTGTGTTTAATCCTTACTGCCATTGAATTACTGGCCCAGTACATTGAGTGTCTTAAGACAGCAAAAAGATTTTTTCTTAAAGGATAATGTCTTACCACTGCATTTGGCTCAAAGTAAAACTTTTCTCCGGCTTTTTTCAATTTTATTGCCATGTCAAGGTCCTCTCCTGTTTCAAGATTTTCATCAAAGCCGGAAACTGACAAAACCTTGCTTTTAGGAATCTTCAATTGAATGGTTCCAAACAAGGGTATCTCGCCTCTTTTTACTTTTCTGCTTGAGGCGTAAAAGTGCACAAAATTGTCGCAGGTTGTCCAAAAGCTTGGCGCATCAAACTCAACAGCGCCTGTTACAATATCTTCTTTGTTTTGCAGAATGGCCTGCAACCATCCTTTTTCCGGAACACAATCTGAATCAACAAAGACAATTGTTTCAGCCCTTGCCCTGGCAATTCCTATATTCCTTGCCTTTGAAGGAAACGTCCTTTCCTTTGTCCTGATGAAAGTTATCTTTGGATTTGGTTTTATAAAATTTGGATCATCCTTGCCAACTACAATAATTTCTATATTTCTCCGAAACGACTGGTTCAAAATCGCTTCAATGGTTTGGTCTACAACTGGCGAATTGTAGTTTGGCATTACAATTGAAACATCAGGCTTTGAATTCATTTGGTTTCCTCTTTTGAAGAAATTATTTAAGGTAATTAAGCAGGCTCCAGGCGCTCCTAAAGCTTGTCTTCATAAGATTCCAGTTGGTCAGTCTTTGCTTCATTGCTTTTAGGACATAGTGTGGCCTAAGATAGTATTCTCTGTAGGCTTGTCTCAACCAATACTGCATTTCCTTCATGCTAAGATTTGGATATTCAAAAATCGGAGTAATTCTTCCCTCACAGTCAAGGTAGTCTGACCATTCCTTGAAATGCAAATAGCCCCTGCTTTTGAGATAATCGTAAAATTCTGTTCCAGGGTAAGGCTGTGCAATGCTAAATTGAACAAAGTCCAGGTCAAGCTCCTTTGCAAAGTCAATTGTTTTCCTCATTGTCTTAGTTGTTTCTCCAGGCATTCCAAAAACAAATGTTCCGTGAACCTGAATGCCTGCGTTTGTGAAAAACTTTGTTGCTTTTCTTGCCTGGTCTGTTGTAGCCCTGTCGCCCTTCTTCATTGACTTAAGCAGAGAGTCGCAGCCTGACTCAAACCCAACCTTTACAAGGAAACAGCCTGCTTTCTTCATAGCTTCTGCTATTTCCTTGTCAACAGAGTCAACCCTGCTGTAGGCAATCCATGGAATGTTTATTTTTTCTTCAACAATCCTGTCACACAGTTCCAAAATATGCTTTTTGTTAACATTCAAAGTGTCGTCGTTGAACAAAACGCTTTTGAATTTGAAGTTTTTCTTCAAATACTTTAATTCGTCTATTACATTTTCAACAGACCTCATTCTATATCCTCGGCCTGACATCAGCTGTGGTCCTGCACAATAAATGCATTGGTGTGGGCAGCCTCTTCCTGCCAAAATAAATGTAAACGGGTTTTTGTAAAGCGCAGAGTAATACTGGTTGTTTGGCAGGAACTCTCGGGCAGGGAAAGGCACCTTATCAAGATCTTTTATTAGAGCCCTATCGTTTGTATGAATAATTTCCTTGCCTTTCTTGAAGATTATTCCTTCAACATTTTTCAGTTCTTTTATTTTAGCCAAATCTTTTGCAGTGTAGTCATATTCTCCCTTTACAACAATGTCAAATCCAAAGCCAAGTGTTTCCTCTGGAACAGCTGTTGCATGAACTCCTACTGCAACTGTTTTTGCTCCAATCTCTTTTGAAATTCTTTTTGCAATTCTGCCGTCGCTTTCAACAGATGCTGTAGAAGTTAACATTACAACAAATTCCGGCTTGAAGTCTGCAAGCCTTTTCATTGTTTCTTCCTCGCTTATTTCAAGGGCAGGGGCATCAATTAAGTCAACTTTGTGGCCTGCTTCCTTACATATTGCGGTTGCATAACCAAGCATTATTGGAGGATGCAGTGCCTTTTGCGGCGAAACAGCCTGAAATCTAACTTCTCTGTTGTATGTACCCTTAAAAGGCGGATTCAAAAATACAATATTCATGTTTATCAACCAATTTCCCTAATTACTAAGAAAGTAAATCCATTTTTTAATTTAACCGATTTGGTACAATCTTAAAAGCCGTTACTTTCTTGCAAACTCCTTTTTCCTAAGAAGATAAAGTGCCTCTTCCTGAATCTTTCTCTGCCTGTCAAGCATATCTGCAATTAAGGCGAGAATGATTAGCAAAAAGCCAAGAATCATAAAAATTATTGAGGTGTAAGCAGCCCACATGTAAGGGTCAACCTTGTGAATTAGCATCAGCCTAATCCAAAGTCCAAATGCTGTCACAAAACCTGTTCCAAAAACAACTGTTCCGATTGTTCCAAAGAATTGCAATGGCTTGTAATCGCGCAATGTTCTGACAATAATGAGCAATGCCTTAATGCCGTAACTATACCAGTGCTTTACAACACGGCTTTTTCCACTTCTTTCTCCTTTAACTTTGCATGCAATTTCCTCTATTCTCATTCCCTTGTGCACAAGGTCAATCAGAACTTCTTGTGTGTAAGTGAATTTTGCAAAAAGACTTAACCTAAGGGCGGCTTCACTGCTGTAGGCTCTGAAACCACATTGCGTATCTGTAAAATTGCTTTTTGTAAAGAAATTAATTATTTTCCTAAAAACATCGTTTCCAAACTTTTTGATTGGAGGCATTTCAGGAACAAGCTTTGGATCTTTAAAGCGAGAGCAAGTGACCATGTTTGCTCTGCCGGCAAGAATTGGTTCAATAATTTTTGGGATATCGTTTGTGTTGAACTGGCCGTCTGCGTCAATGTTAACAATTATGTCGGCGCCCATTCTAAGAGCTTCTTCAATGCCTGTCTTGAAGGCAACTCCAAGTCCCTTGTTTCCCTTGTGGGAAACAATTTTGTCGGCCTGTCTTGCTTTTTGAACAGTCCTGTCAGTGCTGCCGTCGTTGACAACAAGAACTTTTACTTTGGCAATGCCTGTGATCTTTCTTGGAATTTCCTTTATCACGGAAGCAATTGTTTTTTCCTCGTTTAATGCAGGAATTAAGACAACCATGTTCAATTGTTGTTTCATACTAAATTTCCTCATTTAAGTGTTTTAAACCGTTATTTTTTGATTAACGTACTAGAAAAAACGCTATTTTCTTTAAATATCTTTCCAGAACTAACCCTATATAATGCAGTTCAATTTTTCCCGTTTAAAGGGCTTGAAAAGAAGATTTTCATTGCAATCATAGCCTTGGCTATTTTTGCAAGAATATTCATTTTGTTTGCAATGCCAGACGCGCCGCTTACAGATACATTGTATCATTTAACCATCAGCAGGTTTATTGTTGAAAACCATGCTTTGCCATTCAACGGCATTCCAAACATGGTTAGAAACATGCCTGTTCCCCTCTACCATGTTGTAATCGCAATTCCGTTTGCAATCCTTCCAATTGAATTAAACATTTCCACTGCAAGAGTTTTTCCATTCATTTTCTCCGCGATTCAGCTTTTGCTTTCATTTATTTTGTTAAAAAAACTTTTTCCAAAAAACTGGTTTGCTGGATTTGCATTTGTTGCAATTCAGCCCCTTCTCCTAATTTATGGTGCACTAAACTATGTTGAAACATTTGCCTCAAGTTTTGTTCTTCTTTCATTCATCGTTTACTGGAAATTTGTTGAAACAGGTAAAAAGCATTACTTGCTTGCAATGCCGTTTGTACTTGCAGGAATGGCAATGTCAAAGGAAACTGCCACAATTCTTGTTCCTATTTTTTTCCTTGCATTTCTCTTTGAAATATGGAAACAAAAGCCAAAACAGCTTTCGCAAAAATGGATTGCATTCACTGCCTACTTTGTGTTTGCCTCAGTCTTGCTTTCTTCCGCATGGTTTGCAATAAATTTTCTTGCAATCGGCGGCTTTGGAGCAATTGCCGAAGCAGGCGTTGGTCAGGTAACGGTAGGAACATCTGCTCCTTTTTCATTGCAGTCAAGCTTTCTCTATCCTCTTGAATTCAACACAGCCTTCTGGTCTTTTCTGCCACAGGCATTTGCCTCAAGCCCTCTTGGAATTTCGCTTGAAATTGCTTTCACAATCTTTTCCATTGTAACCCTGCCAGTCCTTGCATTTATTTTTTACGGAATGATAAAAGGCTCTTTCAAACTTGAAAAGCCGTCAATTGTTCTTCTCTCATGCTTTGTTCTGGCAATGCTTTCCATTTTGCTAATTAGTCCCAAATCATCTGTAATTTACATCAGGATTCTTGTTCCACTGCTTCCATTGTTTGGAATAGCGGTTTGTACTGGATTCAAACATTTTAAGAGCCCTAAAAAGCGAACAATTCTGATTGCCTTATTTGCAATGGCTGCCCTTTACTCAATTGCATTTATTTCGCTTTACGCAATGCATTTTAATCAGGAATACAACAATCATTTGCCATTGTACAATTTCATAAAAGAATTACCTGATGGCAGCATAATTGCAGTTCACGAGGAAAAGAAAAGGCAGGTTTATTTCATTGGAGAAAAAGAGTTTGCTTCGCACGCCTGGTTTTACAAAATGAACAAGGAAGAAATGCAGGAAGCGTTTGACGCAAGAGATGTTTCCCATATTGCAAAAACTTGTTCGCAAAATCCATGGGATGTAGAAATAATGGATTCTTTCCTGGAAGAGGGTTATTTACAGCAGGTTTACCAAGACAGTTGCAGTACCTTGTACAAGATTAATAGGTGATTTTTATGCAAAAAGAACTTTCAACAATTGCAAAGGGCGCAGGATTCTACTTCGCAGGCTTTGCCATAAGTAAGGTTCTTGCATATCTTTACAAGGCAATGATTGCAAGGGGCCTTGGCCCTGAAGCATTTGGAGTTTTCTCAATTGGAGTTGTAATTGCAGGGATTGTAACTGTTCTGGCAGCATTTGGATTGCACCAGGGCATAATGCACTTTGTGGCAGTTTATAACAGCACAGGCAAAAAGGCAAAGGTTCTTGGAACAATTTTGCTTGCAATAAAGACCCAGCTTGCTGTTTCAGTAATTATGGCGGCTGCTCTTTTCTTTTCAGCCGACTGGCTTGCAGTCTCATTCTTTAACGAGCCGGGAATTGCAATTGTTTTAAGGGTTCTTGCAGTGTCAATGCCTTTCTCTGTAATGACTTCTGCTTTTCTGATTACTGCCCAGGCATTCAAAAAAATTGAATACAAGATTGCAGTCAGGAACATAATTGAAAATGTTGCAAAGCTTTTGTTTACAGGAATTCTTCTTTTCTTGGGCTTTGAGGTTTTTGGCGCAACTCTTGGACTTGCATTAAGCGCGGTTGTGGCATTTATTTTTTCATTTTACTTTGTCCAAAAAAAGGTTTTCCCAATCATTGGCTCAAAGTTGAAGCCTGAATACAATGCATCTGAATTATTTAGGTATAGCTGGCCATTGCTTGCAGTCGGCTTTTTTGACATCATAATGTATTCGATTGATACAATAATGCTCGGCTCGCTAAGCACGGTTTATGCTGCAGGATTGTACAATGTTGCATTGCCAACAGCAAATCTTTTGGTTGTCGCATCATTTGCATTTGAATCATTGTTTTTGCCAATCACAACCGGCTTGTATGCACAAGGCAGGCTTGCAGAATTTTCTAAGATGTACAAGGTTGTAACAAGATGGATTTATGCGACCATCTTTCCTGCCTTATTGTTTACAGTCTTGTTTGCGAGAGAAATTCTTGCAATAATGTTTGGTGATGTTTACGCTGCAGGTGCAAGCGCCTTGATAATTCTTGCATTGGGAATTTTTCTAGTTTCATTTGTTGGCCCGGTCCGTTCAATTCTTGAAAGCGTAGGCAAAACAAAGCTTATTTTTGTCAACACAGTTATTTGCGGAATAATTAACATAAGCCTGAACCTTTGGCTTATCCCTTTGTTTGGTGCAACAGGCAATGCAATAATCGGGGCGGCAATTGCAACAGCCTTTACTTACTTTCTTTGGAACTTTTTGGCTTTGGCAGAGGTCTTTATCTTTACTAAAATGCATCCCTATAGCAAGGCATATATTGTGCCAACCATTGCAGCCTGTGTTTCAATTGCAGCATTCATTTTTATCAAACAGGCAATTCCTGCAATAGAGCAGATGTTTTTCCCGCTCAGCTTTATTTCACTTGTAGTCCTTGGTTCAACATTTATGGGACTTTACGGTCTTCTCTTTATAATCCTGAGAGGGCTTCAGCCAGAGGACATTGATGTCCTAAGAGCTGTTGAAGCAAAAACAGGAATAAGAATTGGCTTTGTGAGAGATTTTGTCAGGAGGTTTAGCTAATGGCAAACCATCTTGCACTTGTTTCAAGCGAAGCAGAATTTAACGAGGTCAAGAAACTTGTTGAAACACGAATCGGCAAGGAAGACAAGGTTGTTTTCCTGTTTCACTCAATCTTTTTGGGCCCAGGAATTTCATCTGACTCAAAAAGGTTTCCTGCAAAGGTCATTTCCGAGTTTTTGAAAGAAGCCGATTTCAAAGAAATTGAACTAAGAGTGGCTTTCTTTGCAAGAAACTGGTACAAGTTTGTTCCTGGCTTTGATGGAAAGGCAAGCTTTGATGGAATAAGCCTTGGCTTTGTGCAGGAAAACGAATTAAATTACTTTTTCAAGCGAACCTTCTATCTTTTGAAGGCAATTTTAAAGGCGATTGAGGAATTTAATCCTAAGATAATTTTTGTGAACAAAAATGGCCTTTCAAGTCAGTATGTGGAAGCAGTTGAGGATGCGGAAAAGATTGCAAAAGTTGAATGGCTTGACATTCCTGCCGAAACAGTTTATGTAAGGCATCCGAATCTGACTCAAAAAAAGGCAAGAGATGTCTGGCAAAAGGTTAAGACAATTGCTTCAAATCCTTTTCCTTCAAGGCCAAACCCTGAAAAGAAAACTGTCTTTGTCAGGGAACGTGGTTATGTTCCAGAGTTAAAGGCAAAGCTTGCAAAAGAGCAAGACATTAACCTTGTTTCACTTGACGAGTTTTTGCTTAGGAAATTGCTCAACCCAGTTACTGCCCTGCGTTATTATTCTGAAAAAAACGGTTTGAAAAGTGAGTTCAAAGAACTCTTTGAGGGCTTGTGGGTTGATTCCACATTCTCAACAAGGTTTGAATTTCAGGGAATAAATTTTGCCAATGTGTTTAGAATGCAGCTTAGCCAGCTTGCCGAAAGGGACTGGCCCGAATTTGTTTTATTGATTAAGGCTTTGTCAAAGCACTTTGAAAAGAAAAAGCCAGACCTTGTTGTTTTGTGGGAGGACTGGGTTCCGTTTGAAAGAATCTGCACAATTCTTGCGAAAAGGGTAGGGGCAAAAAGCCTTGTTTTGCAGCATGGCTTCTTCAATCCAATTTTGGACGAGGGGGACTGGGTTCAGGGATTTGTCCCTCTTACAGCTGACAAGATAACTGTTTGGGGCCAGAAGTTCAAGGACATTTTGATTAGGTTTGGCATTGAACCTGATAGGGTTGTTATAACAGGGGTTCCGAGGCTTGATTCATTTATCCGCAAAGAGTTTGATGCAGAGGGGACAAGAGCCAAGCTTGGATTAAAGCAGGGAGAGAAAATGGTTTTTGTTGCAACAAGCGGTTACTTGACCAAGCCAGAGCTTAAGGAAATTATGGACACTGTTTCAAAAAGGGCGAACACAAGGCTTGTTGTAAAGATTCATCCGTTTGAAGATCTTGCCTATTATAACTGGATGAAGGAAAAGGCAATTGTTTTGCAGGCTACAAACCTTTACGAACTTTTGAATATTTCTGATGCAGTAATTATCAAGTTTTCAACTGTTGGGTGGGAAGCAGTTGCTCTTGGAAAGCCCGTAATCATGTTTGAAAAAAACTGGCTGCCTGGAAAGGCATTTGGGTCAAAGGATCCTGTTCTAAAGGCAAAAAATGCGCAAGAGCTTGAAAAGGTTTTAGAACTTGTTTTGTCAAAGGGTAACGAAAAACTGCTTTTGGAAAACAACCAAAAAATAATTCACAATACCTTGTTTAAACTGGATGGAAAATCAACTGACAGAACAATAAACGTTATAAAAACTTTAATGACAACAAATACTAGTAGAGTTGATTGAATGGATTTTGTAATGCTGAATACCTCTTCTCATCAAAAAGTGGTGGAATTTGTCGGCTCGGACAAAATTGTTTTGGATATAGGAGCAGGTTCAGGAGTTGTATCAAAGCAGTTTGTGAAAAATGGCTGCAAAGTAACTGTTTTGGAATTAGATCCTGAAAGGGCAAAGCAATGCAGGCCATTTTGCCAAAAGGTTCTAATCAGAAATATTGAGGATTTGAATTTTAAGTTTGACAAAAAGTTTGACAGAATTGTTTTCGGAGATGTCCTGGAACACTTGATGGATCCTGTAAAAGTTTTGAGGCATGTCAGCAACAATTATTTGGCAAAAGACGGCTCAATAATTATCAGCATGCCAAACATTGCCAATTGGCACATCAGGCTAAACCTTTTGTTTGGCAAGTTTAATTATACCAAGGACGGAATTCTGGACAGAACACATCTGCATTTTTATACTCTTGAGACTACCAAGGCATTGCTTGATTCATGCGGCCTTAAGATAAAACAAATCTACTATGTGCCATCTGTTCCATTCCCTTTTTTCAAAAAACATTTGGCAAAGTTGAACAGGGGCGCGTTCTCCTTTCAGTTTGTTATGGAAGTTGTAAAAAAATAATTAAAAAATTAAATTAAAAAAACAATTAAAAAAATTAAACTTAAAAAAATTAAACAGTGAATTGAATTGGAACTAAAAGATC